>NZ_JBITWL010000020.1:0-105830 GCF_044543825.1 Gordonia sp. NPDC062954 | reverse complement strand
TTGCTACCTGCCATGTCGTCGTCGATTCTTCCTGCCCAAACACTCGGGCAACAGAGTCGCACAACAACTGGACCACTACGAAGGGCCCACCTCACCCCTCCACGCGATGGAAGGCGATGAACATCAATGGGCAAACACCGACCGTTGGATGGCGCGCGAGTTGCCGCGCATGGATGGCGCATGGGCATTCGGGATCGAGGCGACGATCTGCGTGCGGTAGGCCTCGGCCTTCGTACGCTGCACCAGTCTCGTGGTGGGGTGACCCAGGCAGAGACCGCTACCGAGAAACTCGGACCGAGCTTTGCCCAACAGCGATCACAATGACCTCGACCGGCGTACGTCAGATACGTTCAGCCCCAGTCATAGCGATGCCTTATGCCATTGCTGCATGAGGCTTGCTGCGCGACGGGCTAGATCAGGAAGTCCGTCCTGGTCAACAGGCTCGGACTTCGGTCCGATCGACCAGTCCCAGTAGCCGCGGGCGATCCATGAGGTCCCCGGAAGGAACTTGGACACAAGCGCTGATTTGTTCTTGCCGAGTCCACTGCGGCCGTTTCCAGAACGTCCTTTGCGAATTCCGAACCTCTCGACGTTGTTTGCTAGAACGTCGTCGCGTAGACGTTCGAGATGGATCACCCAGGCGGGCGGGCCGAGGGTCTCATCAGCGGGGGCGAAGTCTTCGATCGTCGGCTTGGTCTGAATCCCGACTTGATACTCGAACTTAAGGTCGTCGGCGGTTTCGGGCATGCTCCGGCCGACCACCTGAATCTGACCGCGCAGTTCTCGCCCATCGCTCAGGTCCGGACTGACGATGGTGATGGCCGGCATTCCGCTACCCCCACGACCGACACCGACGAACCACCCATCGCCCAGCAGCTTTCGAATCGACGGTGTCAGACTTCTGAGCACACGCTCGACGGCGACCTTCTGCGGAGGAAGGGCGTCAATATCAGCCATGGTCACCCGCGATCCCGGAAAGCAATCAATAGCCTCTTTCCAGGTGATCACGCCCCGCACCTGGTCGGCATGATCACCAGCATCGACCCGATCCAGCACTAGCAGGAACAAGTCGTCGACTGCACGCTTCTCGGCCTCGATCTGCTCGTCAGTGACTTGGTGATCCAGCTTGGCCTCGACCCCAACTGTTCGCCCGCCGACCAGTTCCATGACGATGTCGATGTTTGCTGTCCCCTCGCACCGAACACGGTCGACAGGCGCACCGGAGAGAGCAGCGACTTCGCCCCGTTCAGCGAGAAGAGCGAGAAATTCACCGGGGGCGTGACGGATCTCGGCCGCGAGGGCACGGGTGAGCATCGGCTCGCTCGTGAAGATCAAACCGTCCATCGTGATCTCCCCACCCTCTGTCTCCTGCCACCCGAGCTGACGCCCGAAACGGTAGTACTCGCCGTCGCCAGCTGTCGGCTTATGGCCCAATGGCCCTGAGTCGAGGATCTACTAAGTCTAGCGGTCTATGTAGAGGCGTGCTGCGTGTCGTTTGGCGGCGGCTTGGTGTTCTTCGGCGGCGCGGAGTGTGTTGCGAAGGGATGCGAGGGCTTCGGTGATGCTGGCGATGGCTTCGGCGGGCGTGGTGGGTGCGCCGAGGGTATCGACGGCCAGATCGTCGCGGTGGGCGAGGTCACGGAAGTTGCGCTCGATGTCGAGGGCCTGGCGTTGCAACGCGATGATGGGGTCGTAGAGCTGGTCGACAGCCTGGTCGAGCGTGTTCCCGGGGTCGTTCACGACATTCTTCTCCTTCGTCCAGGTGGAGCAGTCCCACTGGCAGCTAGGTGCGGTAGGCATGGGCTCGGTGGTTGATTCTGACGATGACGATGGTGTGGTTGGGGTCATCGATGCGCAGCAGGGATCCGGTAATCGCCGCGGCGGGCGCTGTGCAGGCCGACGAGGTCGTCGCGCAGTGGCTTGCTGAGCCGGCTCGGGTTGCCGGCGAGGGGTCCGGAGGTGAATTCGATGACGGCGTGGACGATCCGAGGTGGGAGGCGTTGGAGGTCGCGGCGGGCTGGGGAGGCGACTTCGACCTGGTACGGGTCGGGCGAGGACGTTGGCTCGTCGCTCATTTCGGTGGCATGCCGTGTTCAGCGCGCAGATCGTTGATGGACACCGTCTCACCGGCTGCGTACTCGGCGTCTGCGGTAGCGACATCGTCGCGGACGCCGACGCGTGAGAGCCAGTAGATCGTCTCGTGCAGCGATTCGAGGTCGTCGGCCGACATCAGCACCGCGGCGGGTTTGCCGTGCTTGGTGATCGTGATGATGTCGTGGGTGGTCTCGGCGCTGTCGATGAGGGCTGAGAGCTTGTCCTTGGCCTCGCCGAGTGGCACTGTCGTCATGGCTACAGTTTAGCCGTGATACACGCTTTTAACTAGCCATAAGTTTAGCCGATAATAGTAATTATGTAAAGTAGGCGATGCCGAGTATCCCGCGAACTCGACCTCTCCCAGAGCGGGCCAAATGGCAGGTGGCTTGGTAGAGGAGCCTAACGAGCTATCCGATTGTTAGCTGGTGGCGACTGTGCCTTCCGTGATTGCATCACGCAGCACGTGCTTGAGAATCTTCCCCGAGGGGTTACGGGGAATGGGCCGGGTGATGAGCTCGCGCGGAAGCTTGTAACCCGCAATGAACTGGGATCCGTACTCGCGGAGCGACTCCAAGGTGACCTCGCGGCCCTCGACCGGGGTGACGACGGCGATGAGGCTCTCCCCGAGCATCTCGTCCGGCCGCCCGACGACCGCCACATCGGCCACGTCCGGGTGGCCGGCGAGGGCCTGTTCGACCTCCACCGAGTACACGTTGCGCCCGCCCGTGATGATCATGTCCTTCATCCGATCAACGATCGTGATAAACCCGTCGGCGTCCCGGACCGCCACGTCGCCGCTGTGCAGCCAGCCGTCGCGGAGCGCATCGGCGGTGGCCTCGGGCTTGTTCCAGTAGCCCTTCATGATGGTCTCGCCTCGGTAAATGATCTCCCCGGGCTCGCCGACCGCGGTGTCGTTGCCCTCGTCGTCGACGATCCGCGTCTCGGCGTTAGTGATGGACGCCCGTCCGGTGGCATCTGGGCGGGCGCGTACTTCGTCCGGAGTGAGGAAGATGCCGGTCGGGCCGCCTTCGGTTTGGCCGCACAGCTGGAAGAACTGCACGTGCGGCAGGGTGGCGAGCAAGCTGGTCGCCGCGCTCGGCGGCATTGGTGCGGCGCCGAAGAAGCCCAGCCGCCACGCGGACAGATCGCGCGTGCCGAGCTCGGGGTGCTGCAGCAGTATCTGGTACATGGTGGGCACGCCCAGGAACACGGTGATGCGGTGCTTCTCCAGCGCATCCAGGACCGCCTTGGGCTCGAACGCTGGCAGCACCACGTGAGTGGTGCCCAGGCTGAACCCTGACATAACGAACAGGACCAGCTCCGCGCAGTGGTACATCGGCGCGACGTGCAGATTCCGGTCGAAGATATTCATACCGAGTGCGGAAACCGAGTTCCCCACCCACAGCATGCGGTGATGGTCGAACAACGCTCCCTTGGGACGCCCGGTCGTGCCCGAGGTGTAGAGGATAATGCAGTCGTCGTCCTCGATGACCTCCACTTCCGGCGCGGTGGTCGGCATGGTGTCTGCGAGCCGCGCGATGCCCTGCGCGGCGGGCTCGTCCAGCACCAGACTTTGCGGCGCGGACGGCAGCGGATCGAGTTCGTCGAGGCCGGCCACCACCACCGCGAGCCCCTCGGAGTACAGCAGCACCGTCGCACCGGAGTCCTCGAGCAGGTAGCGAAGTTCGCGGGCCGGCACGCGAGGGTTGAGAGGCACGGCGACGGCCCCCAGTCGGAACGCTCCGTACAGGCCCAGGATGTACGCGTCGGAGTTCGGACTCAGCAGTGCCACCCTGTCGCCCTTGCCGACTCCGAGCGACGCCAACGCGTGCGCATACTGATTGATCCGGGCCGCGAGCTGCTCGTACGAGTAGGTGCTCTCGCCGAAGATCAGTGCGGTCTTGTCCGGGTGCCGGCGGGCATTGAGCGCGAGGGCGCCTCCGAGAGTGGCCATGGTGACTCCTGAGGTGTCGATGACTCCGGGATCGGGTATGTGACCCCGGACACAGCAGGAACAGTAACCGCCAGCGTGATGCTTGTACAGATGTTCAGTGAAAGTGAAACTCGGGTCAGGTGGCTGACCCGTGGGAACGATCGACAGCTCCTCCCCCGGACACGCTCACGCCGAGTTCGGGCTTGCTGTGCCCCTCGGTGTGGGTGAAGGTCCCGAGGTGGGTCCAGACGGCATCCACCAGCGGCTGCAGGAACAGTCGGCCCATCTGGTTGATGATCACGTCGACCACCTGGACGGAGTCGGCGCGACCTCGCGAGGCCGCGCCGGTCTCGCGCATCGCAACGACCTCCCGGTGGGTGAGTTCGGTGAGCCGCTCCAGCAGTTGCCCCCGCTGGCCGCCGGGTTCGAGTAGCGCCCGGCGGAGGTAGTTGACCACCTCCGGGTTTCTGAACAGCATTTCCGCGACGGATTCATTCCGGACGCGAGCGATTTCTTCGCCGGCCCCGTCGGTCGGCGCCGAAGCAAGGGCCGACGCAAAACGCTCCACGACGATCTGCTCCACGGCCTCGCGGAGGCCGTCTTTGGACCCGTAGTGATGGACCACCAGCCCGACAGTCACCCCGGCGGCGGCCGCGACCGCCCGCATCGGTGTGCGGTCCTCGCCGTTGGCCGCGTAAAGCTCGAGAGCGGCGTTGCGGATTCGCGCTTTGGCGGTGAGATCTTGGTCGCCGGAGTGCTGGGCGGGGCGGTCCACGCGGTCTCCCTTCGGTCGACAAACGAGTCTACGGGGACGCGCCAATCGCTAAAGCTATACAGTGGCTAAGTTTACTGACTACTTGTATAGTCGCTGGAATGAGTCTTCGATCGCTCCGACCCCTGGCCGGCATACAGGTCGTCTCTTTGGCTACCAACCTGCCCGGTCCGCTGGCCGTGGCAGGCCTTCGTGACCTCGGCGCAGCGGTGATCAAAGTGGAGCCGCCGGTGGGTGACGCCTTGGCCGTGGCCGCGCCCTCCTGGTACGCAGAACTGACACAGGGGGTGGAGGTTCGTCGGGCCGACCTCAAGAGTCGTAGCGGCCTGGAGGAGCTGACCAGGCTGCTCGATACGGCGGACGTGTTGGTGACCGCCATGCGCCCGTCAGCGTTCTGCCGACTCGGCCTCGGCGATCTCAGCGACCGCTACCCGCGGTTGTGCCATGTGGAGATCGTGGGCTACGACGGCGCCGACGAGGAGGTCGCGGGCCACGACCTGACCTATCAGGCGAGATACGGCACCATCCGGCCGCCGCACCTGCCGCTGGTCCCGGTCGCCGACACCGTCGGTGGGGAGCGGGCCATCTCGGCCGCCCTGGCACTGCTGCTGGCGCGGGGACAGCACGACTCCGGTGGACATCAACGCATCACTCTCGACGCGGCCGCGTACGACTCCGCGGCTGCCCTCCGGCACGGCCTGTTTGGCAATGGAGCACCACTGGGCGGGGCTCTGCCCTCCTACAACATCTATGCCACCGCCGACGGCCATATCGCCCTGGGGGCACTCGAGCCGCACTTCGAGGCCCGCACCAGAGAGGTACTCGATTGCGACGGCACATCCGCCGCCTACACCCGCGCCTTCGCCGCGCGCACCACGGCCCACTGGGAGGATCTGGCCGCGCGCCACGACATCCCGCTCAGCGCCGTTCGCGATGCCCACCCGGCCACAGCGCAGACCACTCACGCGCTCACGGCGACTACCGCCTGACCACCTTGAGGAAGGACCCAGTCATGACCGACTCCCCCCAGCCCCGTAGTTCCCGAGCCACCCGCGAGGCGGTGATCGTCGATGCCGTCCGGACCCCGGTCGGCAAGCGCGGCGGGGCGCTGGCCGCCTGGCATCCCGCCGATCTGCTGGGGGCCACCCTCAGTGAACTGGTTCGCCGCAGTGATGTGGCGCCGGAGAAAATCGACGACGTGATCGCTGGCTGTGTGATGACGCACGACCAGCAGAGCTCCAACATCGCCCGCCATGCTGTACTCTCCTCCGGCCTGCCCGATTCGGTGCCGGCCGTGACCGTGGACCGACAGTGCGGCTCGGGGCAGCAAGCTGTCGCATTTGCCGCCCACGGTGTGGAGGCGGGGTCCTACGACCTCGCCATCGCATGCGGCGTGGAGTCGATGTCACAGGTGGCGCTGCCATCCTCACTACAACCCGGCGCCCCGCTCGGCCCGCAGTACTCCCCCCGGGAGCTGGCCCGCTACGACGGCGGACTGCTGGTGCAGGGCCCGTCCAGTGAGCTGATGAACACCCGCTTCGACCTCAGCCGGGAGGAACTCGACGCGTTCAGCCGCCGGAGCCATGAGCGGGCGCTGGCTGCCACCCGCGACGGCCGCTTCGAGACCCAGCTGGTTCCGTTGCGCCGCGACCCGCTCGATGACTCCAGCGAGCCCGTGACCGCGGATGAGGGGATCCGGGCCGAGCTCGACCCGGAGAAGATGGCGTCCCTGCGGGCGGTGTTCGCCGAGGACGGCAAGACCACCGCAGCCAACTCCTCCCAGCTCAGCGACGGTGCCGCCGCACTACTCATCGCCGACCGTGAGTTCGCCGAGGCCCACGGGCTCACCCCCCGCGCCCGCTTCGTGGTCCACGCGGTCGCCGCGGCCGATCCGATCATCCAGTTCACCGCGATCCTCGAGTCCACCCGCAAGGCCCTGGTCCGGTCGGGGCTCACGGTGGACGATATCGACCTGTTCGAGGTCAACGAAGCGTTCGCGGGAGTACCGCTGATGTTCCAAAAAGAGTTCGGCGTCCCCGACGACAAACTCAACGTCAACGGCGGCTCGGTGGCCGTGGGCCATCCCCTCGGATCCACCGGCGCCCGCATGATGACGGACCTGCTGACCGAGCTCGAACGCACCGGCAGCCGATACGGGCTACAGACCATCTGCGAAGCCCACGGCACCGCTAACACCACCATCATCGAACGCCTCTGACGAGCCCCCTCCGTCCCAGCCACCGTCCCAACCCCACTTCAGGAGCACCAACATGACGTCCCACCCCATCGTCACCGGTCTGCCGTCGACACACGGTGACAGTTACCAGCTCAACACCACCACCCTGCTGCGGCACTCCGCCCGGACCTACCCCGAGCAGGAGATCGTATTCCGCACCATCGACGGGGGCTGGGACCGCTACACCTACGCAGACATGTTCGAGCGGGTCGGGAAGTCAGCCCACGCGCTCACCGGGCTGGGGGCCGGCCCCGGAACGGTGGTGGGAATCCTGGATTGGAACTCCAAACGCCATATGGAGCTGTACTGGGCGATTCCCGGTATCGCATCGGTGATGCTGCAGATGAACCTGCGGCTCGCCCCGGTGGACCTGGCCTATGTCACCGACCACGCCGAAGCCTCGATCGTGCTGGTCGACGAGTCCCTGCTGCCCGTGGCCGAGGCGCTGGTCGAGCAGGGCGTCGGGGTGAAGACCTGGGTGGTCATGACGGACAAGCCACTCTCGGAGATCTCCACCACCCTGCCCGGGGTCGTCCACTGGGAAGACGCGCTGACGGCCGCGGAATCGACCTTCGACTGGCCGATGATCGACGAAACCTCGGCGTACAGCGCGTGCTACACCACCGGCACCACCGGCCGCCCCAAGGGCGTGTACTACTCCCATCGCGGGATCTACCTCCACACTCTTGCCGAGGCAGCGCAGTTGAAGATGGGCGACGACGACACCGTCATGGTCATCACCCCGATGTTCCACGGCCAGGGCTGGGGACTGCCGCAGTCGGCCATCTACTCGGCCGCCAAGGTCGTGCTGCCCGGACGGTATACGGCCGAGGACACCTCTGTGCTGGTTGACGCGATGATCTCCGAGTCCGTCACCGTAGCCAACGGTGCCCCCGCGATCTTCGAGCCGATGCTCGACTACATCCGCACACTCAAGACGCGCCCGGACTTCAGCCGCGCCCGTCTGCTGTCCGGGGCGACCGAACCGTCGTTGACGCTCATGCGCGGCTTCCATGACCTCACCGGCGCCGACATCATCCACGCCTACGGCGCCACGGAGACCACTCCGCTGGTCACCGTCAACGCAGGCCTGAAGCACACGCTGCGGGACGTGCTCAGTGAGAAGGAGAAGTGGGATCTCAAGCGGGCCCAGGGTCTGCTGGTCAACGGGATCGACATCAAGGTCGTCGGACCGGACGGAACCGAACTACCCCACGACGGTGTCTCCCAGGGCGAGGTGCTCATGCGCGGCCCGTGGATCATCGAGCGCTACCACAAGATGGAAGACAAAGGCGGCGCGTTCGCCGATGGGTGGTGGCGCAGCGGCGATGCCGGCACGATCCGCCCCGACGGCTACCTCAAGCTGACCGACCGCATCAAGGACGTGGTCAAAAGCGGCGGCGAATGGATCTCCTCGATCGACATGGAAAACGCGATCGTCGCCCACCCACAGGTCCGCGAAGCCGCCGTGGTGGGGATCGAGCATCCCAAGTGGCAAGAGCGCCCGGTTGCGATCGTCGTCCAAGAAGACGGTGCCGATCTTGACGTCGACGACATCCACGCCGTGTTGGAAGACAAGTTCGCCAAGTGGCAACTGCCCGACATCGTCATCTTCGCCGACGCGCTGCCGCGCACCAGCGTCGGCAAGTTGGACAAAAAGACGCTACGCACCGACCACGCCGATCTCTACCGGGGAGCCGAGGAATGAACAACCGGAGCGGACACGATGATGTGGTGCGCAGCGAACGACGCGGAGCCGTCGCGATCCTGCGCATCAACCGACCCGAGGCCCGGAATGCACTGAACGCCGCGGTGTTCGCAGCCTTGAACGGGCACCTAGCCGAGCTGCGGACCGATGACTCCGTGCGCGCCATAGTTTTGGCCGGCGCGAGCGGCGTGTTCTGCGCTGGAGCAGACATCACCGCGTTCGACGCCCTGCGGGCCGATCCGTTGATCGGGCAGCGGCGGGCCTCCGGGGGGACTCTATGGGCCGACCTGGAGAACTTCCCCAAACCGGTGATCGCAGCCGTCGAGGGCCTGGCCCTGGGGGGCGGGCTCGAACTCGTCCTGGCCTGCGACACCAGCATCGTCGGCCAGGGTGCCCGCCTTGGATTACCCGAGGTCAAGCTCGGCGTCATCCCCGGCGGCGGCGGCACCCAACGACTCATCCGGGCGCTCGGCAAACCTCGCGCCATGGCACTGCTGCTCAGCGGCGACCTGGTCACCGGGACCGAGGCCGCCACCCTCGGCCTGGTGGGAAAGGTGGTCGACGACGACGAGGTCGTCGAACAGGCGATCGCCCTGGCGCAGCGGATCTCGGCTAATTCCCCGCTGGCCGTGGCCCTGGCCAAAGACGCCGCCCTGGCCGCGCAGACCGGGTCGATAGCCGCAGGGCTCGAGCACGAAAAGCGCAACTTCGTCTATTCACTCGCCTCAGACGACAGCCACGAGGGCCAGGCCGCCTTCGTGGCCAAGCGTTCGCCGAACTTCACCGGCCGCTGACCCGGCCCGACAAGGACAAGATCATGACCACCACCCTGTTCCCCGACCACCGCCCCACCTGGCAAACCGAGTCCCACGAGTTGCTACGGGACCACGCCCGCGCCTTCTTCGCCAGAGAAGTCACCCCCCGCCAGGCGGACTGGGCCCGGCAGGGCCACGTCGACCGCGAACTCTGGAACAGAGCCGGAGCGGCAGGCCTACTGCTCACCGACATCGCCGAAAAGGACGGCGGCGGGGGAGGCGACTTCGGCCACGAGGCTGTAGTGGCCCAGGAACTGGCGTACGCGCACGACAGCGCGTTCGGCTTCACCGTGCACTCCACGATCGTCAGCCACTACATCAACGCCTACGGGACCGAGGAGCAAAAGCGCCGCTGGCTACCCGGGCTCGCCTCCGGCGAGAAAGTGGTGGCCGTCGCCATGACCGAGCCTGGTACCGGCTCAGACCTGCAGAACGTCAAGACCACAGCGATCCGCGACGGCGACCACTACGTGGTCAACGGCGCCAAGACCTTCATCTCCAACGGCACCCACTGCGACTTGGTTGTCATCGTGGCCAAGACCGATCCAGCGGCCGGCGGCAAGGGCATCTCCCTACTAGTCGCCGAGGTCGACAATAACGTCGCGGGCTTCTCCCGCGGCGCCGTCCTCGAGAAGATCGGCATGCACGGATGGGACACCCGCGAACTCTTCTTTGACGACATGCGGGTACCGGTGGAGAACATCCTTGGCGAGGAGGGCTCCGGCTTCGCCGAACTCATGACCCAGTTGCCGCGGGAGCGACTCATCATCGGAGTCGCCGGCGTGGCAGTGGCCGAGGCCGCGGTGATCGAGACCATCCGGTACGTCAAAGAGCGCGATGCGTTCGGCAAGAAACTCCTGGACTTCCAGAACACCCAGTTCGTACTAGCCGAGTGCAAGGCCGACGTCTACGCCGGCAAGGCGCTGATCGACGACGGCATCCGCCGCCAGATCGACGGCACCCTCGACGCCGCCGGCGCCTCGATGATCAAGCTGTGGGCCACCGACATGCAGTGCCGCGTGGTGGACAAGTGCCTACAGCTGTTCGGTGGCTACGGCTACATGATGGAGTACCCCATCGCCCAGATGTACACCGCCTCCCGCGTGCAGCGGATCTACGGCGGCACCAACGAGATCATGAAGCTGCTCGTAGCCAGGTCGCTGTGAACGCCACTCCCCCAAGTCCGTCCGTCTACGCCGAAGACTTCACCCCGGGCCAGATCCTCGAACTGGGCGATCACACCGTCTCCAAGGCCGAACTGGTGGATTTCGCCACACGCTGGGACGCACAGTGGTTTCACATCGATGAGGAAGCGGCCGATCAGGGACACTTCCGCGGACTCATCGCCAGCGGGGTACACACCATCGCCATCGCTCAACGGCTGCTCACACAAACAGTGCTCAACCAATGGGCAGTGATCGCCGGGCTCGGATTCGACCGGGTCCGGTTCCCGGTGCCCGTCCGACCCGGGAACGTTCTCACCGGAACCGTCCGGATTGCCGAGGTCACTCTCGACGGAACACGCGGGCGAGTGAAGATGGAGATGCGGCTGACCGATCAGGACGACCACACCGTCCTCTACGCCGAACTGACCATCGTCATGTGGCAAAGAGAGCAGGCCACGACACCGTCCGGAGGCTTCAACTGACACACGGCAGGACGTCACCAGAAAGAGCCACGGTCCCGCCCTACATCGACGAAGCGACCTTCATCTCGTATCCGCAAGTCAGCGTGGGACGTGACGACCCCACCTCACGACGGTGGCTCAAGGTAGTCAAACCCCCGTCCGAGCGCGTCCGCTAGCTAGCGATCGATTTCGCGACACTCACAGAACCAGTCGTTTCCGCAGGGCAGCAGTGTCCGAAAACTCGTGTCGCCTTGCCACCCACATCGAGCACCGGTAACCAGACGTTATGACAAGTAGCGGGTGCTGAGTTGTAAGTTCTGCGAACTCGACACCTCCCGGACATTCTCTCGCCCGCCCTGTCCGGCACCCCGACTGACCTGCACGTCGTCACGTGACGGACCGCTTCCCGGGGCCGCCTCTGAGTGCAGTGGCCCAACCTCCGCGGACTGACTGGCAATGCCGCTACCTGCGACCTCTTGTGTTGATTCGCGCAAAGTGCGATACTTTCGCATATATCGCGAACCATGTTTGGGTGGTGCGAGATGGCAGATCAGGATCCTCCGCCGGGGTCGGCGCGGCTGCAATTGGCCGACGGCATCGCTGTCCTGCGGCCGGAAGCCGCGGTGTTCGAGGCGATGGTCACCGGGTGGTCGCACCAGCAGATGGCCCGGAACCTGTCCGTTGGCACGATCGCGGCCCAGGTCGCCACGATCCGGCGGTTCCAGGACTTCTGCGGTGTCGCCGGCCCCTGGCACTGGACGCCCCGATGGTCGATGACTGGTTCACCGAACTGCGCGGGGTCCACGGCCTGGCCCTGGGCACGGTGCTGAGCTACCAGGGTGCACTGCGGCATTTCATGGACTACCTGCTCGATCCGGCCTACGAGTGGACCCAGCAATGCCAGGACCGATTCGACACGCATCCGATACAGATCATCACCGAGGCCAACTCGGCCCGCCACACCTACGAGGGCCCCGACAATCCACTCAAACGGGCCTACACCACCGATGAACTGCAGGACCTTTGCGATTTCGCGGACGATCAGGTCAACCACCGTTTCGAGGCTGGCTCGAAGGGCGCGATGGTGGCCCTGCGGACCGCGACGATCATCAAGGTCGCCTACGCGTGGGGCCTGCGTCGCAACGAAGTCCGCATGCTGGATCTGACAGACTTCGGACCGAACCCTCGAGCACCACAGTTCGGCCAGTTCGGGTTCTGCTACGTCCGCCACGGCAAACCCGGCAAGGGATCTGCGGCCAAGCGGCGTGGCGTCCTGACGGTCCCGGAGACCGCCTGGGCGATCGACTGCCTCAAACGATGGATCGACCAGGGCCGCACCACCTTTGACCACCCGGTCGGGACCGCATTGTTCCCGACCGAGCGATCCGAGCGCATCTCGAACGGCGCGTTGTCCCATAGCTTCGCCGACCTCTGCGACACCGCCGGCCTGACCGATCCCGGACTGGATTTTCACTCCCTGCGCCGCAGCTACGTCACGCTGCTGGTCGAGTCCGGATACGACACCCGCTTCATCCAGGAACAAGTCGGACACAAGTACGCCTCAACCACCTCGCTCTACACCTTCGTCTCCCCCGACTACCGCAGCCGTGTCGTGGCCGCCGCACTTCGCGCCGCGGCCAAACGCCTGCCCGAAAGGACCGACCAGCAATGAAACACCGGATCGCCTACCAGTGGCGACTACGCCAGGTCATGACCGACCGAGATATGCACACCCTGTCCGACCTGATCACGCCATTGCACGACGTGGGAATCGAACTCTCCGCCTCCCAGCTCTACCGCCTCCTGGGACGCACCCCTGAGCGACTGCCCCTGGCCCTACTCGGAGCGCTGTGCCACGTCCTGGACTGCACCGTCGAAGACCTCTGCGTCTTCCACGTCGACACCTCCCCCTCCAGACGCACCGCCACAGCCACCGACGCCTCCCCCGCAACCGACGTGCCACTGCGACCGAAGCGGGCACACATCCACCGACCCGGACCGACGGCGTAGACCCCCAGGCAGGCGGCGGACACATGGCTGACACATCGAAGTACCACTGCACACGGTGCAACGACGAGCAGCAGCATCGCGGAGTGCGCTGGCCCGAGGGCTTCGTCTGCCGCCGCTGCTACCAACAGGCCACCCGCCGACGCGGCACCTGCCCCCGCTGCCAACGCCCGGATCGACTGCTGCCTGGCCTCGCCAACGACCAGCCCATCTGCACTGACTGTGCCGGAATCGACGACCCCCGACTGACCTGCACCCGCTGCGGAGACCAGGACGAACCCCACCGCCGAGGACTGTGCGCACGATGCTGCCTCACCGACGACCTGACCGCTGAAGTGCCCCGGGTTTGATGGAGACATCGATTACCCGGGGCACTTCAATGGGATCTGCCCAGAAGTTGGCCATCTCGGGTTTTCGGGTTGTCAGGACAAGGGCTTCACTCCCTGGCCTGCGAGTGCTTCGGAGAGGCGGACGGAGTCGCCGCTGGTCTGGCAGACGTGGGCGCGGTGCAGTAGCCGATCCACTGTCGCGGTGGCGATGGTCTTGGGCATGAGTTCGTCGAAACCGGCCGGGTGCAGGTTCGAGCTGATCGCGATGGCACGTTTCTCGTAGGCGGCGTCCACCAGGCGGTAAAGCCCATTCGCTAGGCACCCGGACCGAACTTCTCGACGCGGTGCGCACGATCCGTTCCCGGGGGTTCGCGTCGAGCAAGGAGGAGAGCGAGGAGGATGTCGCCTCCCTCGCCGTCGCACTGGCCTCGACCCGCTCTCCGCGGTTGGCTGTCAAGGCCTCGCTGCCGCTCAGTCGCATGAGCTCGGCGACCGAGCAGGACATCCTCACTCGGCTGGTAGCTGCGGCGGAGGAGATCGACCATCTCCTGCTCTGATCGGCGTGGTCAGGCCGAAGTCGGCTGGGCCTCAGGCTGGACTGGGCTGCCCGCCGTCCCGGTCCAGCCGGTTGCCGGTCCCCTGGACGTGGCGCACGAAGGACCGTACCGCCGGGGCGATGCCTCCTTCGCGTGACCAGTAGATCCACAGCGGGGCGCTCATCGGGGTGTGCTCGTCGACCAGCACTGGCCATCTGGCCGAGTCGTCGGCACTGAGGTTGTCGTCGGCGATGACGGCCACGCCCAGCCCTGCCCGGGCGAGCGCAACGATGGTGGTGGCGTTGACGCTCTCCGACGTGATGTCGAGCCCGAAGCCCCCTGCCCGCAGCGCCGGCTCCAGCAGGCGCCGGGTGAGGCTATCGGCGTGCCCGGTGAGCACCGGCTGGCCACGCAATTCAGCGACCAAGACGTGGCTCCGGCCCCGCCACGGGTGGTCGTCGGAGGTCACCACCGCCAGCCGCACGTCGCCGAGCTGGTGGCCCGCAAGACGCTGGTCGGCCTGCCCGAGGCCCGTCACGAGATCGACGTCCCCGTTAAGCACCTGTTCGATCGCGGGCAGGCCCGAGTACTCGTGGACGGCGACGTGGATAGCGGGATGCGCCGACCGGAAGGTGCCGATCAGGGGCGCGAGGAACCGTGACACGTGCGGATATGCGCAGGCCACCGTGACGACGCCCGCTCGACCGCGAGCGAGTTCGTGGGCAAACTGGGAGACCGACTCCGCTCGATTCAGCAGGTAATGGGCGCGGGGCAGCAATTGATTCCCGGCACCGGTGAGCTGTACTCCGCGGCCGGACCTCTCGAAGAGGGCGATGCCCAGCTCCGCCTCCAGCGCCTTGATCGAACGCCACAGCGAGGGCTGCGGCACATCGAGGGTGGCGGCGGCGCGGAGGAACGACCCCTCGCGGGCCACCGCAACGAGATACCTGAGTTGACGCAGCTCCACGCACGGCTCCTAGTTTCACCAGTGAATAGCTCGATACCAAAATAGCCCATAGACAGCCTGTGATGAAGGTCATACTCTTTTATGTGTACTGCAATGCAGAAAGCCGTCCTAACTTGAGGAGAATTGGATGTCGGAGTCTGGTGGAGAAACCGTGGCCACTGCGCGGCAGCGTCAGCTGGTCGAGCGGGCACTCGGTGAGTGGCAGGGCGAGGCGGCGGGTCGAGTCATCGTTGTCACCGGTGGAGCCCGCGGCATCGGCCGTTCCCTCTGCGAGGGACTGTTGCGCGCCGGCGCCAAGGTCGTTGCAGCGGACCTGACGTGGGACGACGCTGACGACTTCCGCAAGCAGCTGGAGTCGGACGGCAGCGGCATGGCCGTCGACATGGACATCACCGACGACGACGCCCTCGACGCCGCCCGAGACGCTGTAATCGACAGGTTCGGGACCGTCGACGTCCTAGTGAACAACGCGTCTCTGGTCTCCGAAACCCTCTTCCCGCCCACAGGCCACCGGAACACCCTTGACACGACCGACCGCGACTGGGAGGTGATGTTCGGCGTCAACGTGTTCGGCACGCTGAAGGCCATCCGCCGGTTCATCGAGCCGATGCGGGCCCAGCAGCGGGGCAGCATCGTCAACGTCGTCAGCAGTGGCGTCCTGGCCGTCGCCGCCGGCGGCGGCTACCACGGGCTGCGCCCGTGGACGGTCGAGATGCCTTACCAGGCCACCAAGGCCGCCGTGATGGCGCTGACCTTCTACCTCGCCGAGGAAGTGCGCGGCGACGGGGTCGCGGTTAACGCGATCATGCCGGGGCACACCCGAGCGTCGTGGTTCGACGCCACCGCCCGGGCCTTCAACGAGCAGGGCATTGCCTACTTCATGCGCCCGGCGATTCCCGAGCACCTGCTGCCGATCTCGCTCTTCCTCGCCGCCCAGGACAGCGCGGGGACGTCCGGGCGCCTCTACTACGTGCCGGAGTGGAACTACGACCACGGCTACGAGGACTACGCCGCCTGGCAGGACCATGAGCTGCCTCCGGACATGGAGGAGATCTACAGCCGGCTGGAAGCCGCGACCCCGTCATACGAGCGGGCCGGCGTGGCCCACCTCCCCTTCGACGCGCAGGGTGCCCTGTACGCCGCGGGCATGGCAAACCTCGGGGCCCAGAACAGTTGGACCAGCAATGACAGCGCTCAGTGATACCGCAGACGCCCAGACGATCCGCCTACAGGTGGGCCGTTCGGGTCCGCCCTCCCATCTCACCTCACGCAACCCGTCAGACCCCGAGAGGACCCGATCATGACCAGCATTAGCGAACGCCCCGTTGACGTGGCCGCCGCAAGACTGCACGACCTGGTGAAGCCCGACGAGGGTGCCGTCAGCAGAACAGTCTTCGTCGACGAGGCAACCTACCGCAAGGAATTGGACCGGGTATTCACCAAGACGTGGTTGTTCATCGGCCACGAGTCCCAGTTGAGTGAGCCGGGCGACTACCTGACGAACTTCATGGGCGAGGACCCTGTGATCGCCACTCGCGGTGCGGACGGAGTGATCCGGGTGATGCTCAACTCCTGCGCCCACCGGGGCATGGCCGTGTGTAGCACCGACGCCGGGTCCTCGAAGTTCTTCCGCTGCCCCTACCACGGCTGGACCTACAGCAACAACGGCGATCTGATCGGTGCACCGCGCGCAGATACCGTCTACCATGGCGAGCTGGACAAGCCGCGCCTAGGTCTGAAGGCCGTTCCGCGGGTGGAGAACTACAAGGGCTTCATCTTCGCCAATTGGGACGAGGACGCCATCCCGCTGGTAGACTACCTCGGCGCTGACCAGCTCTGGTATCTGGACCTGGCCTTCGAGGCGCCGCTCGGCGGGCTCGAGGTGATCGGCCCCACGATGAAGTTCCGGATCAAGGCCAACTGGAAGCTGGCGGCGGAGAACTTCGCCGGCGACGACTACCACGTGCTCTACACACATGGGTCGGCCTTCCAGATCGGCTTCCTCCCCGATTACGACACGCTCGGCGACTACATCGCATACTTCGACCACGGCCACGGGATGGGCGACATCAGCAAGCCCGGCCGGGCCTATCAGAACGACGTCGGGATGGCTCAGCTCCTCGGGCCGGAGGCGATCGAGTACGTCAACGCCGTGCACGAGCGGCTCAAGGCCCGGGTCTCCCCGCTGCAGGCGGAGATGCACGGGCTCGGTCAGGGCAATATCTTCCCGAACCTGTCATGGATCAAGTTCGGCGTCTTCCACGTCTTCGGGCTCTTCCAATGGCACCCGAGGGGACCGGGTGAGATCGAGGTCTGGCAGACGGCGCTCTTCGACCGCGACGCGCCGCAGTCGGTCAAGGACTTCGCCCGCACCCAGATGTCCCAGGAGAACGCCGCGGCCGGGATCTTTGGCCAGGACGATGGCGAGAACTTCGAGCAAATCACCGAGTCCGCCCGAGGGGTGGTCTCCCAGACCCGGGATTTCAACTACGCGATGGGCCTGGGGCACGAGGGCGAGATCCACGAGGAGGGATACCCCGGCCATTTGGGGCCCCACTATTCGGAGCAGAACCACCGCAACTTCTATCGCTACTGGCTCGAACTCATGACCACCCCGGGAGAGCAGAAATGACCAATTCCCTCACCGATCTGCGCCGCGACGTCGAGGACTTCCTCTACAGCGAGGCCAAGATGCTCGACGAGCAACGCTACGACGAGTGGCTCGACCTGTTCACTGAGGATGTCCATTACTGGATGCCGATCACGGAGACCCGTGAGGTGCGGCAGCACCGGGACCACGTCCCCGGCGAGTGGTCGCTCATGGAGGAGGACGCCCGTTTCCTCGCCAAGCGGATGGAGCGCTTGGCCGGTGGCCTTGCCCACGCGGAGCAGCCGCGGTCGCGGACGCGCCGGTTCATCAGCAACGTCCTGGTCACCCCCGGGCCGGACGGCGACCTGGTAGCGGAGTGCAACTTCATCATCTTCCAGTCCCGGCGAGCCAACTCCGAGCAGTTCTTCGTCGGCTCCCGTCGCGACCGGATCGTGACCTCCGGTGAGAGCTGGAAGATCGCCGAACGGACCGTGCTCCTCGACCACCGGGTGTTGCCCCGTGCCATCTCCATCTTCTTCTGAGGCCCAGGCGGCTGACCTCGACGGCAGTCGGGACGTCGGGGCTGATGGCGCACCAGAGCCGAGTTCTTGGCTGCGCATCGGCTCTGCCGACGGCGAGCTCGTAGTCCGCAACGAGTTCGCCCGGGTGCGGGTACGCGCCGACCGAGACGGCAACGACCTTCGCCTGGCCATCCGTAGCCTGCGCACCGGCCGCGAGGTCTTCCTTGACGCGCTGCAGCTGGAGAGCCTCACCTGGCTCGACGAGAGGGCCTACACGACATTGCTCTCCGAGCCGTTCGGACCGGAGTGACCGACCATCCCGCACCGGCCGCACGGCCGAACAGAGAGGAGCTTCAACGTGACGAGCACTGAAGGGGGAATGGCCCAGCCCCAGGGGAACTCGTTCTGGGTGGACCTGCTGGGAACCGAGGTCCGGTACCGCCAGGCGAGCTCTTACCGCACCCGCAGCATCGAGGCAGGCGCCGGTGAGCCGGTAGTCCTGCTGCACGGCGTGAGCGGGCACGCCGAGACCTGGGTGCGCAACGTCGCCGTCCTCGGCCGGGACTTCCGCGTGCATGCCATTGACATGCTGGGTCATGGCTTCACCGACAAGCCGCAGATCGAGTACTCGATCCGCGCGCTCGCCGAGCACGTGCTCGGCTTCCTCGACGAGATCGGCGCCTCGCGAGCCCACCTGGTCGGGCAGTCTCTCGGTGGCTGGGTCGCGGCGTTTCTCGCCGTCCACCACCCCGAGCGGGTCGCCTCGCTCGTCAGCGTCACCGGGGCGGGGCTGCAGGTGGACGCCGACGGTGCCACGCTGACCGAGAACGTCGGCCGGCAGGTCGCGGAGGCTACCACCAAGGCTCTGGACACCCCGACCCGGGAGAAGGTCCGGACTCGGCTGGAATGGCTGGTCCATGACCCGTCCGTGGTCACCGACGAACTGGTGGAGACCCGGTACCGGATCTACGCCAGCCCGGACTTCGCCGCCACCGCCGGTGACATGGTCGCCGCATTCACCTCCCGGCCCCGGCCGGAGGAACTGCTGACCGCCGAGCGGCTCGCGACGATCAACTGCCCGACGCTCGTGCTGTGGACCCGGCAGAACCCGACCATGCCGTGGACGGTGGGGGAGGCGGCCAGCCGGATCATTCCCGATGCAACGTTCCGTCTGATGGAGGACGCCGGTCACTGGCCGCAGTTCGAGAAGCCGGCGGAATTCCACGCTGTCGTCGGCGGTTTCGTGCGTTCGGTCACCGCGGGGCGCCGAGGTGGGCGCACCGACGGCGACGGCGACGGCGGCCCCACGGATCC
Source organism: Gordonia sp. NPDC062954 (assembly GCF_044543825.1). NCBI lineage: Bacteria > Bacillati > Actinomycetota > Actinomycetes > Mycobacteriales > Gordoniaceae > Gordonia > Gordonia sp. NPDC062954. The sequence continues at coordinate 86,381 of NZ_JBITWL010000020.1, read as the reverse complement.
GGCCACCAACCGGCAACGGGCGGCCCGCTGATGGGCAGGCTGGTAGGTGCGTACGCGACGTCCCACACGGCGATGATGATCCGAAAGCTCCAACCGGACAACGACGTGCACGCCGCAGTCCATCAGGCCTTCGCTCAGGTGCGTGCGGAAATTGACCGGCTGTCCCCTGACGTGCTCGTCGTCGTCAGCAGCGAGCACCTAGCATCCTTCAGCTACGACAGCTTTCCGCAGATATGCGTCGGAATCGGAGAGATAGCCACCGGTTGGGGCGATGGAGGAGTGGCCAGCGCCGAGGTCCCACTTGCTGGCGCCTTCGCTGCCCAGCTGCTCTCCGAAGGGGTGGCCGCCGGATTCGACCTCGCGTTCTCCGCCAACCCGAAGATCGACCATGCGTTCATGGCACCATTGACCCTGATCCGACCAGAGATGGACATCCCGGTGGTCCCGGTGTTCCAGAACGCCAACACCGAGCCTCTGCCACCCCTGTGGCGCAGCGCCCAACTGGGGGAACTGCTGCGCGACGTCATTACGCGGCGGCCCGCAGCCGAAACAGTGGTCGTGCTCGGGACCGGCGGGCTCTCCCACTGGGTCGGCACGCCGGAGATGGGCCAGATCAACTCCGCCTTCGACGAGCGATTCCTGCAGCACGTGCGCGCAGGGGACCTCGGCGCGATCCTCGCCATGAAGACCGCCGACGTCCTCGCTGAGGCCGGCAATGGTGCCCCGGAGATCTGCAACTGGGTCACCGCGATGGCCGCCGCGTCCCGTCAGGAGGGCTGGGGAGTGTCGGAGCCTGAGCGGACGGCCCGTGGGCCGAGAGGGGTCGTCCTGGCATACGAGTCCGTCCCGGACTGGGCGACCGGGATCGCGCTGGCTCGGTTGGCCCCCGAGGAGGAACCGTGAACTTACCCCTGGACCAGGTCATCCGCCGGGTCGTCCGGGATCCGGAGTTTCGTTCTATTGCGGAAGAGTCGGGCCAGCTCGCGGCCGACCTCGCAGGCGTACGGCTGGCCGATCTTGCGGCCGTCCTGGAGGGCGACCTGGTCACCCTCCAGCAAAGGGGCGCCCACCCACTGCTGATCATGCAGCTGGCCGGCGCGCTCAGGATCGATCCGATGCGGCGCTTCGCCGCCGAACAGACTGCCCATGACTTAACCACGGAGGGACGATGAACATGATGAACATTACGGTGGACCTCGAGCGGTGTGAGGGCTTCGCCTCGTGCGTTGTGACCGCGCCCGAGCTCTTCGACCTCGATGACGAGCGAAGCGTCGCCGTCGTTCTGGAGCCTGTTGACGGTGGCCCCCGCACCCGCGCCTTAGCGCTCGAGGCCGCCGCGAGCTGCCCGATGCGGGCCATCACCGTCTCCGACCCCCTGGTGGACGAACCATCGCTGCCGCGGCGCGGCCGGTGACCGACGGAGTTTCGCCGGACGCGGTGGCAACCGCGGTCGAGAACGAACCCCGTCGGGCGGCGGTGGCCGGTACGCCCTGTGCCCCGGTTCGTGAACGTGCTACCACCGACGTTAGCGGCCGGCTGCGCCGTTCAGCAGGTTCTCTCCGCTCGCGCTCTCGGTTGGAGGGGTGGCAGCCGCAATGGCCGATCGCTGAGCGGGTCAACGACCACGTTGTCAGACCGGGCGACTCGCGATCCGGGGCTCGATGCCAGCATCCCGGGCTGCCACGCGTACAGCATTTGGTCGCCGCGGCGGGCATATCGTTGACGCCCAAGAGGATACCGGCCTGCCTTCCTGCCGCACCTCGGGCACTGGCCCAGTCGGCTAGATGTACTGACCACGGAGGTTGTGTCTCCGGTCGGCATGGCGAGATGAAATGAGGAAGACCTCCGTGTGAGGTGTGAAAGCGACCAAGCAACCACACCCACAACGGAGGTCTTCGTGTCCCACGCTAACGCGACCTTGACGCCCACGGGAAGACTGCGCCTGGCCCGGTGTGTCGTCGAAGACGGCTGGCCCCCGGCCCGAGCTGCGGAACGGTTCGGTGTCTCGGTCACCACGGCCCGACGCTGGGCCAGCCGGTATCGCGAGCAGGGCAAGGCCGGCATGGTTGACCGCTCCAGCCGGCCGCACACCTGCCCCCACCGCACCCCGCGTCGTCGGGAGCGCCGGGTGATCGGCCTGCGCGTATCGCGCCGGTGGGGGCCAGCCCGAATCGCTTACCACCTGGGAATGCACCCCTCGACGGTGCACAAGATCCTGTCCCGCTTCGGGTGCGTGCGCCTGGCGTTCACCGACCCGGCCACCGGCGCCCCGGTGCGCGCCACCAAGCGACGCCCGCAGCGCTATGAGCACGCCGCACCGGGCGATCTGGTGCACGTGGACATCAAGAAGCTCGGACGCATCCCCGACGGCGGCGGGCACAAGTTCCTCGGCCGCGCCAAAGGATGGTCCCGGGCCGTTCGGCGAAGGTCCTCACCGAGTGGCTCAACGCCCGCGACCAGGCATTTCGAGACCGAGTCAAGGTGGTCACGATGGACGGGTTCGCCGGCTACCACTCCGCCGCAGCCAAGGCCGTGCCCGCAGCACGCACGGTGATGGACCCGTTCCACGTCGTGCATCTTGCCGCCGACAAGCTCACCGTGTGCCGCCAACGCATCCAGCAGGCCACCACCGGGCACCGGGGCCGCACCGGCGATCCGCTGTACGGCATCCGCAGGACGCTCAACACCCGGGCAGGGCTGCTGACCGACAAACAGAAAGTGCGCTTGTTCAAGGCGTTCACCGCCAACGATGCGCACGCGGCGGTGGAGGTCACCTACGGCGTCTACCAGCGACTCATCGCCGCCTACGAGGCCTCGGGCAAGCGGGAGGGCAAGATCGCGATGTACAAGCTCCTGCGCTCGATCCGGACCGGGGTGCCCACCGAGCTGCCCGAGCTCGCCCAGCTCGGCCGGTCGCTATGGAAGCGGCACCGCGAGATCCTCGCCTACTTCGACGTGGGTGCCTCCAACGGCCCCGTCGAGGCCATCAACGGCAGGCTCGAACACCTCCGCGGAATCGCCCTGGGCTTCCGCAACCTCAAGCACTACATCTTGCGGTCACTGATCCACTCCGGACAGCTTCAGGATCGGATCAATGCACTCTGAATCCGGAAGGGCCCTTTCTATTGACAGTCGATGCGGAGGCGCGTAGCTTTCAGGCACACGCAGAAGAGATTTCTACTGGCCAGAACTACCACGTCGGTAGGGGTCGAACTGCGATGAATTGTTCAATCGTTATCGTGCACAGAAAGGCGTTATCCGTGCCAAGCTCTTCAATCACCCAGAAGTTCCATACCGTCGATGTGAAAGGGGTTCAGACGCGTTATTTCGACGACGGCCAGGACAAGGATCCGATCCTCCTCATCCATGGGGGGCATTTCGGGTTCTTCATACCGGCCGGAATCGAATCCTGGGGCAACGTTCTAGAGGATTTCGGCGAGTACGGCCGTGTCCTCGCGGTCGACAAACTCGGTCAGGGCGAGACTGGTCTCCCGCTGAATGACGAAGACTGGACTGTCGACGCGGTCGCCGAACACGTTGCGAACTTTGCAACTCAGTTGGGGCTCAAGAACCTGACCCTGGTGGGTCACTCGCGCGGCGGCATGACGGCGGTCCTTCTCGCGTTGAAGTACCCTGAGATGGTAAAGAAGCTGGTCATCATCAGCAGTGCGACTGCGGCACCGGCGCCGCCCGTCGGAACCGACATGGACTTCTACGAGCGAGTCGAAAGGACTGCCCCCGGAGGTTCGGCCGAGTTGATCCGTCACTATCATGCTGCCCAGGCGGTTAATGAGGGAGATCTGCCCGAGGACTACATCGGGATCGCCACAAAGTGGCTCGAGAGCGAAAAGCAGCTCGACGCTGTCGCCGGATATGCACGCAATGCGGAGGAGCACTGGTTGCCTAGCCTCAGCGAGGGCAGGCGCTGGGTTCAGGAACGGCTTGCCGACGCAGGAATCCCGGTGCCGACGCTGGTTGTGTGGGGAGTCAATGATCGATCGGCGCCGGTGTCGATGGGTAAGGGGCTCTTCGATCTGATCGCTGCCAACACCCTGGATAGCTCGCTCTATCTCATCAACAACGCTGGTCATCACGTGTTCAGTGACCAGCGCGAAAAGTTCAACGCCGCGGTTGGTGCGTTCATCTCGCTTTAGCCTCGATCTTTCGTGAGGTGGCGGTCGTCTGTTGGGTGGCCCGGGTGGGTGGTCTGAGGACCGGATCTCCGGGCGTAGGCCGTGAGAGGTGCCCGACGCGTCGGTGGGCGTCGGGGTTCACGGCCCCGAGGTGGAACGTCCTTTCTGGATCAGAGGTCAGGTCGGCTTGATGTCAGGCAGGTGCGGGAAGTGCTGCGAGTCTTGAGATCCCGTCGAGCAGCAGTCCAACATGTGGTGCGTGGGCGGCAAGCTTCAACCGGGTTCGGCGGGCGTGGCGGCTGATCTTGGCGGCGATCGAGAACACGCGGTGGCGCAGTCGTTTGGGTTCCCACCGGCGAGCGGGATGATCAGCGAAGGCCAGCAGCTGGGTCCAGGCGATCAGCTCGCAAGCGAGCATCACGATGGCACACCAGATGCGGTTCTGATCGAATCCGTGCAACGGAAGATTGGTCAGGCCACAGTCTTTCGCCGTGCGGACCCGGTCTTCGCAGCGTGCGCGTCGCCGGTGACGCAGTTCCAGATCGGCGAGTTGGCCACGAACGGTGTTGGTGGCGAACGCGGTCACCCGCAACCCATCACGATCGGTGAAGCGTAGCTGCGCACCTGGATGCGGGCGCTCCTTGCGCACGATCACTCGCATGCCTTCGGGCCAGCCCGATAGGTCGATCAGCCCGGTCAACTCGGCCACCCACGCCCCGTCGCGCTCGATGCCCTCGGTGTCGTAGGCCGGGGTCCAGGCCTCGGGACTGATCCGGTCGATCGCGGTTGCGGTCGCTTCGGTGAGCCCGAACCCGACCGAGTACGCCAGGCGTCGTCGGGTGAGGTAGTCGACGAACTCGTGGGTGCCGCCGGCCGAGTCGGTGCGCACCAGCACCGACTTGCCAACCCGATAGCCCGCCACGTGCGGTAGCTGCTCGAGTGCGGCGGCGGTGACCGCGATGTGATCGGCAGCGGTATTGGCACCAGCATTACCCGGGCGCAACTCGATCGCTAGGGGTTCGCCGGTGCCGTCGCTGCCGTGATCGACGAACGCACACAGCGGGTGAAAACCGAACCCCCGCTTGTAGGTTGGTGCCGCATCCTGTTTCTCCGAGTGCGCGGTCACCAAAGTGGCGTCGAGGTCGACGATCACCGGGTCAGCGACGTCGGCGTCATGGTCGGGAGCAGTGGCACCGGCTGCTGACCAGCACGCTGCCCGCGCGGCAGCACGCGCGGTCGCAATCGCCGACAGCGCCGCCGGCGCATCATCGGCCAACGTCGAGATCAGGCGCGACACCGTCGGATCAGAGGCGACCTGACCGAACACCGCCGGGTCGGCGCGTAACTGGTTGATGTCGGCCAAACAGTCGCCACCGATCGCGACCGCCACGGCCAGGTCCGAGATGATCTTGCCCGGATCATGAGTCGCCAAAGGTTTGCGCCACGGCGCCAACGCCTCGGATAATCGGCTGGTCAGACCCGTTTTCTCCGCAGCCCGGAGTAACACCGCGGCGCCGGCGTGCGACACGACCCCGGTTCCGGTGCCATCTGCAGACAGCGTGGGGTACGGCGACGTAGACTTGCTCACCTGAATGGTGCTCCTCGATCTGGTCCGATTGATACCTTCGCAAGTTCAATCATCCCAGTTCAGGGCACCATTCTTTATTCACGACACGAATCAGCGTGAAAGCGCGAGGTTAGTAGACATCATCACCCCAGCTGCAACCACCTGGAGATCCAACAAAGATGTCGACTGACCGACACAGACCCCGAGGCTCGCGCTATTTGCCTCCGGTGACAAGAAAGCAAGACGTTTCGACGAGAGGCTGTCCATGACGACGAAAACCCATCCGAGCGATGACCCCGCAACGGTCCCGAGGCTCCGACTGCGGCACGGGCATAGCATTCCGCATCTGGGCCTGGGCACCTGGCCACTGGTGGGGGAAGAGTGCGAGACGGCCGTCCGCTACGCCATTCAAAGCGGCTACCGGCTCGTCGACACCGCGTTCCAGTACCGCAATGAAGACGCGGTGGGACGCGGTGTCCGCACTGCCGGCGTTGCGCGTGAAGAGCTGTTCGTCTCCAGCAAGTTCAACAAGGAGTCCCACAGCGTCGACGGTGTGCAGAGGGCCTACGACCGCAGTCTCCAAGCCTTGGGCCTGGACTACCTGGACATGTTCATGTGCCACTGGCCCGTGCCGGCCTTGGACCAGTACACCGAGGCATGGAGAGGCCTCGTCAAGCTCTTGGACGAAGGCCGTGTCAAAGCGATCGGTGTCTCCAATTTCAAGCCGGACCATTTGGAGAAGGTCATTGCCGCGACCGGCGTGGTTCCTGACGTGAACCAGATCCAGCTCAGCCCCGATCTCGCACGGCTACCCCCGCGGGCAGTGCACCAGGACCTGGGCATCATTACCGAGGCCTGGAGCCCTATTGGTCGCGAATCGGGACTGCGTGACCACCCCATCGTGGTGCAGATCGCGCAACGGACAGCAAAGAGTCCGGCGCAGGTTCTGCTCCGCTGGCACGTCCAGCAAGGAATCGTCCCGATCCCGCAGGCCGCCAAACCCGCATGGCTGGTCGAGAACATCTCGGTGTTCGATTTCTCCCTGACTGCCGAGGAAATGGCCGCCCTGGCGAGGCTGGACCGCGGAGAGAACGCCGCCCGCGACTCCGACTCCCCCGAAAACGGCCACTGACCCTTGCCGCACCCACCCGTACCTGGCACGAAGAGTGGGAGGGGTTGACGTAGATCACAAAATGCGGAAACCTCTTCACGACAGAGTGGACCTCTGCTCTACAGACTGACTGATCGATGATCGAGAAGGAGCTCTCCCATGGCAGACCATCACGGCGTCCTCGAGGACGTACGGCGGGGCATGATCCCTGCACATATCTACAACGACAAAGAGCTCTTCGAACTCGAGAAGGAACGTCTCTTCAGCCGCAGCTGGCTGTTCGTCGCCCACGAGTCGGAGGTCCCCGAGGCTGGTGACTACGTGGTCCGCAGGGTCCTCGAGGACTCGTTCATTATCTCTCGGGACGAACAGGGCCAGGTCCGGGCCCTGTTCAACATGTGCCTCCACCGGGGCATGCAGGTGTGCCGGGCGGAGATGGGCAATGCCTCCCACTTCCGTTGCCCGTACCACGGTTGGTCTTACCGCAATGACGGGCGCCTCGTTGGCCTGCCGTTTCACAAGGAGGCATACGGCGGGGAGGAAGGCTTCAAGAAGAAGGGCCAGACCTTGTTGCCTGCTCCCTCGCTGGCCACGTACAACGGTCTGATCTTCATCAGCATGGACCCGGATGCCGAGCCCCTGGAGGAGTTCCTGGGGGACTTCAAGTTCTACCTGGACTACTACACGAAGCAGAGCGCGGACGGCATCGAGCTGCGTGGCCCTCAGCGTTGGCGGGTCAAGGCGAACTGGAAGATCGGGGCCGAGAACTTCGCCGGGGACATGTACCACACGCCCCAGACCCACACCTCGGTGGTGGAGATCGGCCTCTTCCGCGAGCCCAAGGCGGAGAAGCGCAAGGACGGCACCACGTACTGGGCTGGCAACGGTGGCGGCACCACTTACAAGCTGCCCGAAGGTGGCCTGGAGGAGCGCCTGCGCTACGTGGGCTACCCGGACGAGATGATCGCCCGGATGAAGGAGCAGTGGACCCAGGAGCAGCTCGACGTGGTCGGCAAGGACGGGTTCATGATCTCGGCGGCCTCACTGTTCCCGAACATGAGCTTCGTCCATAACTGGCCGCGGGTCGAAGAGGGCTCCGACGAGGTGCTCCCCTTCATCTCTATCCGCGTGTGGCAGCCGATCAGCGAGAACGAGACGGAAGTCCTCTCGTGGTTCGCCGTCGACAAGAACGCGCCGGAGGAGTACAAAGCGCTTTCCTACAAGGCGTATCTCATGTGCTTCGGCAGTGGCGGCATGTTCGAGCAGGACGACGTCGAGAACTGGGTGTCCCTCACCAATACTGCCGCCGGCTCCATGGCACGGCGTCTGCTGCTCAACAGCCGGATGGGCATGCTCGAGAACGGCGAGAACGTCGTCGAGGCCCTGTCCCCCGAGGAATACTCGGGACCCGGCGCCACCCGTGTCGGCTACAGCGAGTACAACCAGCGGGAGTTGTTGCGCCGGTGGGCCGATCACCTCGAACGTCCGGTAGAAGCCGCAGCGCAGGTGCACGTGGGCTCGGACCCGGTGCAAGCGCCACCGGCCGCCGGATCGGGGCCCGCCCGCCCGGCCTGCGGCAGCGCAGAGACCGCGCCCGCAGCAACCCTTCACGAGGAGGTCTGATCATGAGTGTTGGAACGGCACACGAGAACGAGAACTTGACGCTGTCCGAACAATCGGCGCTGGGAGCCCACGCCCCGCGTACTCAGCGGACGGGGCAGACCCTGCCTTTCAACGATGAACTTCACCTGGAGGCGCATCGTTGGCTGGTCGATGAGGCGTACCTGTTGGACGCCCAGGACTACGACGAGTGGCTCTCCCGGATCGCCGATGACGTGCACTATCTCATGCCCGTCCGCGTCACCACTGCCCTGGGCGCCGGATACTCCACCTCACCGGGGATGGCGCACTGGGACGAGAACAAGTACTCGCTCAGTCGCCGCGTGGCACGCTTCGCCACCGAGCACGCGTGGACCGAAGACCCCCCATCACGGCTGCGCCACTACATCACCAACGTGCGCACCTTCCGCACCCCCGACCCGCAAGAGATCATCGTGGACTCGGCGGTTCTTCTCTTCCGCAGCCGTGGTGACGTCGGGGAGTCCTCCACTGTCTCGGCAGGACGCGAGGATCTCCTCCGCCGTACCTCATCCGGGTCCGGGTGGGAGCTGGCCCGTCGCACCATCATGGTCGACGAGTCGGTCATCCGCATGCAGAACCTGGCGATCTTCCTGTGAAACTGGAATGGGAAGGCGAGGAGGAAGACCGCCTCGCGGCGATCCAGGCCACCGAGGAACGCCGCCGGCTCGAAGAGCACGTCACCGGCAAGCCGATCGTGATCGCTAACGAGTTCTCGGAGGTCCAGGTCACCCGCATCGAGACCCGCAACGGTTCGCGGCTGATGATTCAATCTCCTCGTTCGGGCCAGTGGGTAACGCTCTGTCCGCTGGAACTGGAGTCCCTGACCTGGCAGGCCCCGGCCACGTTCTCGGCCATGATCGGACACCCTTTCGGGCCGCTCGTGGCCGAAGACGAATAAACACCCCAACCGCCAGAGCACCACCGTCTCAAGCTAAGGAGTTCGACCATGCCCGTTGTAAAAGCCGATCTGCAGGCCTGTCAGGGATACGCGAACTGCGTCGTCGGAGCCTCTGACTACTTCGACCTGGACGACGACGGGATCGTCGTGCTGCTCCAGACCGAAGTCCCCGAAGCCGACCGCGCCCGCGTCACCGAAGCCGCGCGCAGCTGCCCGGTCTCCGCACTGGTGGTAGAGGACGCATGAGCCCGGGCACCGTCGTCGTCGTCGGGTCCTCCATTGCCGGGGTGCGCACCGCGCAGTCCCTCCGGCTGGAAGGCTATAAGGGGGAGATCATCCTCGTGGGAGAAGAGACCGAACTTCCCTACGATAAGCCGCCATTGTCGAAATCCGTTCTTGCGGGATCCGCCGACGAGGACTCTATCCGGCTGCTGACACAGGAGCAGGCCGATGCCGAGGACATCCAACTCTTGCTGGGGCACCGCGCTGTCGATCTGGACGTCGCCGAGAACCTGCTGAAGCTTGAAGGGCATGACCCCCTTCGCTACGACAACCTCGTCATTGCCACCGGAGCATCACCCCGGCCCTCTCCCTGGGGCCAGTCTCCAGGGATTCACGTGCTGCGCACCCTTGAGGACGCCCGCGAACTACGTGGGGACCTTCTCCGGGGTGGGGCGCTGGCCGTTATCGGGGCAGGGTTCATCGGCGCCGAAGCGGCAGCCACCGCCCGCGGCCTGGGATTGGAGGTCACCGTCATCGACCCGGTGCCCGTGCCCATGAGCCGCCTCTTTAACCCTGAGATCGGCCAGTGGTTCGCAGACCTTCACCAGGACAACGGGGTCGACACCATGTTCGGCACCGGAGTGGAAGCTATCGAAGGCGAGGAGGGCAACTTCTCCCTCCACCTGACCAACGGTGAGAGCGTTCAGGCGGCCACCGTGCTGATCGGTATTGGCGTCATCCCCAATGACTCCTGGCTTAGCGCATCCGGCCTGCTGGTGGACAACGGGGTCGTGCTCAACGAGTACTGTCAAGCCCTCGACGCTGCGAACGTGTACGCCGTCGGCGACGTAGCCCGCTGGCGCCACCAGAAGCACGGCGAGGACGTCAGGACCGAGCACTGGACTAACGCGGTGGAACAGGCCGCCTGCGTGGCCTACAACATCATCCATCCGGAACAGCCGCGCGCCTACACGCCCATTGAATACGTGTGGAGCGACCAGCACGACTGGAAGATCCAGGTCGTGGGACGCGTCGGAGGCAATGTCGACCACGTCCTCATCGGACACCCGCAGGTCCACGGCAAGTTCGCCGCCCTCTACACCATCGACGGCACCACCGTCCGGGGCGCAGCCATCGTGAACTGGCCCAAAGCCCTCATTGCCTGCCGTCTGGGCATGGCCAGGGGCATCACGGTGCAGGATCTGCGCGCCAAGCTCGAACCCCAGTTGGAGCCACCGCCGAGGAGGGCGTCATGACACCCGGAAACTTGCTGCCCCAGACCGAGAGCGTCAGCCGGGAACGTATCGCCCTCGCCTGCCGGGTCTTGGCCCATCGGGGCCTTGCAGATGGAATCTTGGGTCACATCAGCCTGAAAATTACCGACAGCACATTGCTGGTGCGCTGTCGCGGCCCGTACGAACGCGGACTGGCGTATACGCAAGCCGAAGACATCCGCATGGTGGACCTCGACGGCAATCCCGCCGCCGACGGCGAGCTCGCGGGCGGATACACGGTCCCCAACGAACTGCCGCTGCACACCGAGCTCTTCCGGCGCCGCCCAGACATCCGGGCTGTCGTTCACGCCCATCCCCCGCGAGTGGTTGCCGCCGACCTGGCAGGGCTTGCAGTACGCCCCATCGTAGGGGCGTACGACATTCCCGGAGCCCGCCTCGCCGCCAACGGGGTGCCCGTCTATCCCCGCGGAGTACTCATCCGCGACCGTCGGCTCGCCACCGAAATGGCCGATGCTATGGGAACAAGGCCCGTTGTTGTGCTGCGGGGCCACGGCCTCACCAGCGCGGCCGAAACCGTCGAGCAAGCAGTTCTCCAGGCCATCAGCGTGGACGGCCTGTCCGGGTTGGCACTGCAAGTGACTTCGGCTGGTGGGCACCTCGTCGATCTGCCCGACGCCGATATGGCCGAACTGCCCGACCTCGGAGGAGCATTCAACACAGAGACTGCTTGGAGACATGAACTCGCACGACTTGGTGAGCCTCGTTGATGGCCTGCGCCCTAGCCGGACAGAGACTGAACCCCCGGTCAGTAACATGAAGCTCATGTCCGCATCACGGGCGGAGGACGACTCCAGATACGGCCCTCCTCCGCAGTACCCCATCGAATCCGTCGACAACGCACTCCGATTGTTGCTGCTCTTCGAGACTCGGCCGAGCATCCGGCTCACCGATGCCAGCAAGTACCTCGGAGTGGCGTCATCTACGGCCCATCGCCTCATGGGGATGCTCCTCTACCGAGGTTTCGTACGGCAGAACCCTCAGACCAAAGCGTACGAACCCGGACAAGCACTCAGCTCCATCGCCTTCGCCATACGGCGCCACGTCGACATCGGAACGCTAATTCGTCCAGCAATGGAAAGGGTATTCGAGGCAACCGGAGAGACGGTGCACTTTGCCGAGCTCAAAGGCTCGAACGCACACTTTCTGGAGGCCATCGAAAGCCAACGTGCCGTCCGCGTTGCCTCACGTCAAGGTGCGATGCTTCCTGCCAACTGCACTGCAACGGGCAAAGCAATGCTGAGCCTACTCACCACGGAACAACTGCATGCCCTGTACCCGTATGAGGAGCTCCCGGGTCTCACCAAGGGATCTATCATTTCCCGTTCCGATCTGGAGCGTGCCCTCGAAACGATTCGGCAAACCGGGTACTCAACGAGCCAGGAAGAAAGCGAAGACGGCGTCATGTCAGTCGCTGTTCCCATCACCAGCCCGAGCGGAGGATACTACGGGATCAATGTATCCGTGCCCGCTCACCGCATGACTGAACAACTCCGCACAGAACTCGGAGCTATGCTCCAGACAGCCGCCAAAGAAATCCAGAACTTGCTCGTTTAAGGATCTCGACGGCCGGTGACGGTGGTGCTGTGGACAGGACCACCTCAGGCCAGCGGCGATTCCAGAGAGTCGATTCTCCGCAGTCGGAGCCCGAAGAAGAAGGAAATGACCACGGCGACGGTTGCCATAGTGACGAGCATCGCCCAGGTCAGTGTCGAGTTACCGAGGCTAACCCGGGTGATTCATGGGAATCTGCGGATCGCTGGGCGAAAATAGACCGAAGTGCTTCCTGAACAGGGGAAACTGGGACTTGTCTAAGGTTCCATGTTCTCCAGCAGAAAGCACTCGGTAGGTGAAGCGTACTTCGTGGTCGGCCGGTCTGTCCGTTACTGAAGCTGGAAGCATTGCTCGACGACGAGGATCGCCACGCACGCATCATCGCCCTCGGCGAACAAACCGCTGCCGGCGATCACGCCGAAGAGGGATTCGACGCCCAATTTATCAGCCAAGAAGCGTATGACGGCCGGATGATCGAGACTATGGAAACCCACTTCGACGACGACTGACGAACACTGTGACCCCTACCTCTCCGCCCCGCCTGAGCCCACAGTTGGCGCGGCAGGCGCTCGTCATCGACGACGTGCTGGCACAGCAGTGGGGGTTCATCACCACCGGCCAGTGCCTACGACTGGGCCTGACGCGCACCCATATCACGCGGTTGCGCCAGCCCGGCTACCTCGATGGGGTTGCTCACGGAGTGATGCGCCGACCTCGCAGAGTCAGGTCCGGTGTCCTTTATGGCGCTCGGCTTGCGTGGGTGGCCGCCGGTGGCGACTTGTTCCCGGCCGAGCGATTGGCAGCCGAGTGGCCTGACTACGTCGTCACCGCGACCACCGCACTCGCACTCCACGGCCTGGCCGAGGCTGTCTCGCTGCCGCAACTGGCGGTCATCAACACCAGAGGCGCGCGCGAACGATGGAGCACCGCTGAAGTAGGGGTCCCGGTAGTAATGGCGCAAAAAACAACGAAGTTCGCGTAGTGCCTGGTCAGCGGCGATTTCTCGGTTCGGGCTGCGGGCCGGGGTGGTTGGTGCTTGGCTTGTCTGCCGATGAGGTTGGTCGGCGTGTTGGAGGCTGGGGTTCGTGGCGACGCGGGTATTCGCGGACGAGGAGTTGCAGCGCCTGCGGGAGTTCCCGGAGATCAGTCGTGAGGAGTTGTTCCGGTACTTCACGCTGACCCCGGCGGATCTGGCGTTTGTTGCTCCGCAGGGCAGGGGCCCTGCGGTCCGTCTGGGCCTGGCGGTGGCGTTGTGCACCTTGCCGTGGCTGGGGTTCGTGCCGGACAAGGTGCCGTCGGCGCCGCCGGTGGCGGTGGCCCGGCTGGCGGATCAGCTGAATATCGATGCAGCGCAGCTTCGTTCGTATGGCAAGCGGGCGCAGACGCGGACCGAGCATGTGCGGCTGGTGGCCCAGTATCTGGGGTGGCGGCCTGCCGGGGCGATGGAGTTGAAGGAGCTGGATGAGTTTCTGCTGGCGCGGGCGATGGAGCACGATTCGCCGACGCTGTTGTTCCGGCTGGCGTGTGAGTACCTGATCTCGGCGCGGGTGATCCGGCCGGGCCCGGAAACGGTGGTCCGCCGGGTCGCGCACGCTCGCACGCGGGCGCAGCGGGAGACCTACGACCGGTTGGCGCGCGAGTTCACGCCGCAGCGGTGTAAGGAACTGGATGCGTTGCTGGTCGTCGACCCGTCGATCGAGATGTCGCGGTTGCGGTGGTTGTCGACCGGCCCGGTGGAGGCGTCGGCGACCGCGGTGAAGGCCGAGGTCGAGAAGCTGGTGTTCCTGCGCAACCTGGGCGCGGATGAGCTGGACATGTCGGTGCTGCCGGCGGAGCGGCGGCGGTTCCTGGCGACGGTGGGCCGCCGCTTGACGGGCCAAGCCCTCGAACGCCGGGATCCGCAACGCCGCTACCCGATTCTGCTCACCGTGTTGGCGCAGTCGGCCACCGATGTGCTCGACGAGGTGGTGCAGCTGTTCGATCAGGCGATCTCGGCCAGGTTGAGCAAGGCCGAACGCCGGATGCGCGACGAGCTGGCCGAGCGCGGTAAGGCCGGAGAGGATCGGCAGGGGTTGCTCGACGACCTGCTGGCGATCGTCTGTGACCTGCAGATCCCCGACGAGGAGATCGGCGGCCTGATCCGGGGCGATCGGATCGGATGGGAGCGGTTGCGGGCCGCGGTCGCGCAGGCCAAGCCTCGGCTGCCGCGCGATCACGGGCACCTGGCCGCTCTGGACAGCTCGTACTCCTACCTGCGGCAGTTCACCCCGCAGGTGCTGTCGACAGTCCGGTTCGCCGGCGGCACCGCCGCGACCGAGCTGCTGATCGGGGTGCACATGCTGCGGGAGCTGAACGCGACCGGTACCCGCAAGGTGCCCGACGACGCGCCGACCGGGTTCGTGCCGACGAAGTGGCGCGGCTACCTCGACGAGGCCCGCAAAGCCGGTAACACCACCGCCTATCGGCACTACTGGGAGCTGTGCGTGCTGCTGGGGCTGCGTGACGGGTTGCGCAGCGGGGATGTGTTCGTGCCGGGGTCGCGCCGCTACGCCGACCCGGCCGCGTACCTGCTGACCCCGCAGGCGTGGGAGCCGCAGCGTGACGAGTTCTGCCGCCTGGTCGGCAAGTCCGCTGATCCCGCTCGCGCGCTGGCGACCGCCACCGACGAGCTCGACGCCGCTATGGGCGAGTTGGAGAAGGTGCTCGCCGGCGGCGACGGGCCGGTCCGTCTCGATGAGGCCGGTGACCTGGTGATCTCACCGCTGTCGGCGGAGGATGTGCCCGCGGAGGCGACGGCGCTCAAGGCCGAGCTGACGGAGATGCTGCCGTTCGCGCCGATCGTGTCGCTGCTGATCGAGCTGGACAAACGCACCGGCTACCTGGACTGCTTCACCCACGCCGGCGGCAAACAGGCCCGCAGCCCGGAGCTGAAACGCAACCTCATCGCCGTCCTGCTGGCCTACTCCACCAACCTCGGGCTGACCCGAATGGCCGAGGCGTCGGGCCTCTCCTACGACATCCTGGCCTGGACCAGCGAATGGTATGTGCGGGAGGAGACGCTGCGGGCGGCGAACCTGACGATCATCGACTACCACCAAAGGCTGCCGCTGACCCCGGTCTTCGGCGCCGGCACCCTGTCGTCGAGTGATGGGCAACGGTTCCCGACCCGCGGCAAATCGGTCACCGCCAGAGCGTTGAGCCGCTATTTCGCGAACGAAGGACTGAGCACGTATACCCATGTCACCGATCAGCACGCCACCTACGGCACCAAGGTCATCGTCGCGACGAGACGCGAAGCTCACTACGTGCTGGACGAAATCCTCGGCAATGCAACGGATCTGCCGATCACCGAGCATGCGACCGACACGCACGGCGTCACCCTCGTGAACTTCGGGCTGTTCGACCTGCTCGGATTGCAGCTCTCGCCCCGCATCCGGGACCTGGGCCGGATCACCCTGTATCGGGCGGCGCCTCGGGCCCAGGTGGAGTCCGCGTTCCCGCACGCCGGGCCGCTGCTGACCCGCAAGCTGAATCTGGATCTCATCGCCGAGCACTACGACGACCTGCTCCGGCTGAGCGGGTCGCTGAAGTTCGGGCACGCCACCGCGTCGCTGCTGGTCGGCAAGCTCTCCGCGTCGGGCCGGCAGAACGCCCTCGCGGCGGCGCTCAAGGAATACGGGGCGCTGCGGCGCACGATCTACGCCGCCCGGTACCTGTCCGACCCGGGCTATCGGCGCAAGATCTCCCGACAGCTCAACAAGGGCGAATCCCTGCACGCGCTCCGCCGCGACCTGCTCTACGCGCACGAAGGCGCCGTGCGCGCGAGGCACCTGGAGGGACAGACCGAACAGGCATGGTGCCTCACGTTGGCGACCAACGCCGTCATCGCCTGGACCACAGAGTATTACGGGCTGGCGACCGAACAGATGCGGCGGGCCGGGCGGCGCATCGACGACGAGGTGCTGACGCACATCTCCCCGGCCCACAGCGAGAACATCAACTTCTTCGGCGCCATCGAGGTCGACATCGACGCCGAACTCGCCCAGCTCGGCCCCACCGGGTACCGGCCGCTGCGCGTGCGGGACACCCTGTTCTGACCCGCAGCGCCGGCCCGGATCGGCGGCGGCGCGATCTAGCAGCAGGCGCTGGTTCCGGTGGTCGTGGTCGGGTCGGTGATCGCGTCGGCGAGGGGGCGGGCGAGCTGGTGGTAGGCGTCGGTGACCGGCAGCACCGTCATGCCTGGGAATTTCGCCTGCCAGTGGTGGGCGGCGTCGGAGGTGGCGAGGAACATCTGCGGGTTGCAGCAGGTGGCGCGGAGGTGACCGGGCTGGATCCGGTCGGGGTCGACGAAGGCCACCATCGCGGTGGCCGGTTCCAGGTCGCTGACCCCGGTGACGGGGTCGATGGTCAGGCGCACGGTGGTGCCCGTGATCGGGCAGTCGGATTCGATGCAGGCGGGTGCGCCGATGACGGCGGGGAAGATGAGGGTGTCGGGGGCACACCAGGTGTAGAGCTGGTGGCCACCGACGCTGAACCGGTGCGGGGTCGGGTTGAGGGTCAGGCCCCAGCCGACGATCCGGCCGGCCTCGTCGTATTCGACGTCGGCGCCGATCGGCGTCTGCGCGGGGTCGAGGTCGGGCACTCCCGCGGCGGCGGCGAGTTCGGTGACGGTGACCGGGGTGCCGTGGGCGAGCAGCCGCAGCGCGGCGCGCATCAGCGCCCGGTCCCGGCCGGCGGGCAGGATCTTGGCGAAAACGTCGGCAGTGAGGTTGTCGGTACTCATGGGATCGGACTCCTCGAGGGCGATCGGACAGTGACGGTGCCGACGGTAGGGTCTGTCCCCGGGGTGAGGGTCAAGCCCGTAGCTCGCATCCGCACGGGTCACCGGCCCAGCACAGGTCGTCGGTGGCCAGATGCGCACGGTGTGCGGTTTCGAAGGCGTCGATGCGGTCGAGGATCTGCTCGGCATCGGGCGCAGCCGCTGCCGCGACCGCTGCAGCAGCTCGGCGAGATGGGCGCCGACCGAACGGCCGTGGTCGTCACGGTCGGTGGAGGTGAGCTGGCAGATCTCGGCGATGGTGAGCCCGAGGCCGCGCAGCTCGCCGATGAACCGCACGCACCACTCCGCGTCGTCGGTGTAGAGGCGGTAGCCGGCCGGGCTGCGGCCCAGGGTGTAGATCAGGCCGAGGTCGGTGTACTCGCGCAGCGCCTTCACCGGCACCCCGGTGCGGGCCGAGAGGTCCCCGATCGTCATGTGTCCGTTCATCACTGCCTCCCGTCCGACGGCGTCAGCCTGCGCAGCAGGACAGTTTGGTGACGTCGGTGGTGAAAGTCTGCGCGGTCAGTTTCAGCGCTTCGGCCATGGTCAGGTACGGCGCCCAGGTGTGGGCGAGCCGGTCGACGGTCAGACCCGCGGTCATCGCATAGGTGGCGGCGGTGATCAGGTCCCCGGCGCCGTCGCTGAGGGCGTGCACGCCCATGATCCGGCCGGTGCCGGCTTCGGCGACGATCTTGACCAGGCCGCGGGTGTCCCGGTTGACCAGCGCCCGCGGCACGCTCGACAACCCCAGCACCCGGCACTGGCAGGCCAGCCCGGCCGCGGCGGCTTGCGCGTCGGTCAGTCCGACCGAGGCGATCGCGGGGCTGGTGAACGTCACGCGCGGCACCGTGGTGTAGTCCAGGACGCGATCGGCACCGGCCAGGGCGTTGTCGGCGACCAGGGTGCCCTGCGCGGCGGCCACGTACACGAACTGCGGATCCCCGGCCACGTCCCCGGCCGCCCAGATGCGCGGATTGCTGCTGCGCTGGCGGTCGTCGACCACGACCGCGCCCCGCTCGTCGACGGCGACGCCGACCGCATCCAGGCCCAGCCCGGCGGTGTTGGGGCGGCGGCCGGTGGCCATCAGCACCTGCTCGGCCCGCAGCTCGGTGCTGGCGCCGCCGCCGGTGCGCACGGTCACCACCTTGTGCCCGTCGTCGGCGAGGACCTTCTCGACGGTGGCGGCGGTGAGCACGTCGATGCGCTCGTGGGCGAAGACGGCCTCGAGCGCGGCCGAGATTTCCGGTTCCTCACCCGAGGTCAGCCGGCTACGCGCGATCACCGTGACCTTGCTGCCCAGGCGGGCGAACAGCTGGGCCTGCTCGAGCCCCACATAGCCCGCACCCACCACGATCAGCGACTCCGGCAGCTGCTGGAGGTCCATGGCGGTGGTCGAGGTCAGATACCCGGCCTCAACGAGGCCGTCGATCGGCGGAGCCCAGGGCGCGGCACCGGTGGCGATCAGATACTGGTCGGCCTCGATCACCCGTACACCGCCCTCGGCGCGCGCGACCCGCAGCACGGGTGCCTCGGCGCTGCCGTCGAACACCGCGGTGCCGGAGACGATCTCCCACCCGTAGTCGGCGGCCAGGTCGACATACTTCTCCGCCTGCAGCTGCCCGACCAGCGCGTCCTTGCCCGCGATCAGGGCGGGGAAATCCAGCGGCACCTCGGCGGGGGTGAGCCCGGGGAACCGGCCCGCCGCCTCGGCGGCGTGGCGGGCCTCGGCGGCGGCCAGCAGCGCCTTCGAGGGCACACACCCGACGTTCACGCACGTGCCCCCGACCGTCCCGCGCTCCACCATCACCACCCGTTTGCCGAGGTTGACCGCGGCGATGGCGGCGGCGAACGCCGCCGAGCCGGAACCGATGATCGCCAGATCGGCGCGGGAATCTGTCAAGGTCACGAGGGTGCCTCCTGGTCGGGCAACCGCTGAACCGACAACGGCTGCTATTCGTGTTGACGAATATCTACCGGAACCATATTATGCGTTTATCCGAATAGTTCAAGTCTCGTGGAGGCGATCCCATGGCCCGGTCCACCACCGCCACTGTCACCGTGCCCGGTGCCGAGTCGGCGTGTACGCATCTGGATACGACGGCGAAGTTTTTTCGCGCCCTGTCGGATCCGACCCGGCTCAAGCTCCTCGAATTCATCCTCGCCGGGGAGCGCACCTCCGCCGACTGCGTCGAACACGCCGGCATCTCGCAGCCCCGGGTGTCGGTACACCTGTCCTGCCTGGCCGACTGCGGGTATGTCCTCGCGCGCCGCGACGGGAAGAAACTGCGGTACTCCGTGGGTGATCCGCGGGTAGCTGACCTGGTGATGCTGGCGCGGTCGCTGGCGGCCGACAACTCCGCCGCGCTGGGCTGCTGCCCGCGCATCCCCGCCGCGGACGGTAGTGGGCGGCGATGAACACACCCGACAACAAGGCGATGAACACACCCGACAACGACTCGGGCGGGTTCGGTGGTCTGCTCGCAGTGGCCGGTGGCGTGCTGGTGATGGTCGCCTGCTGCGCCGGTCCCGCCCTGATCGCCGGCGGCGTGCTCGCCGGTCTCGGCGGTGTCTTGACCAGCCCGTGGCTGCTTGCCGCAGGCGTGCTGGTCGTGGCCGCCGCCGTCGGCTACACCCTGCGGCGCCGCGCCCGTAAGGCCACGGGGTGTTGTCCGCCCCGACCCGGATCCCCTCGGTCGGCTCCGGCCGACCGCGACCGGACGGAAACCCCGGCATGACCGTCTCGAACTCTGACACCCCGATGAGCGGTCGCGAGACCGCGCTGACACTCCCTCGCCCCCCGCACGAAAGGCCACTGTCCTCGAATGGCCACTCTGCCACGCTTTCGCCGCCCCGCCCTCGCCGCCGCCGCGCTGGCGCTGTCCGCAGCCCTGGCCCTCACCGGGTGCACCTCGACCGACACGACGGCGCAGGATCCGGTGGCGCCGGTGCAGGTCGACACCGTCACCGGCACCTCCATCAGCGTGCCCGGTGACAAGCCGACCGCGTTGTTCTTCTTCTCCGTCGGCTGCGGCGAATGCGTGGGCGGCGCGAAATCGGTGGCGCAGGCGGCCGGACAACTCGGCGACAAGGCGTCGTTCGTGCTGGTCGACATGGATCCGGGTGAATCCGCGCAGACGGTGGCCGGGTTCCAGGACTTCACCGGCACCCAGGCGCTGCCCGCCGTGATCGACACCGGCGCCACCCTCACCACACGACTCTCGGTGGCGTCGCTCTCGACGCTGGTCGTGGTCGATCCGGCGGGCAAGGTCACCTACCGCGCCACCGACCCGTCCGCCGACCAGATCACCACCGCACTGCGCGACGCGGGAGCGGCGTGATGGGCGGACTGCTGGCGCTGGCGTTCACCGCCGGGATGCTCGCCCCGGTCAACCCGTGCGGATTCGCGCTGCTGCCCGCCTGGATCACCCACACCCTCGGCGACACCACCACCGACGCGTTCCCGGTCCGCATGGCGCGCGCCCTGCGCGCCGGGACCGCGCTCACCCTCGGATTCGCGGGCACCCTCGCCGCGGCGGGCCTGGCCGTCAGCGCCGGCGCCCGCGCGCTCATCGCCGCGGCCCCCGCCTCGGCCTGGCCGTCGGCGCGGCGCTGGCGGTGCTCGGGCTGGTCATGCTCACCGGCCGTGGCCTTGGCCTGCGCCTGCCCCGCCGCGCTCAGCGCCCGCCCCGCGCATCGATGACCACCACCGGTATGGTGGCCGCCGGTGCCGGCTATGCGGCCGCGTCGCTGTCGTGCACCTTCGGGGTGCTGCTCGCCGTGATCGCCCAAGCCCAGGCCACCGCCGGATGGGCAGCGCTGCTGGTGGTGTTCGCCGTCTACGCCGCCGGGGCCGCGACGGTCTTGCTGCTGGTCAGCCTCGCCACCGCCGCGGCGGGCACCGCTGCCACCCGCTACCTCGCGGTGCTCGCCCGCCACGGCACCCGCATCACCGCCGTCGTGCTCGTCGCTACCGGCGCCTACCTCGTCTGGTATTGGTGGCCCGCCGCTATCGGCAGTACCGGTGGTGCCGCGATGGGCTCCACCGCCTGGTCCGCCGCGGTGAGCATCTGGATTCAAAACCACACCGGCACGGTCATCATTCTCGCCGTGGCGGCCGTGGCCGCCACGCTTGCCGCCACCGTCGTTGCCCGCAACACCCGGGCCCGACACCGCGACGCCACCCCCGACAACGACTGCTGCGCCCCCGCACCCGCCACAATCGAGGAGAAACACGCGCGCTGACCGCGCCGACCGGTCGACTGCCGTACCCCTTCCAGAGCGATTCGATCGAGGAAAGGCACCGAGCACATGAGCGAACGCTACGACACCCTGGTACTCGGCGGCGGCATGGCCGGCCTGCCGCTCGCGCTGCGCGCGGCCCGGCACGGCCGCGTCGCGTTCGTGGAGAAAGAACTGCTCGGCGGGACCTGCCTCAACCGCGGCTGCATCCCCACCAAGACCATGATCGCCTCCGCCGCCGTGGCGCACCAGGCGCGCCGCGCCGCCGAATTCGGGGTCCGCCTACCCGGACCGGTCACCGTCGATTTGGCCGCCGTGGTCGACCGCAAGAACACCATCGTCGACTCCATCCGCGCGGGCTCCTACCGCACCGTCGAGAAATCAACGGACCTCGACTTCTACCACGCCACAGGACATTTCACCGCACCCCGCACACTCACCGTCGACGGCACCGACCTGACCACCGACCGGATCTTGCTGGTCACCGGCACCCGCAGCACCATCCCCGCCATCGACGGCCTCGACACCGTCCCCTACTTCACTTCCCGCACCCTGCTGGACCTCACCGACCTGCCCTCACATCTGCTCGTCGTCGGCGGAGGCTACGTCGGCTGCGAGTTCGCCCAAATGTTCCGGCGATTCGGCTCCGAGGTCACCCTCATCCAACGCGCCGACCGGCTGCTCCCCGGCGAGGACCCCGACATCTCCGCCGCCGTCAGAGAGGGCATGACCGCCGACGGCATCACCGTGCTCACCGGCACCACCTGCACCGCGGCCACCGGCACCACCGGGAACATCCGGCTCGGCTGCACCGGCAGCGAAGCCGACGACATCACCGGCAGCCACCTGCTGATCGCGACAGGACGCACCCCCAACAGCGACAATCTCGGCCTCGAGTACCTCGGTCTCGAACCCGACCCACAGGGCTTCCTCACCGTCGACGCCTCCCTGCGCACCGACGCCGAAAATGTTTGGGCGCTCGGCGATCTGCGCGGCGGGCCCATGTTCACCCACACCGCCCGCGACGACGCCGACATCGTCTACCGCACCATATTCCGAAGCCAGGACCGCACCACAACCGGGCGCATCGTGCCTCACGCGGTGTTCACCGACCCCGAAGTCGGCGCCGTCGGGCTCACCGAACCTGCCGCCCGCGCCGCCGGCTACGACGTCGTCGTCGGGCGCCAGGACTTCACCGGCGTCGTGAAAGCCCGCGCCATCGGCAACACCCGCGGCCTGGTCAAATTCGTCGCCGACGCCGCCACCGACCGTATCCTCGGCTGCCACATCGCCGGACCCGACGGCGGGAACCTCGTTCACGAGGCCGTCATCGCCATGACCACCGGCGCCACCTACACCCAACTCGCCCAAGCCATCCACATCCACCCCACCCTCGCCGAAGCGGTCAACACCGCCGCCGGCGGCGTCCACCGCGAAATCGGCGCATAGACACCCCATGAGCATCGCCCGGTACTCGGGTGAGGCCATTTTCCGACTGCCACGGATAACACCCTGTTATCTGTAGCATCATGACATCCGGCCTGCGCCGACTCCGCTCCGGCGGTGCGCGACGCGGACCTGTTATCTGCGGCAAGCCCAGTGAGGGAGGTACCACCGTGCCGTCCGGGATCACCGTCCGCGCCGCCGGCGACAGCTTCCTCGACTCGATCGGCTCCCCGAACACCCGCCGCGCCTACGGCATCGCCGTCGACAAGACCACCGCCACGCTCGGCGAGACCCGGCGGCTGGCCGACGTCGCCGACGATGAGATCGGTGAAACCCTCGAAACCCTGTGGGGCTCCTCAGCAGTCAACACCTGGAACGCCCGCCGCGCCGCGGTCGCGTCGTGGCTGGCGTGGTGCCGCGAGCACGGCCACACCGCCCCGGCGGTCCCGGCCTGGGTGAAACGCTCCACTCCACCGGACTCCACCACCCCGGTGCACTCGCGCACCGCGATCGACCGGCTCATCGCCCGCCGCGACATCGACCTCCGGGAGAAGACGCTGTGGCGGATGCTCTACGAAACCTGCGCCCGCACCGAGGAACTGCTCCAGGTCAACATCGAGGACCTCGATCTGGCCGGGCGGTGTTGCCCGGTGAAGTCCAAGGGCGCCAAGCCCCGCACCCGCCGCCGCGGTGCCACCTACCACGAGTACGCGCACGAGCTCGTGTACTGGGACGCGGGCACCGCCCGGCTCCTGCCACGCCTCACCAAGGGCCGCACCCGCGGACCGCTGTTCGTCACCCACCGCCGACCGGGCCCCGGAAAGGCCGCCGCCGACCGGGACATCTGCCCCGACACCGGGCTGGCCCGGCTGTCCTACGGCCAGGCCCGCGCCGTGCTGGATGCCGCCACCGCGACGAATGGGCCCGGCACCGGTTGGGATCTGCACGAACTTCGGCATTCCGGCCTGACGCATCTCGGCGAGGCCGGTGCCAGCCTGGTGGAGCTGATGGCCAAGTCCCGCCACCGCAAACCCGAGAACCTACGCCGCTACTTCAAACCCTCACCGGCAGCCATGCGCGGCATCACCAGCCTCATCGGCCCCGACCGCAGCCACCGATAGCGGCCACCAACAAGAGCGTCCGTCTACCCGCTGACCAGGCACTACGCGAACTTCGTTGTTTTTTGCGCCATTACTACCGTGACCCCAACAAGCCGAACTGATCCGTAGCCACCGCCCGCAACTTCGAAACCCGTGCCGCCATGCAGCAATAATAGCAACGGGGCCGGTGCGTCGACGGCCGTCGGCATTACGCCTCGAACACGCCATCCAGGTAGCTCAAATCGAGCTGGGATCGCATATCGACAAGGGTCCCGTCGTAGTCGAACGGTTGTGGGTGCGTCCACGTCTTGGTGTCCATTGACACCAGTGAGCCTCCGTGGGCGGTGTCGACGTAGGACACGTTGGGGCCGACGAGACTTCGATACATCTCCTGGACCGCGAAGTGGGTGGGAAACTTGAGCCCAGGGACCAGTGCTCGCCCGTTGCGGATCGCGGGGGGAATGCAGGCGAGGTTGCTCGACACCGCGCCGAGGTAGCTCTCGAAGCCGCTGTAGTGCAGCTCGCGGGCGATCATCGTGTTGACCCTGAACTCGGCGGAGATGATCACCACCGGTCCGGCGTGCAGCGCGCTGAACCACGACACCCCTCCGTCGGTCGAGCCGGGCTCGGTCTCGAAGCGCATGAAGTCGAACTGTGTGCCCGGGTAGGTATCTAGGGTCAGGATGAGGTGCGTTCCGAAGTCTCGAGGCTGCCCTGTTCTCGTGAACCTGATCTGGCGACGGTGCTCGACCGGTACGTCGAACCTCGGGCCTGTCTGCGTTGCGAGTGCGCCGACGATCGTCGCCCAGTGGGCCAGCCGGAAAAGGTCTTTCGGGGGCGGAGCGCCGTGTCCTCCCATGAGGGCTTTGATGATAGGACCAACAGCCCTCTCGATCGGTTCCATCCAGAGTCGATTGCAGGGGCCACACAGCTTTTTGACGTTCATTTCACGAACATCACCTGTGTAAATGAGGTCTTGTACGAGCCCCCCAGCGATGCTCGACGCCGCCAGAGTCACCTCCGTGGACTCATTCGGAAGCGCTGCGCGGATGTCCTTATGGAACAGGTGCGCGCGGGTGAGCTTGGCATCAGTTCCGCAGAAAAAGCACTCGGCCATCTCTCCCTACCGTCGTTTTCTACTCCGCCAACAAGTCCGAGACCGGAACGCCGAAGTGGTCGGCCAGTCTGTAGAGCGTGGAGAACTCGATGTCGTCACGTTGCGGATGATCCCAGCCGTTGAGAAGGTTGTTGTCGATCGCCTGCACGACTCCACGGACCTGGAGGTCGGTGAGACCTGAGAACAACTCCGGCCAGCGGGCGATCCACCGTAACTCAATCATCGCCACACCCACTACTCGCCGGCACCCTCGTCGAAGCCGAGGGCACGAATGTCCTGAGCCTCGGGAATGCGAGCCCGCGCAATAAGGAAGCATACGGCCGCTCCCGGACAAAGCACCACAGCGCCGTACACCAACGTCGTGCTGCGTCCGTTGTTGAGGGCCGCTGCGGTAGCACCGCATACGACTGTGATTGCGGCACAGGTCATCGCGACCCGTTCAACAACATGTCAGTGGGCATGATTGGAGCCGACGTTCGTTGGGTCTGCGCGCGATTCGGTCGTCAGACTGCTTGATGAATGATCGTCCGGTGGTCGAGTACGAGCCGGGTGTCCGGTGTCTCGTTCCCGCGGTCCGCACACTCCTCTGGGGTCACGAACAGCACGCAGCAGTCGACATCATCGACTGCTGTTGACCGCCACAGGATGCCGTCGACGGGACCATGTGGGAGGCCGTAGCGCAGGAACTCGGTGATGATCTGGGTCGGGATGTAGGTGACGTCATCGGAGCCACCGGGGCGGGTGGGTTCACCGATGGACTTGATGAACTCCCGCAGAAACACAGTCGCCGGCCTCCGGTCCCGGTCCGCTGCGTTGAACAGGGACGGAACGGGCGGCGGGGTACGCAGATCGAGTACCCGCACTCCACGGTGGAGCGCGAACTCGCCGACGCTGAGCCCGCTTCCGGGATCGGCATACTTGCTCACCTCCCCGACGGCACCGGCACGCGTCGAGGCGCCGTAGAGCGCACTGATCCCCGCCGCCGTCATACGGTTGCTACGCGCGTACTCCGACGGCGGTGGACCAATGTCGGAGGCGGTCGCGAACGTCTCCCCGGCGTTGCCGACCCGCGCACGCCACCAGGTGCCACCGGCGGGTTGGTCGATGACCAGATCGGCGAGTTGGACGGCTCTGGTGACGGCGGCGGGAACCTCGTGCACCAGATGCATCCCCGGCTCGTCTTCCTCGGCAGGATCGGGCAACAGGAACGTGTAGCGGCGCCGCGTCCGTACCTCCTCGCGAAACCGGTTCCAGCTCCACGCCAGGCCCATGCCCACCGGGGGCATGGCGAGATCGCGGTCGCACCACTCGGTGGTGTGGACGCTGCGCGCGATCTCCTCAATGACGGCGTGATCGCTGCTGACGTCGTTCTCGTAGAGCAGTTCCTCGGTGTCCTGCATCGCGGCCTGATACCCGCCTTCGCTGGAGTCGTAGTACGCCTCGTTGATCGGGTCGGTGTACTCAGTCCTCAGGCCGTCGACGACCAGCTCCAGGACGACGTCGAGCGACGCCGCGGGTCGCCGACCGCAGAACGTGCACGGTCCGACCGAGGTGTCAGCGGCGTGATGGACCGACTGCTTGAGGATCGGGTCGTCGAGGCACTGCGAACAGACAACAGCGTCAGAGTAGGACCAACCCTGCTCCATCATGTGCTTGGCCATACCCATGTCATAACTATCCCGCGGCCCATCGTTTCGCGCGAACGAGCGCGGCGGGCCGGCCATCGCTCGGCACCGTCGTCGACAACGAGGATGAAGTCCTGCTGTTCGGTCTCGCCAGGTACTACGGCCGCGCGCCGTACGGCCACCCCGTTCATGGCGGGTGGTCGCACGGCGCGGGTGTCCGGGGGCAGGGCTACATGCGGATTCCGAAGATGGCTTGCATGCACCACTTCATCACTCCAGCCCCGACGGGGCCGAGCCGCGGAATCCACGCTTTGGCCGCCGAGATCGCGCCCGAGGGGCCGCCGAAGGTGAAGCCGATGACGATCGGGGCGGCAGCGACTCCGAATCCGCCCAGGCAGCCGGCGAAGCGTGCAGTGTCACCGGCGACACTCACCTGGTGGCGACCTGAGTCGGCCAGCAGCGGACTCGGCTGCGCGTGGGCGGGGGCCAGCTCTGTCGCGGGCGCCGTTGATGCGGGCGGGGTCGCGGAAGGCTGGGCCATGGCCGGGGAGCTGGCGGCGAAGGTCATCGCCAACCCTAGGAGCAGGGAAATTACGATGGTGACCGTAGGCGAGAGGATACGCCGCGGCCCCAGAGGGGAGGGTGCTTTCGATGACATGTGCGTGCTCCGTTCGGGGTGTGGATGGGTGTATGCCCTCTCGATCTGAGGCGTCCGGCCGCCCGTCCGCACCTGGACGGACAAGCTCGGATGATCTGCGCTCGTCGTCCAGTCCGGTTCGGTTGCCGCAGCCGAGCCTGGACGGTCAGATCGAATGACCGACACCCAACGTGCACCGTGGAAGGACTATGTGATGTGGCGATGACGTCATCGGCGGACGACGAACTCTCCGACCAGCCCCCTGCCTCATCGGACCCAGACGACGAATACCGCGCGGCCGTGGCAGCGTTCAAGACCGAACTCAACGCGTTCCGTAAACGTCATCCGAACTCCAGCTTCGAAGCGTTGGAGAAGACTGTGGCCCGACGTCATCCTCACCTGACAGTGGGCAAGACCACGCTGAATGACGCGACTCGCGCTGATCGGCCGCTGCCCACGCCGCGCACGCTGACCGCCATGGTGATGGCGTTGACAGACGACCCGGCCGAGGTGGCTGACTGGCAGCAACGTCTCGCCGATCTCACCCCGTCTGCGGCCCCGTCTCCGCTCGCACCAACAGAGCTATCGACTACCGGCGGCTACCCAGGCTGGCGACAGCGGCGGTGGTTGCTCGTCGTTGCGATTGTCGCTGTGCTGATCGGCAGCAACGCGGCCACCTTCTTCATCACCCGCCATATGTCGACACCATCGCCGCCTGCTGTTCGCACCGGGGACAACCCCATCGCGACCGACTGCGTGGCGGACGCGCGCCCTGCCGCGAACAGCACCGACAACCCAGCCTTCTTGCTCGAGTTGATCTTCTCTCCGAGCTGCGACGCCGGGTGGGGGCGGATCACCCGCTTGGCCGGCGCCGACACCAACAACATCTTGTCGGTCACCATCTACCGCAATGCAGACCCCTCCGGACCATCGCGCCAGCTAGCCACCGAACCCGACACCCACTCGGCGTTCAGCACTCTCCTCATCCGCGACAACCCCACCGACCGACTCTGTGTCACTGGATGGGCCACCATCGACGGCCAGCGCACCGACAGCCCCACTCCCCTATGCATTTGAAGACGTCTCGAGCGGCTGGGGTTTGGGAGTAGGACGCCGTACGACCGCGCCCCGCCAACTGATGCGGTTGGCGGGGCGCAATACACAGTCGGGCAGGAGATCACCAGGTGAGCTGCGGCTGTTTCGTCGGAGCCTGGTAGGTGTCGAACTGCCAGCCCTTGAAACCCCGCGCGCAGGCCGTTGCGCCCAGGCTCGAGTTTTGCGCGAGGACCGTGTTGCGCCACGCGTCGCATTCCACGAAACCTGTGTAGGTGTAGGTGGTCGCCTGCGCGGGTGACGCAGCGAGCCCGCCGACGACCACGGACGCACCGATTCCGGCGGCGGCGACGGCACAGGCGACCACTGAGGCGCGCATTCTCTTCTTCGTGATGTCCATAGTGACCTCTTCTTGGAGTGTGTGTGATCGCTACACAACGTGATTGGTTTCATAAGCTGCCGAAAGGTGGGCGCCTGTAGTGACCGTCGATGCGTCGATGCTCACCCTCGTCGACCGCGTACGGGGCGGGCGACATCGGCTACGACGCAGTGCTTGTCATCGGACGAACCCGATCGGCACCCGAGCAGGTGTCTAGTTCTGACGAGATCGGCGCCAGCAACGCTCAATGCTGCGCTGGCCGTTACCTCACTTCGAAGTGCGGATCGTCAGGGAGGCTGGACCATTCTCCGCCCCAAACGATTTGACCGCCCGTGCTGGCTAGCTTGGCGCGAATCTTGCCGGTCTGCTCGGGGGTGAAGGTGCCCGAGAAGCCCTGCCCGCCATGAATTTCGAGGTTGAGATCCACGGCGGTGCCGCTGCCGTGGTTGGAGTAGGCCGTATTCGTCGGCGGGACGAGTGCCGGTTCGGCCCATGACCAGTCGTCACCGTTGCCGAGAGTGATGGGCTCGACGTTGGCGTCGAACCAGGTGACGAACTCGCGGAGCAGTTCGGTGGGCTTACCGGGGGCGGTCCAGAAATTGACCCCGTTAACGGCCCATTGGGTGGTTTGGGCCTGAGTGATGAGAGGGTACCCATTTTGGGAGGTCCCGGCGGCGGCAGCGCCGGCGCCGAGGATGGATGCGCATCCAACGACAAGCGCCGAACTGGCGGCCAGGAGATGGGTGCGGAGGCTGCGGGTGGGCAGCGTGGAGCGAGAGTGACTGGACGGCATCAGTCAACCTTTCGATTTGATTGTGAACGTGCGGTTCTCAGCAGACCCGCGCCGACGGCAACCAGCAGGGATCTGCAGCAGAGAACCTATCGCAAACAGTACCCGTAACTGTCCACCTCAAGGTCTGCGACCGCGGACTATCCGTATACCGTCGAGTCGAAGAGTCCGGGAGTACGTCAGTTTTCGCGCTGTGAAGTCCCTGGCGACCGACCGCTTGCGGCGGGTTAGGCTACGCGCGTGACCATGCCGCCACCTGGTCCTGGCCATCCCGGTTACGGGTTCCAGGGCCCGCCCGGACAGCCCGGGCAGCATCCGCCGAACGCCGGCTTTCCGGGACAGGGAGTCCCGTACGGCGCGCCTGCGCCCTATCCGGGAGGTGTGTACCCGCCGCATCCCGGTGGTCGGCCACCGAATAAGGGCCGCAAGGGATTATGGTTGCTCGCCGGGTTCTTGGGGTTCGCGACGGTGCTGGCCTTGATGATCGCGGTGAGCGTGGCCCTCGAGGACCCCAGCGACTTCGAGAACAACGTCGCCAACACCACCGAAGTGGAGGTCGGTGACTGTTTGACGGTAGGCGAACTCGCCGGGGAGCTTGAGGTCGAGACCGTCGACTGCAGCTTCCGAGGGTTTCATTATGCAGTCGCGGAACGGGTGCAGACCCGAAACGGTTGTGGCACTGAGTACGCCGCATTCTGGTATGAGGAACGCCCGTACGCCGGCGCCCGCCCGCGCATCGCGGAAGTACTGTGCCTTGCCCCGGTGTACCGGCAGGGGCTGTGCTACTCCGAACCGCCAACGGATGTGCCAAATCCGTTAACCAAGGTGAACGAGGTCGACTGTTCAAGGGTGACGCTGGTCCCTGGCGGTACGAACTACTTCAAGGTCGAGACCAAGGTGGCCGCGGCTCCGGAATGCACAGAGGGACAGGTCGAGTACTTCGCCGCGAAGCCGACACCGGCTGGATACTGCTTGACGTACTTCGAGCCTTAGACCATCCGCCGCGCGGCTAGTACGCAGTCGTAGAGCCCTCTGCGCCGTGATCGTGAGGCACGGGCGGCCGGGGCGAGGATCGGAGGTTCCACTGCCAGTCGGGGAACTCGGTTTCGAGCTGGGTGATCCGGTCGGACGAGAGTCGGTGTCGTCGGTACTCGGTGCGGCGTTTGGCCACCCAGGCGCCGATCGGGAATCCGTCGATTGTTGCATCGCGGGGCGGTGAGCTGGTGCCGTGTGCGGCGGCGTAGCGGTGCAGGTGATCGAGGCCGACGTGGAACGGTGGTCGAGCCCGCAGGGTCCACTGCCAGTCGGGGAACTCGGCTTCGAGCTGGTGGGCGTGTCCAGGTGGCATTTGTCCGGCCCGGTATTCGGCGCGGCGGCTGGCGACCCAGGTACCGATCGGGAATCCGTCGATGACGTCGTGGCGGCGGGCGTTGCTGGTGCCGTGGAGGGCGACGTAGCGACGCAGGTGGGTCACGCCGGCAGCGAAGGTCGTCCGGGCATTGGTCTTCCATTGCCAGTCGGGGAATTCGGATTCGAGTTGCGCGATCCGCTCCGCGGGCAAGACGCCACGACGGTAGTCGGTGCGGCGGGTGTTGACCCACCGGCCTATCGGGAAGCCGTCGATGACGTCCCGCTGGCGCGGGTTGCTGGTGCCGTGCACGGCGACGTACCGATGTAGATGGGCGATACCCTCATCGAATCGGCTGGTCACGGTCACCTAGTGTGCCTGTCGCTGGCAGCGGTCGGCCACCCACCCGAAGTCCTCACCACGACCACCAACGGGTCGCGGCGAGCATTACTTCTGGCGTCTAGCTGTCACACACCGTGGGATCTATACTGGGATCGAGAGGTGATCACCATGACAGCAGCGCATCCCCGGCCAGACCTGGCCGCCTACGCCGAAGCGGCACGTATGTCGCAGCCCGAACTCGTGGCTGCGTTGCGCGATCTGCTCGGCGCGAAGCTCGTGGCCTACCTGGGGCGGGTGAGCGAGACCCGAGCGGTACGGCAGTGGGCCGAGGGCACCCGCACCATCGCCAACCCCGACGACGTCGAACGGCTCCGGATCGCCTACCGCGCCGCCCGCCTGATCACCGAACGCGACACCCCCGCCGTCGCCCAAGCGTGGTTCCAGGGCCTCAACCCGGTCCTCGACGACCGGGCGCCGGCGTTGCTGCTGCGCGACGGCGAGCTCGCCGACGTCGGCCCCCAGGTGCTCAACGCTGCCCGCCAGTTCGCCGCGGTGGGATGAACCAACCCCGCACGTCGACGGTCGGCACCCCGCACGGTCCGATCACCACCAGCATCCAGGTCGCCGCGCCCATCTATCGGGTCGGGTACGCGCCGAGTCCGTGGGAGTGGACGCCGTGGGAGTACGCCACCGACGGCCGTTTCGCCGGCCGCTGGGATGACCCCGACGGGGTGTGGCGCACTCTGTACTGCGCCGGCACTCCCTTGGCCTGCTATCTCGAAGTCCTCGCGTTCGCCCGACCCAGCCCGCAACTGATCGCCGAGCTCGACGACATCGTCGTCGACGAGGAAGACGAGCAGGACTATCCCACGCTGCCGCCCGGGTGCGTCCCGCGATCGTGGTGTGAGGCACGGATGCTCGGCCACGGCACCCTGACCGGACGGTTCGCGGTGCCCGCCGACCCGGACAGCCTCGCCACCCTGCGGACGGTGTTTCGGCCGCTCGCGATCCGCTACGGGCTCGATGACCTCGACACCGCCGCGTTGCGGGACGGCCGGCCCCGCGGCCTCACCCAAGCCATCTCCCGTTGGCTCTACGCCCTCACCGACCACGGACAGGCAGCAGTCGACGGGATCGAGTTCGACTCCCGCCACGGCGACCAGCTACGCATGTGGGCGCTCTACGAACGCGCCGCCGACCCCGACATCAGCCCCCACATCGACGTGGTCGACCACTGCCCCATCGACGCCGCGGATCCACACCTGGCCCGCGCCCTGACCCTCCTCGGACTCAAGTGGACCCCCGCATAGACCGACCTGAAACAGGCTGTGCCGCAACGCCGAGCGAGGATGAGGCTGGCTCGACCAGCCGTGGTAGTGCCTACGACCGTCTCTTCGACACCGGGATCGCCCACCTGCACCGCTACGTCGCCATGCATGGTTCCAGCTCACCTCCCCGCGGCGCGACGATCGACGGGTTCGCGATCGGTCAGTGGGTCGTCAACCGCCGTGCCGAGTACCGGCGGGGCCAGCTGTCGCCCGAGCGGATCCGCCGCCTCGACACCGAGTTCCCCGGCTGGGTGTGGAATGTGCGTGAGGCGATGTTCGACGTCGGCGTGACCCATCTGCGCAGGTATGTCGCCGTCCACGGCACGAGCAACGCCGGAGAAGGCGATGTGGTCAACGGTTTCGAGATCGGCACCTGGGTCGCGTCCCGGCGCGCCGACTACCGCAGAGGCCGACTGTCGGCCGAGCGGATCGCGCGTCTGGAGTCCGAGTTCCCGGACTGGCAGTGGCTGCCGCAGGACGAAGCCTTCGCGGCCGCATTCGAGACCGGACTGTCCCACCTGCGCCGCTACGTTGCCGCCCACGGCACCAGCCAAGTCCCTCAGCGGGATGTGATCGACGGGTTCCCTATCGGTACCTGGGTCGCCACGCGCCGCGCCGACTACCGCAAAGGCCGATTGTCGGCGGAGCGGATCCGCCGCATCGAAACCGAGTTCCCGGACTGGCGGTGGACGGTACGACCCGCCGCCACGAGCAACCGGCGGTGACACCGTGCCCAGCGAGCACGACTCCCCGACCGCTGGCCGTCGCCGTGCGGACGAGCGGCGGTTCGACGCCGGGATCGCGCACCTACACCGCTACGTCGCCGCGCACGGTTCGAGCTCGCCGCCCCGCCACGCGACGATCGACGGCTTCGCGATCGGCGGCTGGGTCGACAACCGCCGCACCGACTACCGGCTCGGCCGGCTATCGCCCGAGCGGATCCGCCGCATCGAAACCGAGTTCCCCGACTGGCGGTGGAATGTGCTCGATGCCGCCTTCGCGGCCGGGATCGCACACCTGCGCCGCTACGCCGCTGCACACGGCACCAGCAACCCCCGCCAGCACGACGTCATCGACGGGTTTCCGATCGGCCAGTGGGCGGCGAACCGTCGCGCCGACTACCGCACAGGCCGACTAACTGCTGATCGAATCGCGCTGTTCGACAACGAGTTCGCGGACTGGCAGTGGAACCCCCAGGACGCGGCATCGGCCGCCGCGTTCGAGGCCGGCGTCGCGCACCTGCATCGGTATCGGGCCGTGCACGGCACCAGCAGCCCCAGCCAGCGGGACGTGATCGACGGCTTCGCGATCGGCCAGTGGGTGGCCAACCGTCGCGCCGACTACCGTCGGGGCACCATGCCAGCCGACCGGGTCGGCCGCCTCGAGGCCGAGTTCGACGACTGGCGATGGACAGGCCACAACCGACCTGGTGTTCGTCGCGGCGCTGGGGAGCGATGAGGAGATGCGGTGAACCTTGCTGCGGCAGTAGCGGAACGGGTGGCAGCGAAGGCGGCACAGCCTCCTGCATGCGACGACGTCGCTGTAATGGCCGCGTGGGCTGTCGGGGACTGTGTGTGCGTGGTGTTTCGTTCACGCCTGGTCAGTGACCCGGCGAAGGTGTTCGGCGTGATCTACGACCTCGACTTCCACCCTTCGGATGCAGGACCCGTCACCGATATCGAGGCTGCCGCCTATCACATCCTCGCGTTCGAGGTCATCGAGCCGCACCCCTATCCCCAGGTGTTCGCCACCGGTAACGAAGCTATTCACTGGCGGGTGATGTCGGCGCGGGAACATGACCTACTGGCCGTCATATCGCAGCTGCCAGACGTCGGCGCTGTGGGCGATCAGGGCATAACGATCCGAGGCCGCTCCTGATCCGACACAGCAGCCCGCCGGGCTGAGGCAACGGGTTCAAAACCCGGCCAGTGTCAGTTCGAGTACGGCCGGCGGCACTGAAGCAAACGTGGGACGGGATTGTCCGGTTCGGTAACGATGTCCGAGTGGGCTGCTATAGGTAGTTGACATTCGATCGGCCATTGCGCGCCGATCGCCGCTTGTGTGAAAGGCTCTCCCGCTCAATGGCTATGCCCCCGCTCCCCCCTGCCGTCTCCTCGTCAGAGCCGCCGGCCACCCCTTCACCTCGCAGGACTCGATCCCGGGTCCTGGTCGGCAGCTGCGCGGCTGCGCTGGCCCTGGCGCTGGGAGCGTGCGGGACGACCGACACCGTGACCACCGAGCGTGTCGCTGACACCTCGACGCTGCCTGCGACGAAGACGTCCGCGGTCGCGGCGTCGGAGGTGTCGCTGCCCACCGCGACGCCGGTCGTCACGGTGTCGGCGGCACCGGCCGCGAACAAAGCGCTGGCCACGCTGGACACGCTCGAGGTGAAGGGTCGCGCACCCAAGACCGGGTATGACCGGGATCTGTTCGGGCAAGCTTGGACCGATGGCGTGAACGTCGACAGCGGCCACAACGGCTGCGACACCCGCAACGACATCCTGCGCCGCGACCTCACCAACATCGTGCTCAAGCCCGGCTCCAACGGCTGCGCGGTGCAGTCCGGAACACTCGCCGACCCCTACACCGGCACCACCATCTCGTTCGTGCGTGGCCAGCAAACCTCGTCGGCGGTGCAGATCGACCACGTCGTCGCGTTGTCGGATGCATGGCAGAAGGGCGCCCAGCAGCTCTCCGCGGCTCAGCGAGCGGACTTCGCCAACGATCCGCGCAACCTGCAAGCCACCGACGGCCCCACCAACCAGCAAAAGGGCGACGGTGATGCCGCGACCTGGCTGCCGCCGAACCGTTCCTACCGCTGCACCTACGTCGCCCGTCAGGTCGAGGTCAAAGCTGCCTACCAGCTGTGGGTGACCCAGGCCGAGAAGGACGCCATCACCCGCGTTCTCGGTAGCTGCGGCGCCGCGGTGCCGGCACCGACGACCCGCCAGGTCCCCAACACCCGGACCTCGACGGCGACACCGATCCCGGAACCGACCTACACGCCGCCGACGACGACCTACACCCCGCCACCTGCGGTTGAGGCGCCGGCGTCGGTCTACTACGCCAACTGCTCGGCAGTCCGCGCCGCGGGCGCGGCCCCGATCTACGCCGGGCAACCCGGTTACAGCAGCAAGCTCGACCGCGACGGCGACGGCGTCGCCTGCGAATAGACACCCCGCCATCCCCCACGCCGTCACGACGGTCCTTTCGGAACGTCGTGACGGCGGTCTAGGCTGCGGGCGCGGCACCTTCCCGGGGTGTTGCGAACCCTGTCGTCGAGAACTCTCAAGGAGTGGTCATGGCTGGAATCGCAGACAAGTTCGACAAGGCATACGAAGACAAGTCGCTGGCCGAGCTGGCCGATGCGCCGGTCGCGGCGCTGCAAGGCGTCAGCGACGGTGACGCCGAAAAGCTCCAGGCGGCGTTCAACATCAAGACCGTGCGTGACCTGGGCACCAACAAGTTCTTCCTCTGGGCCCAGGCGGTCGCCAAGCTCGCCGAATAGACCGGCCAGCTGCGCGGAATACCGCGGGTGGGGCCACCGTTGACTCGTGCGACGGTGGCGGGCTCATTGCCCCGGGCCTCACCCCTTTCCGCCGCTGCGTGCGGCCACTCGCCGAGAGGCGCACTGACCGGCACCGTCCATCTACACACTGAGGCCGTCGACCCACTCGGGTCGGCGGCTTCAGTCGTCACCAGCAGCGCGTGTGTGCAGTCACCGCGGGATGACGGTGCCCTCGGGGAGGTCGTACTCGGCGAGGATCACCTCGTCGCCGTAGACGGGTGGGAAGTCATCGCCGGGGATCTGTGGGACGGCAAACATGAGTTTGAGGAACAGGCCGGGGTCGGCTCCGTCGA
This sequence comes from Gordonia sp. NPDC062954, assembly GCF_044543825.1. Classification (NCBI taxonomy): domain Bacteria; kingdom Bacillati; phylum Actinomycetota; class Actinomycetes; order Mycobacteriales; family Gordoniaceae; genus Gordonia; species Gordonia sp. NPDC062954. The sequence continues at coordinate 49,879 of NZ_JBITWL010000020.1, read as the reverse complement.
AGGCGCGCAGGGAGATCCACGGCCGGGTGCCGAACGGGTCATCGACGTGGCCGTCCCATCCGCCGAGCTGGTCGAGATAGTTGGCGAGGGTGCGGCCGGGGTAGCCGAATCGGGCTGCGTAGTTGATCGCTGTGGTCTCTGCGGTGATGCGTACGCGTTCGATCACGGCCTGAGGATAGACACCGACCGGTCGGTGAGCGAGGACAGTGGAGCGTATGGCTTCCATGGCGCCGATGCTCGCAACTGCGGGTCCTCCCCCGTCGGGTTCGGGCTGGTCGTGGGAGATGAAGTTCGATGGCCAGCGCTGTGTCGCCCGAGTCGCTAGCGGGAAGGTGTTGCTGTTGAGCCGCAACCTCAGCCCGATCACCTCGACCTACCCCGAGATCACGGCCGCCCTGATGAACGCCAGTGGCGGCCGCGACGTCGTGGTCGACGGTGAGATCGTGGCTCTCGACGCCGACGGGCGGCCGTCGTTCTCGCTTCTGCAACGACGCATGCACACCCCGCGGCCGGGCCGGCGGCTGCTCACCGATGTTCCGGCGGCGTTCTATCTGTTCGACGTCCTGGAGCTCGACGGCTCCGACGTCGGACCGCTGCCCTACTTCGAGCGCCGCGAACTGCTCGACACCTCGCTCACCAGTATCGGCGCGGCGCAGGTCACCCCGTACTGGCCTGACAGCTCCGCCGAACCGATGCTCGAGCTCGCGAGGACGTTTGGCCTGGAGGGGGTGGTCGCCAAGCGAGCAACGTCGAGATACGTGCGGGGGCAGCGGTCCCCGGCGTGGGTCAAGGTTCCTCTGCGGCTCAGCGCCGAAGTGATCGTGTGCGGGTGGACCGGCGGCCCGGCGATGGTGCGGTCGCTGCTGGTCGGCGGCTACCGATCCTCGGGTGAGTTGGTCTACCTCGGGGAGGTCGGTACCGGGTTCACCCAGCGGCACCGCCGCGAGATCGCTGAACGACTGGCGGCGATAGCGCGCCCCGAGCATCCGTTCACCACCGAGCACTCGCCCACCAGGATCAGAAACGTGCGGTGGGTGCGACCGGTATTGATCGGCACCATCGAGTACCGCGAGCTCACCCGCCGGCTGCGACATCCCTCGTGGAAAGGCTTGCGCACCGACAAAACCCCGGACGAGGTGATCTGGCCCGAACACGACACCCAGTCCTGACTACTCGGACGTCGACTCGGTCACCTGCACAACGCAACCACGATGGCCCTGTGGCAACCGACCCGCCGGGGAGGGCGGCAGCGCAGCGCCAGCGGAGTCAGCTCGTGGCTTCTCCGAGTCGATCGACCTGTCCGCCGACCTCGTCGGCGTACGCCTGGGCCTCGGTCGCCTCATCGTCGGTGTAGACCCGGACGTCTGCCGCCCTACCGGGCGGCCGCACGATCAACGTCAGCTCGTCGATCGCGACGCGGCCGCGTTTGGGTGCGACGCGATTCGTGGGCCCGGCCCCGGCATCGTTGTTCTCGGTCATCGCTCGGCGGCGTCCTCTCGCGGTTGCAGCGCCTCGGGTGGCACCCACATCGTGATGACGGCCGACGAGACGTGGTTGGCGCTTTCGACCGGCATCTGACAAATACCGCGCCACAATCCATTTGAGACCTGCAACCACGCCAAGAGGAGCGCGGGCATGGTCGGTTCGATACGGGCACCGGAGGCTCGCACCCGCAGCGAGACTCCCCCGCCGGCGGCATATGACCGTCCGCAGGACGGGTCAGCGATCGCCATGTCGATCAGCACGGGCCTGGGCGGGTCGACCACGCGTAGTGTTCGGGTGTCGGGCCAGCGATCGAACATGCTCACAGTTTAACCCAACGGGTCGAATGGGTGTTCGATGCTCGTGTAGTTTGTACGGGTAGGCGGGGGTGTGACCGGAAGGGAAGTCCGGGACCGTACGCACCCCCGCCGTTCCCGCGGCTGGGAGGTGAATCGGTGGATGCGCGACCACGGTTGCACGTGACCCAACGTGCCATCCTCACCGAGGACGACAGCGGTGTCTGGACGGGCCGGTATGGCGGAGAAAACTGGTCTGTGACAGCGGATTCCGAAGAGGGCGCTCTCAGACGTCTGCGCGAGAAGCTTGAATCCCTCCTCGACGAGGACGAGCGCACCGCACGCATCATCTCCCTCGGGGAGCAGGCCGCCCAGGGCAGCTACACCGAAGAGGGTTTCGAGGCGCGTCTCATCAACCAGGAGGCCTACGAGGATCGGATGATCGAGGCGATAGAGACCGACTTCGACCAGGACTGACCCGTGACGTCTGCCTGCCTGACGGCCCTCGCCGGTGATGCAGCGGTGCACCGACACCGCAGACCTTCGCCCCAGCACTGGTTCATCACGCGACCTGCTGAAAGGGCGTGACGGTCCGGCCTGTCGAACCGCTCGACAGGGGCCTCGCGGCGAATGCCCGGGATCAGATTGCGCCGCTGCTAGCCGCGAACACCGCGGCGTAGAGGACTGCCACAGTCCGGGATGCTTGCTCGCGGACAGCGCTGTCGGGGTCGTAGAGGTAGGCCTCGACCGTGCCGATGAGATGGACGGGGGTCGGCCGGAACCGTCGGAGGCAGGCTATCGCTGTCGCCCGCACGCTGGGATCGCTGATTTGGTCGGCAACGAGATGCACATCCTCTTGCTGGCCATGCTCGGTCAGGAACTCAAGGATCCCCGATCGACAAACGCCCAGTGTGCGGTCTGCTGCGAGCCTCGATAGTTCGTCGCGATGATCGCGGGATGCCAACTCCCGCAGCGCTTGCGCCGCTTCGGTCAAGACTTCAGCGCTCACTGGTGGCTGAAGGTGAAACTGGTCGATGAGCGCCTCGGCGGCGCCGCAATCGCGGACGCCGGTGCTGGCCAGCAACCGGCAGAGATCGATCCGGAGTTGATCGACCTCGCTGCTGTCGGTGAACCCAGATCGTTCCTCGATATGGCGCAACCAGTCCACGAGAACGCGCGTGGGAGAGGACATCCGCCGCGTGTCGGCTACGCCGAGGTGTCCGTGCGAGTGTGGCGAGGGATCGGCGTGTGCGAGGTCGGCGGCGAGGCGCTGGTAGACGCGCTCTCGCTTCGACAGCGCGGTCACATCGGGCCTGTCGATCGGCGGTCGATGTTTACCTGCGTGGGTGACGCGGGAACGCATCCTGGCATCGCGAGTCCTTACCCGTCCGGAGCCGCCGCGGATCGGCTGGCTGTTCGGAGGGTCTGATGCAACTGGGCTGCCGAGATGTTCCGACCGACCGACCAATCGGCCGGATAGGCCTGGCCCACGGCGTCGGTGGGACGGCGCTGCCAGGTGCTAGAGCTGATCACTGACACGCCGGAAGCCGGTGATGCCCGCGGAGTCGATCACTGCCCGCGATAGCGGGCGACCCAAGGCTTGTGCGGTGTCAGTTGCAAGTTGCCGAGAGCTCGAATTGCTTGGTGATAGGTACGGCGAGATCCCAGCTTTCCGCAGTCCCGCGAACCGTGATACGGGAACCGTCCTGGTCGACAGCTTCGACTGAACCCTTGCCCTGCTTGGCGGTGTAGAGGACCCCATCGAGTCCGAACGACACCCTCACGAGTTTTGGTGGATTGCCTGGCTGGAGATCGGCACTCAGCCCAGGCTGCCCGTCGGTGGGGTCCTGTCCGGTGATGCTGATGGAATTGCTCTGTCGGTAACACATGAACTCAGACGGGTCGATGCCTGGGAGTGGTTGGCCATCGACAGTGGCGCTGAGTTCGGCGTAGGGGATGTCGATCTTGGACAACTCCGGTCGCGTATCCGCGGTTTGGGAGGCATCGGATTCCGAACATCCGGCTATTACGAGACCGACACAGGATGCCACCAGGAGTGGCACCACGAAACGCTGACGGCTAGCCATATTCTGTCTCCCCCTGGGCTGGTCGTGAGGCACACGATCTGCTTGCTTGCTGCGGGACTGTACCGGGCGAACCCGCGAGGGGAAGGCGCCGGACCGCCGCGGCGCCGGTCGGTCACATACCGCCGGGGTCAGTAGACGGAACCCACCGGCTGGAACTAGGCGGGGTGGTTGCTGCAACACATCAGCATGCAGCCATTGATTCGAGGATCATCCTCGACAGGGAGATCCCTGCCGCCGCACACCCGAGGGCGGTCGGCGTCTCCACACGCTTCTGTGCGCGCGGCGGCTCCGAGCGGCACCGTCCGAGTGCGAGAACCGCTCGCACACAGTGATAATCGGTCACTGGCGATGTCGTCGGCTGTATGGGAGGCCCACCGATTCTCGGTTGCCGTCATGCAGCTGGTGTGCGAGGTGATCGGCCGCCAGCGAGGAACGTCTCGTCTTGGCGAGACGGTGACCCCGGCGATCGCGGACCAGATCGCGGTACTGGTCCGTCACGACGCCTTTCATATCGCGAAGACGGTTGCCGCGACAGCCAGTAGGGCCCAGAGGTCCTCGATCGGGCCATCGGTGCATCGCCTCCACGTACAGCTGTGTGACCCCTGCGGCGCCGAGATCTTCGGTTCCGTCACCACGGACGGCCAGGTGCGGCCATTCGCCGCCCGCGTCGAGCGCAAGCCATGTCGGATACGTGCCGCCGCGCGGCCGGGCAGCCGATCCACTCTGGGCCGTGTCGCCTATCGGTGGCAGCTGGTTGCCCTCGAGTTCTGCTGATTCGACGGCTGGCGTTGACATCTGTCATCGGCTCGGCGTGACCTATCCTTTCCCGGTGGTTGCGCAGTCGTCGGTGTTGGCTCGGAGATGGGCCGATTCTGCACCGTTGCGTGCCCAGCAGTGGGGCCTGATTACCAGCGCCCAACTCCAGCGCCTCGGCGTCAACGGGTCGAGTCAGCTTCTGCTGCGGCGCAGAGGATTGCTGGTGTCGGTGGCCAGAGGTGTGATGCGGGAACCCCGCCCGCCGGCGGACGACCTGCTGGCCGTAGCCCAGCTGGCCTGGGTGTCGGCAGCGCCGGGTTCGGCTCCGGAGGAACGGCTCTCGGCCGCGCGGCCAGACTATGTGGTCACCGCGTACACCGCGCTGGCCCTGCATGGACTCGCCGCTCCGCCCGTCGAGACGCTGCCGCTACTGGCTGTCACCGGGCGCTTCCAGCACCGGCAGACCGCCACCTACGCGATCGTTCCTCGCCGGGCGGAACTGTCGTGGGATGACGTGGCGGTTCTCGACGGACTGCCCGTCTTCACCCCGGCCGCGGCGATCCGCGATGTCGCCGCGCACGGTGGCGCCCGATTCGGCGACGACCTGGCCGACTACTTCACTACTATCGCCGGGGCTGCGGCCGACCGCCCCGATCAGGCCGCCATCGACGCCGCGATCGCGGCCACCGGTATCCGCCTGGACGCCCCGTCACCGTCATCTCCCCTGCCCCCGCTGCTGGCTCGCAAATGGGCCGATACCGCGGCGCTGCGGACGGCCCAGTGGGGACTGATCACCAGCGTCCAGCTCCAGCAGCAGGGCGTGACCCGCAGCGATCACGTGAAGCTGCGCGACGCGGGCCTGGTGGTTCCGGTCGCCAACGGCGTGATGCGCGAAGCCGACCGTCCCGGTGAGGGCGCCCTTGCTGCGGCGCAGCTGGCCTGGGTAGCGGCCGTACGGGATTCGACCCCTGCTCAGCGGCTGTCGGCGCCCCGTCCTGACTGTGTGGTCACCGGCACGACCGCCTTGGCCATCCATGGCCTCGGCCAGCCCGGTCAGGGACTGCCGCAGCTCGCGATCACCAAGGCACCGAAGAACGGGGGACGTACGACCACGACCGCCCGATATCTGGGCCGCTCGACGGCGTTGTCGTGGGACGACGTCGACATCGTCGACGGCCTGCCGGTGTTCACCCCGGCCGCGGCGATCCGCGACCTGGGCCAAGACAGCCGTGGTCGGCTTGTCGATGACCTCGCCGGTTACTTCGCTGACATCGCCATCGCTGCTGCTAACCATCCCGATCGCGACGCCATCGTGGCGGCGATCGCGGCGTGCGGCGCCCGCCTGCGTACGGTGGTCTGCGATGCGCGCGCCGTCCTCGACCGGGTCTACCGCACCGCGGGTGTCTCCGACGACCTGTTGGCGGCCACCATCTGGGGCGGCCAGTGGCAGCGGCGCTTCACCGCCGACCGGGTACAGCACATCGTGGCTACTGCGCTGTCGGTCGCCGTCGACACCATCGCCGGCCGGGCCGGAGACGATCTGTCCACCGCCCTGGTTTACCTGTTGGAACGCAACGGTCAGGCGCGTAAATGTGTTGTGGCCGACTGTGAATGGTGGGCGGTGGAACAAGACCGCTGCTCCGCGCACGCGATCCAGCGGCGACGCGAGCGCGTGCTAGCCGACCCCTCAGGCGTCGATTCTTCCACCACGGCGACTCCTCGCCGGTCAGGACATGGCTGGTGGGGCCACATCGACGACGACGGCGAGACAATCGCGTGCCATGAATGCGGTGAGCGTTTCCGTGCGCTGACCCGCACCCATCTGGAAACCCATGACCTGACCGCCCGCGAGTACAAACAGCGCCACGGCATCGAACAGCGCATCGGGTTGGTCTCCACCGAGGTTCGCGAGCGGCAGCAGCACCAGGTCGCAACCAACTCCCGATACTCGGAGCGGTTCCGCCGCAACCCGAATGCGCCACGCCTGACCGATCTACCGTCAGCCCTTCTCGAGGACCAGTCTCGCTGATCGATGTCTCGTTCGACGCTATTGGCCTGTCGCGGCGGTGGTGTCGCGTAGCAGGTCGGCGAGTTGGGTGCGGGCTCGGTTGAGTCGGGATTTGACTGTCTGAACACCGACGCCCTGGTGGGCGGCGATGTCGGCGTAGGTGAGATCGCCGAATTCACGCAGGACCACGGCTTCTCGGAAGTCCTCAGGTAGCTGTGCGAGTGCGTCGCGTACCGCGTCGCGCAGCGCGATCTGATCATCAAATGCTGACTGGTGGGTGTCGTCGACGAGTTGGATCGGCTGGTCGGGGTCGGTGAAGTCGGTGATGGTGGTGTTGGCTTTGCGGCGCCGCACGACCATCAGGGCGTTGTTCGCGGCCACCCGGTGCAGCCAGGTGCTGAACTTCGACTCACCGCGGAACTTGTGTAGGTTCTGCCACGCCGCGACGAGGGTGTTCTGCAGGGCGTCCTCGGCGTCGTGGGGGTTGGAACAGATGTTGAGGCACACCGCCCACACGTGCGTGCGGTGAGCGCCGACGAGCTCGGCGAAGGCGTGCTGGTCGCCGTTACGTGCTTGCAGCAGCAGACGTGCTTCGTCCATCAACTCCCCCAACCCGGTTCTCAGATGTCGTCGTGCGTGTCGTGGGCACTGGGATGCGGGTCTTCGACACCGGCGTCGGCGAGGTCGACACTCCCACTGGGCTCGTCGGCGGGCGGGAGCTGTCCTTCCTCGGCGGCGTCTTGGGCGGCGTGGGCGATCGGCGGATCAGCCGGTGCCTCGCTGGGCGGGCTGTCGGGGGTGTCGTCACCCAGGTCGATGTCCTCGTCGAGGTCGGCCGGCGGGGTGTCGTCCATGTCGGGGACGGTGTCGGGGTCGGCGACGGCGGCCGGGTCGAAGGCTGCCTGCAGCGCGTTGTCCCACACTCCCGGCGGGAGGTCGGTGGTGAGGGTGGCGGGGTCGATGCCGAGTGACGCCAGAACCGGCGACGGTTCGTCCTCCTGCATGTGTTGACCTCCGTTTCTGGTGAGGTGGTCGCCGACGAAGGTCGCCGTCGGCCCGGTCACCAGGTGAGATGTTACGGCCCACCCTCGGTGTTCCCGACCAGGTCCCGACAGCTGTGATGTAATCCTCCTCGCCAGATAGACGCGGATTCGGGGTCGCGGCGATCGTGGGCGGGAACATTCCTCATTCCTGGTGGCAACAGATTCCCGACACGCTCACAGACCGAGTTCGAAAGAGGACGCACCATGTCCGGTACCCCCAGAAGCGACGCCCCCATCATCAGCCCCGACGAGCCCTACAACCCCGACGCCACCCCCGCCGATGCGCCCGCCCCCGCCCCGGAAGCCGCCGACGGCCCGGCCGGCCAGGTGGTACACACCACCGACGACGCCGGCAACGCCATCGACGTCCACTACGACGAAGCCGGCGAGGTCGTCCTGGTCGAGGCCGACACCGATGGTGACGGCCATGTCGACACCGCCGCGGCACCGACCGCCGACGGCGGCGCCGTCATCGCCAGCGACCTCGACAGCGACGGCGTCGTCGACGAGGTCGCCCACCTCAATGCCGACGGCGACCTCACCCAGGTCGATTCCTACGAAGACGGGCAACTGGTCACCCAGACCCTCGACACCGATGCCGACGGCGCACCCGACACCCTGCTCGTCGACACCAACGCCGATGGGGCCATCGACGCCGTTGCTGTCGACACCGACGGCGACGGGCAGTTCGACGCCGTCGCGCTTGACACTGACTTCGACGGCCAGGCTGACGTCTACGGCCAGGACACCGACGGTGACGGCGAGCTCGACCTCTACAGCGACGACACCGGCACCTACAGCGACACCCCGGACGCCCCCGAAGACACCACCCCCGGTGGTCACGACAGCGACGCCCTCGTCTGACCCCCGCCCGAGGTCAACCACAGCGATGCCCGACCCCCAGGGGTCGGGCATCGCTGTGTGTGGGCTTGACGGCCTCGGCGTCAGAATCCGCGGAAGATGCCGTCGGTGTCGGCGGCGCCGACGAAGTCGGCGAAGTCCATGTTGGCCAGGGCGAGGTTGTTTTCGATCGACCACATCGCAGCGGGCACGACCCGCACGCTCCGTTTCGAGGTGTCCTCGCCGTCGAGATTGATGGCCAGGATCGGGTGGTCGGGGTGGGACAGAGTCTGGGTATCGCACAGGAACACGTAGAACGGCGGCGGTTCCCCGATCGCGTGCGCCAGCTCGTCGACGGTGATGTTGTCGTAGGTGGGGTCGTCGACCAGGGTGAGATCGGCAGAGAACCCGTCGACAGGATCGGGGGCCAGCGCCGCATTCGCCACCGTCGTCCACCCTTCGGGATCGCTGAAATCACCGCGGATCAGCAGGGACAGGCCTGTCAGATGGTCGGCGTCGAGCGGCCCAGACACCGAGGTCGCAGAGTCGGCCGCCACGGCGGCGTCGATGCGCTCTCGCACCTCGGCGGGCTGGGCCGGGGCGTGTGACGCGGCCGGAGTGTTGCGGCCGGTCGGCGTGTAGCGGATGACCTCGAGGCCGGCCGGCCCGGGGATCGGCCAGATGTCGACACGCACCTGCACGACGGGATCGGAGGGTCGCCGGTCCCGGCAGGACACGCGAACCATGTTCCATGGACCAAAAATCGTGTGCACCAGAGGCTTGATGCGCTCGTGTTCGCTCGGCGACGACCACACCAGAGGCTGCATCGTCACAGGCAGGTAGCCGAATTCGGCGCCACCTTGCTCGACATGGACCCAGCCGTCGGCAGCATCCAACAGGGTCGGCTCGGCGTCGTGAGTGATGAGGTCGACGACCACCGGGGCCGGCGCATCAGGGATCAGGAACGTCAACTCGGGAAGCCGCGGCGGGTCGAACCCCGGCTTACCAGGTTCGTAGCTGAGCGTGTAGTTCTTGGTGTCCTGGATGCCGATACTCAACCGATGCTGGCCGGTGTACCAGCTCTGATAATGCTCTGGCTCGAATGATGCGAATGCGCCAGTGAGAGCGATGAAATCAGCCGTACGGTGTTCGTACTGCACGTGCTCCAGCTCCACAACCACTCCTCGTTACTGTCGACCCCCACAGCACGCTCTTCTAGCGGCTGCCCCGCCGCCACCCTAGGGCCGAACGGGCGGCGATCACGCCGACAACACACCCGCCTGCCTAACGGCGTTGATCCTGCATCGTGCTGCCGGGAACATTCTCGGTTCTCCGAGGCAACCAATCCTCAGTTGCTCACGCAGAGCACATTTCTCGCCCCGATGAACGAGGCGGGACTGCCAGCACAGGGCGCGGCGATTCGCTGCGCCAGGACCAGAGGACACTCCGATGAACAAGACCGCCATGACCATTGCCGTTGCCGCCGTGTCGATGGGCGCCGTCGCGAGCGGGTTCGCCGCCGGCACCGCCGAGGCCCAGCCGGGGCATCAGCGCAGCTGGGTCACCGACGACGGCTGGAAGGCCTCGATCGCCTCCACCCACGAGAAGGTGCAGAAGGTCGCGCCGCTGTCCTCGGTGCCGACGTCGCGGGAAGCGTTCATGTCGATGCGGGCGGTGTCCACGCTGACGCCGCCGGCCGGGCAGGCCGGAGCAGCGATCACCGGTGAACTCGAGGCCGGGTACATGATCGGATGCGCGGTGCAGCTGGAATCGGTGACCGGCAGTGTCGGGGCGAGCCTGGGCATCGGTGGCAGCGGTGGTGGTGGTATCAGCGCGGCCGGACCCAGTGGAAACCTGTCGATCAGTCCGCAGGCCCTGCTGCAGCCGAGTCTGTCGGTGACGATGTCACCGGGCAAGATCACCACCGTCACCTTCGACAAGAAGGCCGTCGGCGCCGGACGCGCGTCGACCACCACCCGCGAAGGCCACATCAGCATCGACGGGTGCGCGGGCCCGGTCGCGGTCCGCTCCTACGCCATCCTCAAGACCAGCACCCCGAAAGCCAACGACGGCAACGCCGTCTACGGCCGCGTCGTCTACCTGTAAACCAATCGGCCCCAAATCTGCTGTTCGGCGGGAACATTCCACCACCCCAGGAGCAACCCATTCTATGGACGCACAACCCGTGCGCCTCGCACGATCTGCGACCGCAGACGTGCAGAACACCGAAGCCCAGCCAAAGAGCTGGCATGACGAAAGGAACACTCAGATGCGAGTAGGTAAGGCGCGAGTGCGTAAGACGATTGGGTCCACCGTGGCGGCCGTCGCGGCGGCCGGTGCACTGTCGCTGATGGGCGGCGGGCTGGCCTCGGCAGCCCCGATCGAACTGCAGCACGGCGACGACGGACTGACGACCTACGACTTCGGTATCGACGGCCAGGACGTCATCATCGGCGGCACAGGCAACTTCACCTGGCCCTGACCGCCAGTCCTGGTGGCCTGAACCGATGACTGCGGGTGGACGTTCGGCGTCCACCCGCAGTTCTCGTTCAGTCGGTCGTCGCCGACCAGTGCCCGACATACCGGTGCCGTGACGGCAGCGCCGAACCGAGATGGGCTGCAGCGTCGGCAAGGATCGGCCACGGCTCGACGAGCTCGCCCTGCCAGCATGCCCACGGCACCGGACCCGGCCCGAGAACATCGCCGAGCAGCGGGTGGCGGCTCCGCGCAATGCTGTCGGCGGTCTTCTCCACGGCGGCCACCAGGTCCCATTTGGTCACTTCGGCGACGTAGCTGGGCAACTCGGCCGTAGCCTCGGCGACGGCGTCGACCGAGCCTCGCTCGGTCGCCACAATGTCGGCGGCACGAGCGGCTATCACTTGCGGACGAGGTTCGACGGCCATACCGTCCGGCTGGACATTTCGGTAGCTCAACGGCATCGAACCTCGATCGTTCGCATCCACGCCAGCAGCGTATCGCCCGCTCCGGGTGTGTGCAGACGGCCAATCGTCTGCACGCGCCCACACCTACACTCACAACCCGGCAATGCGTATCGGTCGCTTCGTCACCCCCCTGCCGATACACGGACGATCCCAGGAGGCCACGCGCAAGATGGCTGATCACGTGTTCACGACTCTCACCGAGCCCGTCTTCGAGCGCGACCCCGACGGTGGGTTCACCGTCTACGACATGGTGTTCGAAGACGGCGACGGCGGGTTGTGGGCCTACCCGGGTCACACGTCCGAAGACTCGCGGGTTGATCCGGCCAGCTGGGCGGCCCAGCATTCGGTTCCCGCCGGCCGGATCGGACCGGTCGGTCCGGGGATCGCACCTCAGCAGTGGCCGCGCGATCCGACGACGGGGATGCCGATGATGCACATCATCACCCTGTGGCTCCCCGACCACTTCCGCCGACACGGCCCTGACCTCCCAGGAATTGCGCTTTTCCAGGGAGCCGGCGAGGCATTCATGCCGCTACCCGACACCCCCGATCCGGCCGATCCGTTCATCATCGACCTGCACCATCACCGCCCCCACCCCCAGCAGATTCTCCTCACGGACATCCTTGATCTCTACTTCGCAGCCATTTGGCTCACCGCCGATGAACTCACTCAGATCGGCTCACCACCGGCAGACCGCCGACGTCCCGGAGAACATGCCCACGACGGACTGCCCCGCCATGCGTGGAACCACGACGACCCGCCGATGCTCGTGCGCCTCACGCCGCGCCGCAACGACCCCAACGCCGGGATCGCCCCCGTCGAACGTGACGCCACCACAGAGACTCCGTACCTCAGCACCTGGGGCGACGGCGACTCCCACGACTGGGCCGACAGACTTCAGTGGTTCAATCACCTCGGCGGCACAGTCTTTCCCTCCCAGTGGATTCCCGACGGACTCACCCCGTACTATCTCGACCTGTTCGAACTTCCCGGGATGAACATCGGCACCGGCACCCTCCAGTACGACCTCGAATCGAACGTATTTGACTGGGCCTGTGGGTAACTGCCGTTTCAGACTCACAGAACCCCGTCGAATACCAGGCCTAGCCAGATGCAATCGGCCGCCAGGCCGAAGGTCAGCCCCGACCAGAACGCGATCTTCTCTGCCGGATAAGCACCAGCGATAGCCGCAACGAGGAAGCCGAAAGCAACGAGCCCCAGCGGGAATACGACCACGATGAGGTAGTCCGGGAGCAGGAGCGCGCAGGCCGCGAGAACCAGTCCGGCGATCGCATAGGAGGCGTAGCGCGGCCCGTCATCGAGCTGGGCGATCCGACTGGCGACCGCACGGACGATCGCGCGCTCGATCGACTTCGTCATTCCAGTCCTTCACGGTGGGCTTGCCCGATCACGTCGACACCTCTGCGCACTCAGTTGATGAGGCCGGAGCGGGTGAGGAAGGTACGGGCATTCTCTACCGAGGACAGCTCGGCGACCGAAAGGATCACTCCGGTACCGGTGTTGGCGTAACTGATGTCGTATTCGTTGTCGCTCAGGCTCGGCGCGATCTCGGCGGCCGCCTGGCGGTTGGTGTCTTCGACGACAGTGCCCTTACCGGCGCTGTAGACCCCGTTACGCAGGTTACGAACCTCGCGGGCGGCTTCGTTGTCGTCGACGTTGATGTGGATCCGCAACGAGGGTGAGAGGCCGCCCGCAATCTTGAGGCCACTGAAGGTCCCGTTCTCGTTGAGGGTGCAGTCCAGCTTGAGCGCGCCGTTGTCGGTGAAGCTGCCGTTGGTGCAGTCGGTGATCTGGGATTGCAGGGCGCCGGGCAGTTGCTGGCGGATTTGGTCAGGGTCGGTGAGGATCGGCCCGCCGTCTTCCCCGGTGGGCCCGGCGGCGGTGGTGTCGGTGCCCAAGGTTTGGGTGGCCTGGGGTGCATCGGTGGGGTCGTCGTCGCTGCCGCTGGCGGTGGTGACGATGGTGGTCACGATCGCGGCGGCGGCGATGACGGCGACCGCGGCGGCGCCGATGCGCAGCCAGCGTCGCCGCGAGGAGGTGGGCTGGGCTGGTGAGCGCAGGGTGCGGGGTTGGGTGTGCCAGGTCGGCATGAGGTCGGCGGCTTCGGGGATGCCGCGGGGCTGTGTGGGCGCCGAGTCCGCCAACACGGTGAGCAATGCGCCCTGGGCGACAACAGTTTTGGGGTCGTCGAGGGTGGCGACGGGACCGAGTTCGCCGAGGCGTTGCTGGATGAGGGGGATGCGGGAGGACCCGCCGGTGAGGTAGAGGGCGGTGAGCTGGTCGGGGTGGGTCAGTCCGGCGTCGGCGAGGGTGGTTCGGGTCAGCTGGACGGCGGCGTCGACGGCGGGGGTGATGAGTTCGTCGAACTCGTCGCGGGTGATCTGCAGGGTGGTGCGTTCACTGGGGCCGGGCACGGAGATGGTGGCCGACGGCGTTTCAGACAGCAGCTCTTTGGCCTGCTGGATGGAGTCCTGCAGGGACTGGATGGCGTCGATGGGGGCGGTGCGGCGCAGCCAGGCGGCGTGGTCGGGGTCGCGGTCGGCGAGGCGGTCCTCGACCCAGCGTTGCAGCAGGGCGTCGAAGTTCTTGCCGCCCAAACCGTTGTCGCCGCGGGCGGCAATGACCTGGAAGGTGTTGGTGGGGGTGACCTCGAGGACGGCGATGTCGAGGGTGCCGCCGCCGAAGTCGAACACCGCGATCCTGGTGCCGTGTTGCAGGGCGTGGGAGCGGGAGTAGTGCCCGGCCGCGGCGCGTGGTTCGGAGATCGTGGTGATCCGCTCGGCCGGGATGCCGGCAGCCCTCGCGGCGTCGGTGAGGACCTGGATCTGTTGGGGCGCCCACGCTTCGGGGTGGGTGAGCACGACCCGGTCGGGCATGGTGCCGGCGTGTGCGGCGACCCCGCGGCCGATGATGGTGCGCATCACGGCGGCGACGAGGGCGTAGATCGGCAGGGTGTGCCCGTTGGCTGCGACGGCCGGTTGCGCACCGATGAGGCGTTTGGGTGAGGCGATGAACCCGGCCGGGTTCTGCGCGGCGGAGTTGAGGGCGGCACCCCCGACGAGGACAGTGCCTGCGGTGTCGACGAACACCGCCGAGGGCATCAGGTTGCTGGCGTGGGTCAGCGCGAGCGCTTCGATGCTGCGGCTGGTGGCGCCCGAATGCGCGGCCGCCGAGTTTGAGGTGCCGAAGTCGATCGCCAGCGACCAGGCGTGGGGGGCAGATGTCTGGGTGGCAGATGTCATGGTGTCGGATCGTCCTGTGCGGGAGGGGTGTCAGTGGCCGGCGGCCAGAGCGGTGTAGGTGCGGATGAGGGTGACCAGGGCGGCGTCCTCGGCCGCCGACCGGGTGGCCAGGCTGCGTTGCTGGGCGGCGGCCAGGCGGCGGTGGGCTTCGGCGGTGACGGCGGCCGGTGGTGGGTGGCCGTCGAGGCCGACGCGGCCGGCGGGGGTGGTGGCGGTGAGGATGGTGCGCAGTTCGTCGGTGACCGCGGCGTCGGGGTCGACGTCGAGCATGCGCTGGTAGTCCTCGAGCACGGTCACCGCGGCCATGGCCGGGTCGGCACGTAGACCGGCGGTCAGGGTGCGGATGTGGTCGCGGGCGGGATGGGTGAAGGCCAGTTGATCGAGGCGGGCCAGGATGCGGTGGGCGCGGTGCAGCACGGCGAACCGTCCGGTGGCCGCGGTCAGGGCGTGGCGCAGGGCGGCGATCCCGGATCGTTCGGCCAGCCAAGTGCTGAGCGCTGCGGCGCCGTCGGCGGCGACCCGGCGACCGTTGAGAGCACCGTATTCGCCGAGCAGGGCGAGCAATTCACGCCGGTCAGCCGGCGGCACTCCCCCGCTGGCAGGGTCCTCGGAGTCGAAGATCCGCAGCACCTCTAGCGGCGGGACGTCGCGGAGCTGGGCGAGCAGCGCGGCGTGGCGTTCGGTCAGCATGCCGGTGTGGCTGGTTTGCGCCATCAGCCCGGACACCGGGACGATCGTGTGGACGATCCCGGCCAGTGGGCCGGCCATGGCGGCGGCGTGGGCGGCGGCGTGGGTGAGCGGGTCGCGGCGGCCGAAGGCGCCTTCGCCGAAGGAGTCGGCGCGCGAGAGCACCCCGAGCATGGTCAACGGGGTGAACGGCAGCCGGTGCAGGAACTCGATCTCATCGACGCGGGGTGCGGCGTCGAAGAGGAACACCGCGGCGTCGGCATCGATGGAGGCGGTGCGGGTCTGTTCGAAGCCGTCGATCATCACCCGGCGGGTGGCGGCGTCGTTGGCGGCGGTCAGCGTCGACAGGCCGGGGGTGTCGATGAGGGTGAGTTCGCGCAGCGCCGCCGAGGGCAACCACCGGTCGACGTAGGCGACCTCGGCCGACGGGATCGGTAACTCGATCCCGGCGCCGGGGCGCAGCGCGGCGCGGTGGCGGGTGCCGTCGAGGGCGAGGACCTCTGCCCGCGACGGGGACCCGTCGCGGTAGACGGTGACGACGTTGGTGGCCTCCAGGGCGGCGGTCTCGGCGACCGGGGCGCCGATCAGCGCATTGACCAGCGTGGATTTGCCCGCTTTGAGCCGGCCGACGACCACGACGCGCGGCGGTGACCACAAGATGGTGCCGATCGCATTAGCGTGGTCGACGCAGTCCCCGCCGAGCGCGGCCAGCTGATGCAGCCCACGGTCGAGCGTGGTGTGCACCGAAACTGGTGTCCCGCTGCTCATGTCGGGTCTCCGTCGAGGAGTGCTTGGGCGGCGGTGATGCGTTTGTCGACGATGGCCAGGTTCGAGGTGAGGCGTTGGGTGGATTTCTCGCGGGTGGCGGCGTCGGCGGCTGCGGCCTCCTGGACGTGGGTGATGGTGGTTTGCAGCTGTTCGATGGTGGCGCGCAGGTGATCTCGGTAGCGGATGACGATGTCGGGGCGGGCTTGGGCGACGGCGCTATCGAGGAGTCGGCCGGTGGCGGTCTTGGTGGCGGCCAGGGTTTCTCGCAGCCAGGCCAGCAGGTTGGTTTTGCCGGCGCGGATCGCCCGGAAGCTCAAGTTCACTCCGACCCACACCGCGCCGATGACGGCGCCGACGCCCATCAGCGCTGAAAGCCCGACAAGCCCGCCGAGGGTGGAGGACCCGACCACACCCATGGTCAACAGGGTGGGGTCGAGCAGCCCTTGGCGTTTGCTGGTGACCTGGTGGGTTTCGATCTTCTTGTCCTGCATCGAGGCGACGATGCGGTCGCTGATCTGTTCCCACACCGTGGGGTCGTCGGCGAAGCGTGGGGTGATGATCGTGTCGTGCAGCTCGTGCAGGAACCCGGCGAGGGTTTCGGCCATCGCCATCTGCAGATCGACCTGCATGTCGGCGGTGAACTTCTGTTCGCTGCGCCGCAACACGGCCATGCCGTTGCTGTTGATGTAGGTGGTCCACTTCTCGCGCACCCCATCGAGGCGGCGTTCGAGGTCATCGACCGCTGATTGCCGCAGCAGGGTCAGGTCCCGGGCGAGATATTGCTCCCATTGGCGGGATTGGGCGTGCAGGTCGGTGAGCCGGTCGCGTTCGGCGGTCAGGTCCGGCAACGCCTGAGCGCCGGCGCTTAGCGCGGCGAGCTCGTCGGCGATGGTCGTGCGCACGGTGCGCAGCCCGTCCAGACAGGTGCGGACCGCATCGAGGTGCGGGGCGGCCGCGGCGGCGTCGAGTCGGTCGGTGATCGCCGCGCGCAGGGTGGCGATCCCGGAGTCGGCCTCGAGGCGGTGACGCGCCTGCGGGTCGGGGGTCTCGGCGGCCAGGACGGCGAGCAGACTCGACACCCCGATCACCGGCACCACCCGGCCCAGGTGCTCGGTGATCAGCCGCTGGTTCTCGGCGACGATCGCCCGCCAGCGTCCCAGGTGTTTGTCGGTTTTGGTCACGGCCACGACGACGGCATCGACGCCGGCGGTGGCCTCGCGGACGAAGGTCATCTCCGGGGCTGTGATCGGGGCGGAGGCATCGCAGACCAGCACCAGCACGCACGCCTGCTGGGTGGAGTGCGCGGCCAGTTTCGCCAAGCCGGGGTCCAGGCCGCCGACACCGGGGGTGTCGATAAGCGTCATCTCGGCCACCGCCGCCTCGCGCAGTGCGATCGCCGCCGCAGTGGGCAGCTCCTCAACGCTGCGATCACACACCATGCGCCCGCCGGTGGTCACCCAGTCGGTCAGCTCGCCGATCTCGGCCGGGCGCGGACCGGAGGGAAAGAACAACTCGGCGGCATGGGCGACGGGCAGATCACCGGTGGTGGTGACCGACACCGCGACCGAGGAGGTGACATCAACGCCGACCGGGCATAGGTCGCGGTAGCCGACCAGGGCGTTGACCAGGGAACTTTTGCCGCGCTGCACCTCGCCGGCCACCACCACGGTGCGCTGCGGCGCGCGGTGCAGTTTCGTCTCGGCGAGGTCGGCGACGGCGTCGTGTTTGTAGGCGCGCAGCACTTTTCCCGCCTCAGCCACGACCGCCGCCGCGGCCGCGTCAACCCCCGTCTGGGGTGCTGCGGGCGCGTTCACGCCGACCATCGTCTCGTAGCGGTGCCGCCGTTCCCCCGACCGGTCATGGAAAGCATGCTGGTCGACGCGGCAGGGCAACGCAAAACGGTGGGTGTCAGGCGCCGGCGGTGCAGGCCCAGATGATCGTGCGGGACCCCGGCCCGGACTCATTCGCCGCGGCTACCTCCGCGGACCGTCGGGTCGGGGCGTAGGCCCACCCCCACCGCAAGGTGCGGGGCTGCTGGGTGACCGCACCGCAGTTGCGGGCCATCTGCACCACCCACCGGCAATCCGACGCCCGGCATTTCGCTTCGGCGGCCCGCTTGGCCGCCGACGCGGTGGCGTAGTTGATCGCATAGGCGGTGTTGCCGGTGCGCTGGGAGATCGCGATCGCACCGTAGACGTTCTCGGCGGCCTGGGCTGGTGCCGGCGCCACCAGCAGCCCAGCACCAGCAGCCACCACGGCCAGAGCGGTCACCGCCGCGCGCACACCACGAGTCGAGATAGGCATCAAGAGGGGGCTCCTCATCCGGGAATCGAGAACGCCTCGACCCTAAAGCGCGTGTCCCACGAGCTGAGGGGTCGAGACGGGTGGTTTCGACCGTTCGAATGGGGCACCGACCGCCCGATGTCAGACCCGACTGTGCAGGCACGACAGCGGGCGCACTATTCTGCAGCCGAACAAGAGGATCGTGCAGATCCGGGTTTCGGGGGAACCGTTCGGGGTTCGCGCAGCAACACACTGGAACAACACCAGTGTGCAGCGGTGGCCCGGGTGAGGTCGTTGGTCCTCCGCCGCAGGGGCTGCAGGAGAGAAACGAGACCCTGATGAAGCGTTGGTACCCACTCGCGGCCGCAGCCGCGGTCACCGCGGGCATGCTGGCCGCATGCTCAACCGGCGGCGAACCCGCACCCGAATCCTCAACAACCGGCAGCGCCGAGCCGACGGTCGATCTGGCCGCCCTCGATCCGGGCGCCTACCCCACCGAACCGCGCCCACCGTTCGGTGTTGCCGACGACTCACAACTGGTGCAGGTCGAAAGCCAGCGGATGGCACAGTTCATCGTGGTGCCCTTCGAGGTCGACCCGGACCTGACCGCCCCGGACAAATCCAACGCACCGATCACCAGCCGCCGCAACCTGGTGCCACACATCAACGCCGACGCGGCGGTGATCCCGGCAAACGACGCACTGCTCGGCGGGTTCTCGTCCCTGTTCACCACCGCGCCGACCGAACGTGACAACCCGCGCGGCCTGCACAACATGGTGCTGCGCTACGAAACCGCCGCTGATGCCCGCGCCGCCGCGCAGCAACTCGCCCAGGTCAGCGCCCGCCAGCAGAACAGCCCGGTCACCAGCCTGCCGGGGGTCGAGGGTGCCTACGCCCTCGAGACCACCCGCAACGACAAGAGCTACTTCACGACCTACACCCCGCACGGGGTGTACGTGATCTACGAGTTCGCCTCCTCCCTGGCCGCCCACTCCGACCAGCTCGAGCCGATGGCCCGCAAAGCAATCACGTTGCAGTCGGCGCTGATCGACCAATTCCCGCGCACCCCCACGGCTGCGGAGAACGCCGCCCGCGGCAACGGCGGAGGATTCCAGCCGCCAAAGATAGACGAGAACAGCATCCTCATCTACGCCCTGCCCTACACCGACACCGAGATGGAAAACGGCATCACCGGCCGACCACAGCAGAGCATGCGCGCGGTGTACGGGCCGCGTGGCTTGTCGCACTTCTCCACCGACCCGGCCGGCATCTTCAACGACCTGCGTGCGGCCGGCTCGACCGCGAACGCGATCGAGCGTTCCATCGTCTACCGTGCCGACACCAAGGAGCAGGCCGCCACGCTGGCCGCTACGAGCGAAGCCGACGATCAGAAGATCGACGCACCGCCCGGGCTGCCGGCCGCCAACTGCTCTGCCCAATCCAGCGCTGACGGCAAGTACACGATCTATCACTGCAAGGTGCAGGTCGGCCGCTACGTCGGAGAAGTGCAGTCGCCCAACAAGACTGACGTCTACCAGAAAGCCGCGGCTCAATATCTGATCCTCACCAAGGCCGACCAGAACGCCAAGTAGACGGGACGAGAGGCGACGATGACGCGCAGCTACCTCGGTCGCTCCATCGCCGCGGCCGCGGCGGTGACCGCAGTGCTGGCCGGCTGCACGGTCGACGGGCAGCCCAGCTCAGCCACATTCACCGACCCTGCCGTGCAGGTTGATGCCCTCGACACCGGTGACTACCCCACCCGGGCGCGAGCCCCGTTCGGGCGCGCGGTCACCGACCCCGAGCGGGTCGAGGCGACCCGGATGGCGCAGTTCGTGCTGGCGCCGTTCGAGGTCAATCCCGATCTCACACATGGGCAATGGCCTGTCGGCGAGTTCGACGACGCTGCCGGGATCGGGCGCGCGGTCGTCCCGGGCGCGGCCGACGTTCCGGCCAACGCGGAGTTCATCACCGGATTTGTCACCACCGCCGACAACGGGGATGCCAACGTCGGGGCTGCTCGTCACCTGCTGCGGCATGCGGTCCTGAAATATCGCAACCCTGCCGACGCCTCCGCCGCCGCTGAGCAAATGAGTGCCGCGGTCGCCGAAATCGACAACAAGCCCATCGTGCCGCTCGACGGGGCGCCGGGCACCCGAACTGTCATCCAAGATTTCGGTGCGTCCACAGCGATCCTGGCTGTCACCGCTCACGACTCGTATGTGTTCTTCGATCGGTACTACGGCCCCACGACGCAGTTCCGCAGCGGAGAGTCGTTGGTGCGTATGGCCAACGCGATCACTCAGCAGAAGATTTACATCGACGAGTTCACGCCCACCCCCGACGGTGAAACTCCGCTGATCGACCCCGACGCCATCCTCATCTACGCGCTGCCGTTCACCGCGGCCTACCTGCGGGCGAACCCCGACTCCCCTGACCGCGGAGCGGTGTACGGGCCACGCGGCATCGCCCACACCAGCACCGACCCCGTCACCGACTTCGAGGTGCTGACCAAGATCGGCTCGGATGCCAACGCAGTGGAGAACTCGGCGGTCTTCCGCGCGGACACCGCCGAGGGCGCGCGCACCTATCTCGACAGCTTCCTCGGGTCCAACCGCACCCGAGGCTGGACCGGCGCCGACAACCCACCAGGCTTGCCCACCGCCACCTGCCAAAAGCACCCAACAAGCCAAGCACACAGCTGCGCACTGACTGTCGGGCGATACGGCGCCCAGGTCATCGGCAACACCAAAACCGATGCTCACCAACAAGCCTCGGCCCAATACCTGATCCTGACGACCGCCGACCAACGAGCACACTGACCGACGACATCGCACACGTCGTCGTCATCTCCCCGCAGACAGAGGTGCCCGGACCCGCCACCGCGGGTCCGGGCACCGAACCCACCCCGAATGTCAGGGGCGGAAAACCTTCAACTGCCCAGCGTCACCGATCGGATCACCGTAGCCACGACGAGTGAAGTCGTCGTTGCCAACTGGATCGCCGTACTCCGCACCGAATTTGAAGGTGAAGGGCTCCTGACTTTCGGTGGCACCACCATGCACATGGTTGATTCCGAAGTCCGAAACCCACGGGCCCGTCGCCGCGGTCGCGACACCCGCTCCGAGGCCCGCGAGGCCCGCTGCAAGCACAGCGCCGGCGAGCAGACGAGTCGAAGTTGTTGCCATAGGTTGGTTCTCCAATCGGGTGAGAGGTGGCCGCTGCGGCGACCCTTACACCCGTCAGTTGCTGTGTAGTCACCTAAAGGTTCCCGAGTTTCGACGCCCGACACCCGACACCCGGCCGATCATCAACGGCCCGCCAACGGAGGTGTGCCAGCGTGAGCAGGCGTCCAATCCGGCCCAGCACTATCTCTTTAGACCCCGCGGGAACTTCGCTGTGGCGTGATGTCGGACTGTCACGCAGAGTCCTGATGATCGCGGTGACACCTAAGCAGCGTTACTTGTCTGCATGTGACTACGCACCAACGAACGAGCCAACGGATAGTCGACCTTCCCGTTGGGCCGCGTCGGGAACCGCCCATACCGTGTCCGCGAGGGCGCTGCGATTGGCAGTGCGATCGCTTGCGGATCCGTTGCCACTCTGCCCGGACCTCGATACCTTCGCTTCCCTCTTTGCTTTCGCCAGCTAAGTTCTTCATCCCACCAGTCGCGAACCAGTCGATCGACGAGATGGCTCTGTGCCCGTCGGACCATTGCGCCGTAAGATCCGAATGCGACGGCTACTTCGTCCCACCTATCCCTGGAGGGAGTCAGTAGGTTCAGCTCCCGGAAGTAGCGAAGCCACGCACGGACGCACCGGCTGGAGTAACCCGTGGCACTCACAAGACCGATCACGGATACGTGACCACCCTGCCAGGCTGCATGGATCCTCTCGGCGATTCCGCCTAGACCTTCTCGCCAAACCCAGATGTCGTGGTGGGCATGGTGGAGTCGCAGGGTGGAGCTGGCAAACGGGGGGCGTGTTTCCCCTTGTGTTGCAGCTGTGTCAAACGCAACATGTGCGAGCTCCCAGGTTGCCGACTCTGTCCCCTGCGCCTCAGCGACTCGTCTGATCCAGCCTTCTGCCTGGAGGCGGTGAAGTGCCCTCGATGCTGTTGCGGCGTGAACGTTAGCGGCTTCGGCTAGCCGGCGAACGTCGATGTTCACGGTCGTTGTGTGCGCCTGAGCGCACACAACGAGGAGGCTGTGCAGGACCCGTTCAGCACTGGCCCACCCCTTCCGTGCCCAAGTTGCGGGATCTGAGTTCGCTGCAGCGAAGACAGCCTCAATGTGAGTGCGGACTGGGTCGTCGACGGTGTGGTCGCCTTGCGCTCTTGGCCACGCTGTCTCGGCAGCAGTACGCAGTGCTTTATGCCATTGCGTGAGGGCGTGCGCCTCGTTCTGGCGGAGGTCTTCGCGCAAGCGGACGAGTCCAGGCTTGTGCAGATGTTGAAGCACATCAGTCCAACACCAACCGCTAGCGGCCATCCCGAGCATGATCGACCACGCGTGTGACGAGCGATCGTCGGCGGCTGTGAGCCGCGTGGCTAGGCGCTCAGCCGTAGTTGAGGATAGTTCGGTTCGCGCGCGATCAACCCGTGTGGCAGGCCCCTGCCCGACCAGACGTAGGCCGATAGTCGTAGTGCGCTGCGTGGAGTTTTGCCGCGCGGTTGTTGGGAACCTCGCTATCAGCCACTCAGCTAGGTCGGGTGGCGCCGGCCGAGCCTGCATGTCCCTGACGGCGTTGCCCAGTTCCCGTCCGGTCAATAGTGGCGTCGCGTTGCCGCCCGACCGGTGCACAGACCCGGGGATCCGAACTGCGCCCGACACGGGGTTGGTAAGCGGAGAGATGTCGAGGGTTGGAAGGTGCGCGCGCAGCCTACGAGCAAGGTCGGCGACTTTCTCCGCGGGTATCCCTGGGTCAATGACGCGCACCCAGATGTGCCGCCCTCCTGAGGGCCCCGACTGCACTTGCAGGTGGCTCACACCCAAGTCGGTTAGGACGCCGGTAAGTACGTTGGCATCCACAGCAACGGCCTCGGGACCGTACGGTCCTGCATCCAGGTCGAATGCGAGCAGCGTGTACCGGGAATGGCGGTCCGCTAGATACGTCGCGATAGGCACCGGTGGCATTCGTTCTGGCCATGGTGCTGATCGGTATCTGTGTTCATTTGTTGCGTCGACACGCACTGTGGAGCGGGGCGACCACTGCCTCCATTCACTCAGCATGTCCACCCACTAGTGGGTGAGTGCTGCGGACGAATGCAGTCGATTCCCCGCGTGTGGTTGTGCGACACGCGGAGCACAGGGATTGCGGGCACTCCTAGAGGGCGCACGCTACCCTGAGATCTGTCCGGCAAGACAGTCCCTTCGGGGATGGGCGAGAGCCCGTGAGACCGAGCTGGTAACTCAGTCTCGAAACTTCAGATCAAGGACCCTCCGACTGGTAATCGGGGGGTCCTTGTGTTGGACCTCGCGCGTTATTCAGATGTCAGCGTTCGGAAGGTTCGGAGGCTCCCTTCTGGGTTGGCGATGCTAGGCGCGCAGCGTGAAGGTGGCGCAGGGTAGGAAAGATCTGGTTCGCGTCGAAGGCGCGGCACCGGCGTTGATCGACCGTCGTCGGGAGTAGGGGCCGATCGTGGTGCTGGGCTGAAGAACTGCGCAAGCTCGAGCACGATCTTCCGCAGGGACGATCGAGCCGCGGTGCAGCGGCCACCCTAGGACCGGTGCTGCCTGCGCGTCCTGCAGTCATCACACCCCCTCGTCGGCTCGAATCACATCGGTGTAATTGTATGAGCGCTAATTCCGCGCGATTTTATGTTGGTGCTGGACGGCGGGTCAGGGGACATCGAGTAGGGCGGTTCTCGCATCTCCGCAGGTCACCTGCGTTGTGCGGCTGTATTTTCGCGCGAATTTATGCCACACTGGGTGGATGGATCGGTCCGCTGACGGCCGGCGTGGGCGCCTTGGCGCACCCACGCCAGTTCCGGCAGCTATCGAGAACCGGTCGACCAAAGCTCCGGTAGTGACGGCGTACTGCGCTGACCCGCAGTGCCGAAAGGAGTTTCGTAGGACCGCGGGTCGTGGTCGGCCTCGAATCTATTGCTCGGATGCCTGCCGGCGCTCCGCCGAGAACGCCGCTCGACGAATTTCCGCGCAACTTCAGCATCATCGCGAGATGGCGCAGATGCTCGAACGCGACCTTGCGGCGTTCGATTCGTCCGCGTCACCCAAGTCCAACCCGGAGCCCTCGTCAGTCGCTGGCTTAGACACAGCCGTTGCCCGCGCGGAAGGTGTGCTCCTGGGGCTTTCAGACGGGAGTGTTCTGGCAAGCGAGTTCACTCGCTTGCTGGACGCAGTTCGTGCTGCGCAGCCCTCGCAGCAGCAACATAGAGCGGGCTAACCGGCAGGCATCGACAAGCCGTCGGCCTGTCGGTAGAAGCGGCACCGACTGAGTCACAGGCGCGCCTCAAGCGGGCCATCAGTAGTTCGCCGATTGGGTCAGAAGATCTACTCCGCCGCGGTTCTCCGCTCCCCCACCGGCCAGCGGTGCGCGTCGAGAGCCAGCGCGTGACTACAGTTACCGGATCACGACAGCATTTGCGCACCGTTGACCTGCGCAAATCGAAACCGCCTCCCAGTTCCCCGCAGAACGACGAAATTGAGTTTTCCTATCCCCTAGGGCCAAAATGGGTGACAGCTCGTCACGGTGCGATCTGGAGTCGTTTACGTAAGTCTGCCGTCTCAGCGCGATTGCCAGGACTCCTGTCAGCCGCACTAAGCGTTCATTCTTGCTTCCTCAGCCCAACGGGTCGTCGGTACGCGATCGCCCACCTTCAGAATCGAACATCTCCCGCCGGCCCATACGGCCGACCCATACGGCTGTCATCCGGTTGGTGACGACGTCGCCTCAGTTCTCGGAACCCCGCCGCAGCCATCACTCAGCAAGTCTCCCGAAGTGCCGAGAGCCTGGTGGCACTGGGCCTAGCGGCCGAACTCGAGGGGCCGGCGGGCGACACCGGTGCCCCCGGGGGAGTGAAACGACTCGGTGATCTACGTAGAGCACGGAGTTTAGGTGCCCGCCTTGAGCTGCCGCTTGTAGTTGTGGCACTGGTTCCCCGGTCAGCATCAGGTCATCCTGAGTGAGCCCGGTTCAGTTGTGGGCCTATGTCGGTGTCGTGACCCAAAAAGGGGTCCGCCCGGCCAATCCACAGACTTCGAGGACCGCTGTCACATGTTAGCGGATGGCTGCGGCGAGGTAGACCAGCGATCGAGCAAGGCGGACGCGAGCCCCAGTCATCATTGGTGGGACGAAACTCGTCGTGACGAGCTGCGCTGTGGTCTCATGTCTTTATGACTTTGTGCACCCGTGTCGCGGATGGTCAAAGCCGTCCCACCGGGTCAGGTCACTCAGACGCGCAAGTCTGCGCGGGGACCGCTTCGTTGAGCTGTCGGTTCACAAGCCACTCGGTCGACAGCCGAGCTGCGTGGCTATGCCACCGGGCGCCTTGGTCTTTCAAGGGCCTAGTCGAGAGCGCGAAACTCTCTCGGGCGCAGACACGAAGCTTTTGTTCGTCCTGGGTATCGCATCCGCGATCCTGGTTTCCGACTTTCGTTCCCCGCAAACGTGGCTACCGACCGCGTCGATGGCGACCCGCATGCGCACAAACAGCCTGTTCAGGTCGTAATAATGCACGCATTACTTCACGCTGCAAGGCGCGCAGCCACGCGCTCAGTGCAGTCGACAAGACCGTCTAGATGAATCGGGACAACACTGTGGTCACGGAGCTGCGCCCTACGCCCCCCAATGGGCCTTCTAACACGCACTACGACATCCGAGGAAGTGCACCCTCGTTGGTTGCTGCTCGGACCTTCTGCGTTAATGGCCGCCACCAGTCAGACCGCACGCCGACAAATACGTTCCTACGTCTACCTGGACGTACCTTGCACTTTTCGGCGCGCCATACATACAGCGTGAAGTGCCGCACCGATGTACGGGATGGGCCGCAGCGTCCTTACCCCCATACGCTGCGCTGCAGCAACGAACGTACCCACCCGATTACGAAAGCCCATGTCGCACTCAGTACACGTTGCTGTGAAGTGCTAAGTACTGGGCTGCTTGCGTGCGCTCGCAAGGCGACCTATGCGACACAGAGCACTCATGTCCGCATGCACCGCCATAACTTGTTTCACGTTGCAAGCGTTGTGCGTCTAACTGTTTCTCCGTTTACCGGCTCCGCTGATGCGGTACACGAAGATCGATGTACACACCGAACTACTGAACACATACCCTTGCGCGGTGATGGCAGCTCTGTCTAAGCAGTTATGTCTATACGTAACGCAGGACGTAGATGTCGCCCGCCCACCAGGTACATCGTCGTTGTTAACGCCTCGATCATTGCCAAGCTCAAGTGAGTATCTGCGGCGTCGCGCACGGGAGACCTCGCGGTAGAACGCAAAGTCGTCCGTAGCGTGTCGTACACCGCGCGAACCGATGTGCGCTGTTACCCTCTGCGCATAGCGGACCCCAAAGCGCCCGGGAGGTACCGCCTTCCTGCGGTCCATGCGCACCACCCCATTGGAGGACTCAGTGCAACACCTATCTCAACCCGCACTGTCTCGGGTTGTCACGATCGCAAACGGCAAGGGTGGCGTCGGTAAGACGTCCACGGCGACAAATGTCGCTGGTTTGGCCGCTGCCGCCGGCTGGCACGTCCTGTTCATTGAGCTCGATCCGCAGGGCAACGCGGGACGCGACCTAGGCTACGAGATTGATGGGTCCGGGGATTCTGGACAACAAATCTTTGACGCGATCATGCAGGAGAAGGCACTACGACCCAGTCTGGTCAACTACCGACCCAATCTGGACGTACTTCCGGGTGGGAGCAGACTCGACGATCTGGAAGCGATACTGATCGGACGTTCTCAGCGTTCGCCAGGTTCACACAGGCAACTTGCAGATGCGTTAACTCCCATCGCAGCTGACTATGACCTTATAATTATCGATACCCCACCTACACGACCCCATCTTCTACGGTTGGCACTGGCTGCGACACGTTGGATCGTCATCCCGACAAAACCGGACGACTCGAGCATCGACGGCCTGCAGAAGCTCGCTGACGAAATGGTTAGTGCCAGGTCAACAAACCCCGACATCGAGGTCCTGGGCGCCGTGCTTTTCGGCATCGAGGTCGCTGCGAAAGCCATTCGTAGAGAGGCGCGAGCCAAGCTAGACGCAGCGCTAGGAGGAGTGGCCCCGCTGTTCAATTCCGTTGTGCGCCATAGCACCATGACCTCGGTTCAGGTACGGGAGAAGGGTTTGCTCGCCCACGAGCTGGCCGAGCAAGTCGACAACGCCGAGCCGTACTGGAAGGCCCTCAAGGAAGGCAGACGGCCCGACCGTGTGCCAGGCACCGCGCCGTCTCTCGCTGAAGACTACGTCCTCCTCGCCCAGGAGATCCTCCAGGAGATCGACCGACGCGAGACCGAGCAAGATTCCTCCGCAGAGCCGACACACGAAGGAGCACCCGCCTGATGGCCACCGATCGCAAGCCTGTAACCGGTCTCGCGAGGACCGGCGGCGTCCCGGGGCCGCCGCCCCGTAGGCCATCTGCTCCTGCCGCAGCACCAGCGGCGATCCCAGCTGTACCCGACGGCCCAGCGCTACCGCACGATCGACCGCAACCGGCAGCGTCCACTCGGCCTATCTCGCGAGGTACCCGACGCCCGAAACGCGTCGAAACCCGCCCAGACGAGATGCTGGTGCCAGTCACCCTCTCGCTTCCCACGCCACTCTGCACAGCCACCAAGGCGCACAACAAACAGAACGAAACAACTATCGCCGGGACATTGATGGACGCGATTGTCGCCAATCATGACCGCTTGCCGGCGTTAGTAGAGAAGCTCAAACGCCAGCACCACGACGATGGGCTGTTCGTACGAATCGAAGCCAGACCCGAAGAGGAGCGATCTTCCCTGACGTTCCGGATGCTGGGTCGCAACCTGACTGTCATAGACCGCTTAGTTGTCGAAGTCGGTGCCGAGAATCGCTCGCAGCTGTGCAGGGCAGCTCTAGAAGCCCACCTCCAGTCTGAATCAGTGGATTCAGAGTAAGCCGGTACGCCCAACCCCTCGGACGGTTCATCCCTACCGGCCGGTACGGCGGTTCGCTGGCACGAGCTGCACACCCAAACCCGCGGCGTCGCAGCAGTCACGCGGGGTAGGGGGCGACCGGTCCGCGCGATCACCGCAGTTCGATAGTGATGGTCGACGAAGAGCGTCTAAGGTCTGTAGACGTAACGAAACGACGCAACGGTCACGCAAGGGATTGCCAAACCGTACCGCCGCAGGCGAGCCTCGGATTCGCCCGCGTTCGACGGACGCGCAGGGTGTTTACCCTTCATTTCGGTCTAGTATCGGTGTACCTTCGGTTTGCCACCACCAATGGCGTCTTGTGGCGCGACGCGATGAACAAAGACTGCGCGGCCTAAAGACTGGTTTTGCCGGATAGTGCTCTCGGGTCGGGTTGGAGGTTGTATTAGACCAACCCGACCCGCAGGGCCACCGAACCTAGCAACGCATGAGGAGAGCACCGACTCCGTGTCAGTCAACCTGCTCTGACTGACTCGCTACGAACTCAGCGAAACGCGTTTCGTATCGCCGAACCTGAGGCATCGACATCGAGTAGCCGGCTAGCCACCTCAAGTAGTTGAGGTCATCGCTGTCTGAGGCGGACTCGCCTTCCGGCGGCGGCATTCGCAGATGATCATCAAGAACGAGGATCAGATCAGCGAGAGTGCCGTCACGACGCGCTATTTCTGCCTGCCTGATTATCCACGCTCGGGTCAATCTGTCGGTCGCATGACGAAGATTCGACACCACAACGCGCTGGTCCTCGGCGAGCGAAGGCGACAGGTCATCGACAGCGCGCACCTTCCGAGTCAGTTCGGCCAGCGCGTCGGTTCGAATGAACACTCCGTACGCAGAGGGCGTCAGGGGACGTGTGGGGCGAGAAGAGATCGGGTCATTCGTGCCCGCGGCCAGATCGGTCGTGGGCTCATCTCGCAGAGGTTTCGGATCTCCTCCCTCGAAAGCGCGAGCGGCGCTTCCCGCGGACCACCGCAGCGGAGCGTCCAGCTTAGTCAACGTGACGAACCGCGGTTTAGCCATCAAACCCTGCTCGAGGCGTCGCACAGTCGCGTCACTCGGCCCGCCGGCGAGGCTTATGTCGGCTTGCGACAGTCCCAGTTCCTGCCGGCGCCGCTGCACGAGGCGCCCAAAGCGCAAAGCATCGGCCACACCCGCACTCTAAGCGCCGTGGACCCGTTCCGGGGCAGCCCCCTCCCCAAATGTCACTAGTGCAAGGCTACCGTCGGTTTACATTCGGTTTAGCATCGGGTTATAGTTCGGACTGGCGCTCGGATAATGAAAGCCGTTTGTAGGGTTGAGCCGCCAATAGAGCAGCTTATGCACTGGAGATACACATGCACAGCAATTAGACACAGGGTCTCAGACTACGAGTTTGACCCCGGCCCGGACGCTGCAAAGTTTGGCGACTCGAACGGCGTCCGGACCGGGTGAATACCAGCTCGATGCGGTATGTGCGGGCATCGAGGCGGGCGTTGAGCAGTGTACCTGCGGGTATGGGCTGACAACGGTCGTCTGGGGTGGGCTGCTCCTACAGCTTCGAGGAAACCCTTGGAGTGAAGGACTCGCATGACGAACCTTCTTGAGCCCGATCCTCGTGGGCCAGATTGGTCTGGGCGTGTTGCTGTCGACTTTCGATCGATGGCACGGGTCCCAGGCTCCGGAGAGGGACGGTCAGATTGCCGTCGAACAGTCCCTCTCCGGAGCGGTGGTTGGCGACTGCACGCGAGCGCGATTGATTTGCCGTCGAACGGCTCGCGTGTGGTCGCCGGAGGGGTCAGCTCCCTGTCTTTCGATGGGGGGCCGGCCCGGTGACCAGTGTAGAGGTGATTGATCCTGTCCAGAGGGGTGGACAGGACTCGCGACGCTCGCCCTGGGGGGCGGCCTTGGCGGTGATGGCTACGGCGGTTATCGCCCTGGCCAGTGTCGGGGTCGGGAACGTGTCGGCGGCGCCAGCGCAGCCGGGGGGTTGCCCGGGTCTGATGGTGTACGCGGTGCAGGGCACCGGCCAGTCGTCGCCAGACGCTGATCCGTCCAAGGACGCGGGGTTCCTGTCCCAGGTACTCCATCCGGCGATCACGGCCGCGCGCGGGGATATGGACCGTGCGTATGTACCCTATGACGCTGGCTTCGGTGGTGCTGTGGCTGGCGGAAAGGTCCCGTACGAGCAGTCCGTTCAGGGCGCAGTCGCCAAGACCTTGTCCTGGATCAAAGACAAGGCCGCCGCGTGTCCGGCCACGAAGTTCGGTCTGGTCGGTTACTCCCAGGGCGCTCACGTCACTCGGATCGTTTTGAACGACATCGTCGGTGGCAAAGCAGCGATCGGCGCCGACAAGCTGGCTCTGTTAGCCAATCTCGGCGATCCCGGCCGACCTGAGGGTGCGCCGTTGTTCCCCGGTAAGCCGGGGCAGACCTCTCCTGACCCGGTGCCGGGGACCAGCGGCGCGAACGTGTCCAAGGTCGTGGCGGTGTCGACGACCAACGCGCCGGGCGGCGGTATCGCCCCTGTCGGCGACGTTGAGGACACGTCGTACCAGGCCATCGCGGGGCGCTATCTGTCGGCGTGCACGCCTGGCGATCTCGCTTGCGATGCCCCGGCGAATGCTCCGTTGGCGCGGTTGGTCACCAACATCGCCGGCCAGTCGGAACTCAACCCGGACGATCCGATCGGGTCGTTGTCGACGATCGCCGAAGCGCTGGCACTGACCGCAGTGAAGACCGCGGTACCGGTAGTCAATGAAGATGTGCAGGCGTCGGAGAACAACCTCGAATCGTTGAGTTATCAACCGCGCCAGACGTTGTCGGAGCGGTTGGCGGTGGCCTCGGACCCGCGTACGCCGTTGCCGAGTGTGCAGGATGCGCTGTCGGCGGTGATCAAGGTGGGCACGATCGGGTTCAACGCGGTAAAGACCGTTGTGCAGACGGTCGCTACTCCGGGCACGATCGCTGCGATCGCCACCGCGGGTGCTGCGAATCCGTTGGCCATCGTCGGCATTCTGGGGGCGAAGCTGGGCCAGGCAGCGGTCACGCTGGTCCCACCGGCAACCCAGGAACGTCTTGTCTCTGAGGCGTTTACCGCGTTCAAGTCCGAGTTCCAAGCGAACTCCGACCTGTTCAAGGTGTCCTCGCTGTTGAAGTACTGGGATGCGGCCAAGCAACACGCCTCGTACTCGGAGGTCTCGGCCACACCGACAGGCCAGCCCCCGACGAAGTTGATCGGGGACTGGATTGTGGCGGCCGCACGCGACATCGCCGGCAAGGACGGCGGGTCGTCGAACTCGCCCGATAGCGGCAGCGGCGGCGATGACTTCTCGTGGCTGTTCGGGGAGGGGTCTGCTGGTTCGTCGACACTTCCATCGTTGACCACGACGTCGTTGCCGCCGAGCGCTGCGACGTCGGAACCGGCTTATCCGTGGGAGCTCGGCACCTCGTCACCATCGGCTCCGTCCGAGACAGTTCCCTCGGGGGCCTCATCGGTCCCGCAAACCACACCTCCCGGCGGCGCGTCCGGGCTGCCGCCGTTCCTCAGCGGGGCCTCGCAATGAGTCTGATCGTCCTCTCGGCCAACCCTTCCCGCGTGTGCGGGCGCGGGTTGTGCCGCGCTTGTGGTGGTGGTCGAACCACCACCGCCAGCTAGACCCATTCTCTTCCACTCACGCACCCAGCGAATCACTCCGGAAGGAGCGAGTACATGTTCAGTGACAGTGCAATCCGACCCCCGCTCGGGGGACATGTCTCTCACAACCTCGGACATCCGGGCCGTCCCATCAACCCGCAGGCAGGTGAGCCGGTGTGGTTGAGTCCCGTCGATCTGGTCACCGCAGTCACCGACCCGGCCACAGCGGTGATCCTGACCGACGAGAACGGCTGCGCGTCGACTCGATGGGGGATGGGCAACGGCCACAGCATCACGCGGCTCAAAGAAGCGTACGACGAACGGGCGCGGTGCGTACTGCCCGGTGACCGCGGCTACCGTCTCGACGCGAACAGCGTTGTGCTGGTGGTTGGTTCGAACGGTTCGTTGCCGGAAGAACTGCTGGTCGGCGCCACCTACCGCGACGTGTTCGACAACACGCTGCACACCATCGACCCGTTCTCCCTGACCGCGGCCCGCCGCGGTGTGTTCGGCGATGAACACCCTCTGCACTGGCACCTCGCCGAGTGCGATCGCTGGACCCGCGCATACCGCCCCGGGGGCGAGGTGAAGTTCGGATGAGTACCGGTTGGCAGAACGATCCGAGTGTGCAGACCTGGCTGCACACCGCCGAACCTCACCCGGACCAGCCCACCGAGTGGAACGACGAGCCGACGCCTGCTGAGCAGGACATCACCGCACCCATCGATGACGTCGAACCCCTCGACGACAACCACTACAGCTACGCCGCCCACGAGGACCCCCAGGTCGTCGAGTTTGAGGATGTCGAGGACGACCCTTACGTCGAGACTGTCTATCCCACACCGACTGTCGCTCGAAGTACGCCACCTCCGGCGCCTCCGGCACGGGGGCAACGTCGGTGGTTGCTGATCGTGGGCGCCTCGGTGGGCGTGATCGTCGTTGCGGTGCTGGTGATCGTGTTCTCGATCAAAGCGGTCGTTGGCGGCGGGGGAGGCGACGGCATCACCGATCCGGTCGCCGCCATGGACACCCCAGACCCGTTCTCCGATGCAGTGGAATGCCCCTCGACCACCGAAGGGTCCACCACCACCGGCCGCGACCCGGGTGACCTGACGTCGGGCCCGAACGTGATCAAAGCGTTCAACTACGCCTACTTCCACTGGCGTTCGGGGCCGGCCGCGCGGGCGATGGCCTCGTCCAATGTCGAGGGCATCGGCAGCGCTGTCGATCTGCAATCAAGCATCGACACGCTCAATCCCCAAGCGCGGTATTGCCTGTCGATCGACGAGACCGGCGCCGATACCTACCGCGTGGAGGTCACGTTGATCCTGCCCGACGGCACCCGCGATCCCGACCCCGATGTCCAGAACATCACCACCACCCAGATCGGCGAACGCACCTACATCGCGTCTGTCACACGAAATAAGAAATAGAAAGGTCACCCCCTCCCATGTACCTCACCTCACCAGCGGTCACGTCTCCGCGGTTCGACACCCCGCCCCGGCGGTCGCGGGCACAACGCCGGCACCGCACCACCCCACCAGCCACCCCGTTCGTCGGGACAGTGCTTGCTGCGCTGATGGTTTCCGGTTCCTTCGGCGCTACCCTCCTGGTCGACAGCCCTGCCGCAGCCTACGAACAGGGCGGTGTCGACCAGGGCGAGACCGACGACGGGTTCGAGCAGGGCGGCGTCGGCGGTGGTGGCGACGACGCAACCCCACCGGTCGCACCTCCGCAGCAGACTGCGCCAAGCTACAACTACAACCCCGGTCCGGGCGCAATTCCGGCACCGCCCCGGGAAGCTCCGTATCGGCCCTACGCCGATCCGCAGGCGTACAACCAGCCCAACTACGACACCGTCTACAACCCGGCACCGCCGCGGGCCTACACCTTGCCCCGCCCGGTCGCGCCGGTCCGCCCGATTGCCCCGCCCCCGAAGACGTTGCGCGTGGGCAACTTCCTCGTCGAGGAAGACCAGCTCAAACGTGATGCTCCCTGGCTGACCGACCGTCAGCGGGTCTCGATCAACGAGTGGTCGGCCTATGGCGAAGCGAAGATCGCCCAGGGCCTCATCTCGGTCGGCGTTCCCGAAGACGAAGCGTCCCGCCAGGCCGCGGCCACCATCATCGGCGTGGCGCTCGGCGGCACCGCAGGTGCGGTCGCCCTCGGCGTGCCCGCCGCAGTGACCGGCGGTGTCGGTGGTGCGCTGATCGGTACCGGCGTGGGCGCAGTCATCGGGTCGACCATGGTGGTGCCCTTCCCAGGCGCGCACACCGGAACGGGCGCAGCGATCGGCGCCGCAGCCGGTGCGGCGATCGGTGCCGCCGCCCTGGGTATCCCCGCGGCGATCGTCGGCGGTGTGGCCGGTGGAACGGCCGGCGGACTCCTCGCGCACGCACTCGGTGCCGGAGATCCGGGCGCGAACCCGCGTCAGCCCGGACTGCCCGGCCAGCCCGACCCGAACCGCCGCGCCCCGCAACCCCGCCCGCAACCCGCTCCGCTGCCCAACCCCGGCGCCAACCAGTTCGAGCTCCACCTACCTGCCGACCAGGCGACCAAGGCCGGTCTACCTGCGGTGCACTACCAGGTCAGCGTCGGTGGAGATGTCAACGCCGAGACCACCATCGGCGGACAGACCTACACCGCGAACTGGACCGCTGAGCAGGCCGAAGCCCCCTACAAGGCACTGGGCGGTGCCGCCGATCAGGTGCGCAAGACCGTCACCGACGCCGCTGTCGACCTCTCCCGGCACGCCGAGAAGGCCGTCCCGGGTCTCAAGGTCACCTTCCCGCAGCTCACGCCGAAGGGGGCATAACAACGATGGCCGCGAGTGTGGAGACGGTGTCGGCGGCGCAGAACGCCGGAGCGATTCGGGGTGCGTCGATTTTGCCGCCGAGCGCATCGGAGATGTTGGGGCGGCGCACGACCCGGTTACCGGCGCATCTGGTGGCGGCCGTGGGCTGCCACGGCGGTGCTGGTGTATCCACGCTCGCGGCCCAGCTCGAGCATGTCGGCGATTCCGGCCAGTTGTGGCCCGGGCGGGCCGACGAGCCACCGTTCGCGGTACTCGTTGCGCGAGAATCGGCGCGCGGCCTGGCCGCAGCGTCGCTGGCCGCCCGCCAATACGCGACGAACAATGCGCCAGCCCATGTGCAGTTGCTGGGTTTGGTGCTGGTAGCCGGGCGGAAGGGAAAGCCGACCGCCCGGCTCCGGCGCGACCGCGAATTGCTGGTCGGGTCGGGCCTTTTCGCGAACGTGTGGCACATCTCCTGGCACGACTTCCTCGTCGACACCCCGCTCAACGAGCTGCCCTCGACCGGCCCCGATCCCGCGCCGGCCGCGCGGCGGTCCGATCCGCGCACCGTCGTCGCCCCGGACATCGCCGCCGTCGGCCAGGGCCTGCGAGACGCCGCGGTCGCGGTGATGTCGAACGACAACAGCACAACCCCGTAACGGCACAACTGCACAACCCTCCACACCTCACGAGAAGGAAGAGATCATGCTCCAGTCCACCCTGGCCTCGGCCACCACCACCTACGTGGCGTTCAACCCCATCCCGATTCCCGGCCTGTCTGATCGGCTCAACACCTTCGGCGGGTGGGCCACCTTCCTGGCCTACTTCGCCTGCGCGGTGGCGATCGTCGTCGGCGGCGGCTTCATCGCATGGGACAAGATCACCGATCGCGGCGACAGCAAGGGCGTGAAGATCGCGATCGGCGCGATCGTCGGGACGATGGTGATCGCGACGGGCGCCACGATCCTGCAGGCCGCGGGCGGGCAGTGAGCCGTGCGGACCGAAAGCTACAGCGATGAACACCACCATGACAGTGGCCTACGCGAAACTACCCCCCGAGGTGATGAGCAACATCACCCTGATCGGCGGCTGGTTCGTGTTCGTAGCCAACATGCTCGCGCTGCTACACCTAGTCTTTCTGGGCGCCTCGATCGCCTTCGACAAGGTGCGCGAGCATCCGTTCTCCCAGATCCCCGCGGGGGAGTGGTTCACCAAGATCATCTTCGGGGTGTGGGTGGTCGCGATCGCCGGCAACATCGCGGCGGCCGTGCTGGTATTCGGCTGATCACCACACCGATCACCCTCCTCGGCCTGGTGTGCACGGTGATCGGCCTGCTCGCCGGGTGCGGATCAGAGCCCGACACGGCCACGCCGTCGACGCCGCAACAGATTCCGCTGACCGCGCCGCCCACCGATCTGCGGTGGGTGGAGTTCAACGGGATGCGCCTTCCCCAAGCCGCCGAAGGCCCCCACGAGATGTCCGATGTCATCGCCCCGGGAGGGTTCGACCGCACCCCTCCGGGCGCGGGGTTGGCCGCGGTCAATGCCATCGTGCGTCTCTCGGTCGCGCTCGATGACCAGTGGCCCCAGGTTGTGCGTGAACTCCTCGCACCGGGACAAGCGCGAGATGACTTCATCACCAACCGCATTCAGCTGTCGACCACGTCCGGCGTGCCAGCCGGTCAGGCGCCGCAGGTGCAGGGCTGGAAACTGACCGCGTTCACCCCCGACAAGGCATCGGTCGACATCTACACCCGGCTGCCGGACCGCTCGATGACGGTCAATCACACCACGGTCGTGTGGGCACCGGCGTTCGGTGACTGGCGGCTGCTGCTGCCCGACGCCGCGGCGGGTGCCTCACCGGTGGATGCGATCTCGGCCACGCCGACCGACATGGTCGCACTGACAGGAGCGTAACCCCATGAGCACCCCCGATCCTCGCGACGACGACCTCGGCCGACTGGCAGCGGTGCACTCACTGCGCCAGTCCGGTGGCTACAAGAGCACCACACTGGTGCTGTCGCTGCTGGTGTTGACCATGGTCATCGGCGCGGCCGTGCTGGTCGCCATCCGCGGCGATGATGGCGATTCGTCAGCACCGCCGCCACAGGTCACCGCCACGGACACACCGACGTCGCTGCCGCCGCAAACCCCGGTGACCCGGCTGCCCGACGACGCGTTCGGGATGCCCACCACCGACACCCGCGGCCGCCGGGTGGAAACCCCGACCAACCCGCTCGGCCAGGTCCTCCCGCAGACCACCGACCCCTCCGACACCGATGACCCTGAGGCTGTGCTCCCGCCGCCGAAGGGATTGATGTGGCAGCGCGTGTACGGCGCGACCATCCCATTCTCCACCTCCGACGGTCCGACCGCGATCAGCACCGACGGGGTACCCACCGGATTTGCCCACACCCCGCAGGGCGCGGCACTGGCCGCCTGGCAGATCGGCCAGCGCGCCACCTGGGCACCCGATGACCAAAACGTCGCTCTACTCGATCGCGCGGCCGTGGTCTCCGAGGCCGCACGTCCCGAGGCCGACAACCTGCGCACCAACGGCGCGCAAATCTATGCCGGAAACCCTGAGTTGCCCGCGCAGATCCGGGATGTGCCGGTCGCGGTCCGCGTCACCACCTACTCCACCGACTTCGCCCACGTCGAGTTCGCCCAACCTCTCAACCGCGACGACGGCTTCACCGCCATCTCGGTCGGCGTCGACATGGTCTGGCGCGACGGTCAGTGGAAATGGGTGGTCCCCGAACCCGGCACCGAACCGAGCCGCCTGCTCATCTCGACCACCGGCGATGGGTGGACCCCATGGTGAACCACCACAACGACTCTCACCTCCGGGAAGCGCGTTCCGGCCGACGAGGGCGTGTGCGCGCTGCCCTGACCGGCCGACGCACCCACGCCGCGGTCGTGGTGGCGCTGATCGCCGCGACGGTGTCCTCGTGGGCCGGTGCGGGCACGGCCGCAGCGAACCCGCTGTGCGACGCCCTGGGACCGTTGAGCCGGACCGTCTGCGGCGCCGCGGGCAACGCCGCGAGCAATGTGGCCGGCAGCGTGGTCGGCGGAACATTCGAGAAGATCGTCAACTCGCTACTCGAGGGCTACCAGACCGTCCTGACGTGGGCGATGGCGTGGTGGATCAAACTCCCGAACCCCCAGTTGGACAACAAGTCCTCCCTCATGCAGGAAGTCCATGATCACACCCTGCAAATCCAGATCGTTGGTTTGACGTTCTCGCTGATGTTCTTCGGCCTACGGATGATGATCGACCGCAAACGCTCCCTGGCCGATGACGCCGAAGAGGGCTTCAAACTGATCTTCCGCTCAGCGATGGCCACCGCCGCGATCCCGCTGGCACTGACCGTGGGCGGCCGCATCGCCGACGGCATCTCCAACTGGCTGGTCAGCGAATCAGTGACCGCCGGCGGCGGCAACGGCGACGTCATCAAGAACTTCCTCAAACTCAACCTGCTGACCAACTCCGCGCTGGGCACCACCGCCATCGGCATCTTCGCCCTCGTCGGATTCCTCGGAGCCTTCTTGCAGTTGGCGTTGCTGGTGGTGCGCGAGGCGATGCTGCTGCTGGTCGTCGCCGCGCTACCGGTGGCCGCCGCATTCTCCGGCACCGGACCCGGCTCGCAGAGCTACCAGCGACTTATCGCGTGGTCGGTGGCATTCCTGCTGTTCAAACCCGTGGGCGCGCTGACCTACTTCGTGGCCTTTCGCGCCGGAGCCTCCAAAGACAACGCCCAACAGGTGGTCCTGGGCATGGTGCTGATGATGCTGTGCGCGTTCGTGTTACCCGCGCTCATGCGCCTGATCGCCCCCGCCGTGGCAAGCATGGGCGGCGGCGGATCAGGTGCCGCAGCAGCGGGTGCGGCCATCGGTGCCGGTGTCGCGGCAGGCAAGGTCGCGGCCGCGGCCGCCTCGGGTGGGGCGACCGCCGGGGCCAGCGGCGGCGCGAGCGCGGGCGGGATGTCCTCGATCGCCGGTCGCGGCGGCGGCGGACCCTCGGGCGGTATCTCCACGGCATCAGCACCCTCACCACCACCACCATCCGGTGGCGGCGGGCCCGGCGCCCAACCCGCCCTCTCCGGTGGACAGGGCGGCCAGGCCAGCTCCGGCGGCGGGGGAGGAGGCGGCGGTCCCACCTCCGGGCTGGGCGACGCGATGGGATCGGCCGGCGGACTCGCCGGGGCAGCAATGCAAACCGTCAGCGACAGCGTCGAATCCGAAGTCGAAGCCACCACCAGTGCTGACCCGTCCCTGAGCAGTCCACCGCCGATGCGTTCGGGCTGGAACGAACACGCCATGGCGCACTAGCCACCACCGACCCATCTCTCTGACTGTCGAAAGAGGTTGTCATGACCGACAAAGCCGGCACCCGCCGACTGCTGTACCGCCCCGCGGCGGCGTTCCGGTCCTCCGGCGCATTCGGGTTCACCATGTTCTCGACGATGGTGCTGCTCGGGTTCCTGTTCATCGCCGTCGTCGGGCTGATGCTGCCGCTGCCCGGGGTGATCAAGTTCTTCGGGCTGCCGTTCACCCTGGCTGTGCTGTTCGTGCCGCTGGTCGTGTCGCTGCGAGGCCGCTCAGCCTGGGAGCTGGGCATGGGTGCACGGGCGGTGTCGAAGTCGCGCCGTGCCGGTGAGACCCTGGTGCGGTCGGGGCCGTTCACCATGATCCCCGACGGCACCCCACCACCGGGACCGCTGGCCACCGCCGAGACATTCAACTTCTCACCCGGCGACGGATCGGCACCGTTCGGTCTGATCAAATTGTCGTCGAAGAACTTCTACACCCTGGTACTGCGGACCTGGCCCCAGGGCGGGGAGTGGAATGACCAGCCCGTGCGGGACCGCTGGGTTGCCCGCCTCGGCGACATGCTCACCTTCCTCGGGCAATCACCGGACTTCGTGGCCGCCACGGTCACCATGGAAACCCTGCCCGAATCAGGGATGCGGGCCTCCAGCATCGTGCGGTCGCGACTCAAAGACACTGCGCCAGCGTTGGCCCGCAAGATCATCATCGAAGCCACCGAAGCGGTACCGACCGCCGAAGTGCGCCTGGAAGCGCGGATCGGGTTGACCTGGCGCGCCGACACCATGCACCGCAAACGCGACGCCACCGACATGGGCAACGAGTTGGCGCGCCGCCTCGGACGGATTCGGGACTACTGCCACGCCGCCGGTCTGCGAGTACGGCCGATGCTCGAACGCGAAATCTGCGCCATCGCCCGCCGCAGCTTCTCCCCGGCCGACGAGCTCGACCTCGAAATCGGTCTGATGAGCGGTGAACCGATGCGCCTGCGGTGGGAAGACTGCGGACCGACCTCAGCCTCAGACCAGCACGGCCGCCTGCTTCACGATGCGGCGCAGTCGATGTCGTGGACGATGCGCAACGAACCCGAGGCGCCGTTCGACTCCAACGTGCTCGCCGATCTGCTGTCCCCGCACAGCGACGTACCGCGCAAACGAGTCACCTTCGTCTACCAGCCCTACACCCCGGCCCAAGCCACCACCATCGTCAACAAGGACCACAACGATGCCCGCCAGGCCGTGCGCACCAACGTCGGCAAACTGCCCGAACGCGCACTCGTGCGCCTCGACAGCGCCGAAGGTGCCCGCCAGGAACAGGCCCGCGGCGCCGGCGTGACCCGGGTGTCGATGATCGTGACCGCCACCTGCCCCATCGGTGCCGACACCCAGAAGATCGACACCCTCGTCACCGATCTGGGCCTCTCGGCGGCCACCCCACTCGAACCGACCCGCGACGAACAACTCGTCACCTTCTGCGCCGGACTGGGTTTCGGTGTCGTGCTCTCCGAAGAGAGCACCGTCTCCGACAAGCTCGCCGCCTGACCAGGACAGAAAGGACCACCCTGCGATGCCGACGCTTCCCGCCCTGACCTCGCTGCTGCAGCGTTCCCGCGCCCGCCTGTCCTCCTCGGCGGCATCCCTGCCCCAGATCAACACCGTCCTGTCGATCACCGAGCACCGCTCGGCCGGCGGCCACGACTACGGCCTGATCCGGGCACACGCCACCGGCCACTACACGGTGATCCTCGCCGCGACCGGCGCGACGCTGCGCGACTGGCAACAACTGTGCGACTACACCCGCATCGACTTCGGTGCCGACGCCTGGGATGTCGTCGCGGTCACCGCCGTCGCCGATACCTTCCCGCGCACCGACACCGCACACCGGCAATGGCTGGACACAGAGCACCACTACCGCCTCGACGTCGCCGACCTCGCCACCGACACCTATCTCGCGGTCACCTTCGTCGCGGCCACCTCGGCAATGAAGACCACCCCCGACGAGATGGCAGTGGAAGTGGGCCGACGCCTGCACACGCTGATCGGGTCCCTGCACGCCGCCGGGCTGGACACCACGCCGCTGACCGCAGCGCAGGTCGCCGCGGTCGGGGTACGGGCCTACCGCGGTGGCCTGGCCGATGACGCCTCGCCCACGTTCGCCGACATCGCACCGGACTCGACACCACACCGGGTGCGGGATGTGTTCTGCCACAACGACCTGCTGTCGGCGACTTGGGTGATCGCCCCGCACGTGCTGGAACCGCCACACGCCATGGGTTCGGTCCTGGCCCAGCTGCTCGAGCGTGACCCGACCACCCCGCGCACCCGGCTGGCGATCACCTGGCGGGCGACCTGCATCGCCGACACCATTCACCCCGACGACCCCATTCGGCTCACGTTCGAGCCCGTGCTGCAGCGCTTCGGCGCCACGCTGACGATCACCGAGCCGCGTCCCCGCACGCCGTCGGTGGACGCCCTACGAGCCCGGTTGCCGCTGTTCGCCCGCCTCGGCGTGCGCAACGGCTACGACCGCCACGCCGAACTGTTCGCCGCCGGAACCGGGCTGGGGGTGCTGCTGCCCGAACACGGCGACATCACCGACGAAGCCCTGCGCCACCGCCACCGCTAACCGATTGCGAGACGCCCCACCATGACTGTCACTGACCTCCACAAGGCCGCCACCACCACCGCCACCGGCGGCGACACCACGCCGTCGACGTTGCGCCTGAATGCTGGTGCGGCCTCGGCCACCCGGCCGAGCACCAAGGAACGCTCGACGAAGCCGACCACGTTCTACGACGACGACACCCGCGAGGACCTGCTCGACACCGCCCGCAGCGGTGGGATCAGCGGCTACCTCGCCCGACAGAAACTCGACAACGACACCCGCCGCCGGGAACGCCACGACGCCGCCATTGCCCGGCCGATCCAGTTCGACGTGCCCACCCTGATCCGCACCAACCGCGGCTTCGACGGGCGTGGCGGCGGCCGCGTCGCCCACGTGCGCCGCCCCAACGAGCTGCGCGGCACCACCGCGCACGTGCCGGGGTTCTACCCGTTCCCCATCGGCGCCTCGGCACCTCTGGACGGCGCGCCCGTCGGCTCGCACCTCGACACCGGACAGCCCGTCGGGTTCGACCAGATCGGCTGGTTCGAGGCCGGACAGATCACCGCACCCTCAGCGATGGTGTTCGGGCTCAACGGATTCGGAAAAAGCACCCTCAACCGGCGCATTGTGTGCCACGACCTGGCCACCGGGGTCCGCCCGCTCATCATGGGCGATCACCGCCCCGACTTCGTCAACATGATGCGCCAGATGGTCCTCCACGACAGCGACGGCCGGGTTCAGCACCGCGAGGACGGCATCACACCGGTCACCCCGCAGGTCACCAGCGTCGGATTCGACTCGCCGATGAACCCCCTCGCCGTGGGCACCTTCGGCAACCTCATCGCCCGGTTGCCCACCGCCGCACGCCAACTCGCCGAACGCGAAATGCGGGCCCGCCAGGTCACCGCCGCGACCGGGCTCCTTGAGATCAGCTCCGGCCGCCCGATCGCCCCGCACGAGGAGACGCTGCTGACCACCGCGTTGCGGGTGCTCTACGGCACGGCCAACGAGTTCACCCTGACCAATGCGCCCCTACCCGGCGATGTGCTCAACCTGCTGCGCCAAGTCCCGCAAACTCTCATCGACGCCACCGCCCGCGACGCCGACACCAATCCGGAGGTGCGTCGCGCCCACCAGGACCTCCTCGATGCCTCCGGCGCCCTGGGCCGCCGTCCGCATGACGCGATCGCCGTCGACCGCTACCTGCTGCTGACCGAGAACCTGCGCCAGTCGCTCGACCAGCTGGTGTCGGGGCAGTTCGGCGAGATCTTCAACGCCCCCACCAAAGAACCCATCGACATCGACGCCCTCGGGGTGTGCGTGGACATGTCCCGGCTACCGGCCAACGCCCGCAAGCTGCGCGCCGCGGTACTCCTGGCGTGCTGGTCCGACGGATTCTCCGCCGTCGAAGCCTCCCATCTGCTCTCCGATCACGGCCTGCAAGAACCCCGCAACTACGACCTGGTGTGCGACGAGTTCTCGCTGGTGCTCGGCGTCGGCAACGGCATCGTCTGGCGCGTCGACGAAGTCACCCGCGTCCAGCGCGAACAGGGCACCGGCAGCCTGTTCACCACCCACACCGTCAAAGACCTCCAGGCGTTCGACTCCATGGAAGATCGCCAGCGCGCCATGGGCTTCCTCGACCGCGCCCGAGTCAAGGTGTGCTTCCCGCTACCCGAGGACGAAGCCTCGCTGATGGAAGGCAAGGTCAACCTCAACGAGAAAGAAGCCGCCACCCTCGCCGAGTGGGCCACCACCCCCCGCGGCATCGACGACCCCGTCGTCTCCGAGATCAACGAAACCGACTGGGCCGACGGGGTCCGCGCCACCGGCACCGAAACCAACACCGTACCCCCGGGT
The DNA here is from genome assembly GCF_044543825.1 of Gordonia sp. NPDC062954. NCBI lineage: Bacteria > Bacillati > Actinomycetota > Actinomycetes > Mycobacteriales > Gordoniaceae > Gordonia > Gordonia sp. NPDC062954. Next base: position 6,073 of record NZ_JBITWL010000020.1, on the reverse strand, counting down.
ATGGGCAAGTTCCTGATCAAAGAGGGTGAGCAGCCCGGTATCCCGGTGCAGATGCGGTTGACCGCCACCGAGCGCGCCACCGAGATGCACAACACCAACAAGCGCTTCAACCGCGGCCGCGGCGCCCAGTCCGGAGCCGCGGCATGAGCACCGACAGCGACCCGGGCACAGCCACCCCAATCGACCCGCTACCCAGCGCCTGGGAGCAGGTGCAGGACTGGGTGGTCGAACCCAACCCGCGCCGCACCGCCCACCCCGAGGAAGTCCGGCGGTTGGCAGTGCGCGCCGTCGCCGAGCTGCTCGCCCGCACCTCGCTGTCGCTGACCGCCGCGGCCGCCGACGTCGCCGCCAACATCGGCGCCGGCACCAACAGCGTCATGCGGTGGTGCCGGGCGGCCGGGGTCGGCCGCGATGTCACCGCCCGAGACCGCGAATGGGCCACCCGCCTGGAGGTCGTGCGCTCGATGAACAAGGCGCTGACCGAACACGTCCGCGACCTCGACCGCGACCCCACCGACTACCGGGACCTGCCTCGTGGGTGAGGGCAACGCCTCCAAACTGCTGGTGCCACTGCTGGCACTGGTCATGGGGTTCTTCGCCTCGTGCACCCTCATCATCTCCGTCGCCGGCGACGACGACTCCTGCCTGCCGCTGACCGGCGGTGTCGACCAACCCGCCGACGCCTCCCACTCACCCGGCGCCAAGGTCAAGCCGATGAAAGTCAAGGACTTTCAGATCACCTCCGGCTACGGCCCACGCGACGGCGCGATGCACGAAGGTATCGACCTCGCCGGGGCGATCGGCGCGCCGATCTACGCCGCCGCCGACGGCACCGTCACCGCCGCCGGGACCGCGTCGGGGTTCGGGCACTGGATCGTGCTCACCCACAACATCAACGGGCACGTGTGGTCCACGGTGTACGGGCACATGTTCGCCGACGGTGTGCTGGTCAAAGCCGGTCAGAAAGTCACCGCCGGACAACACATCGCCAAGCTCGGCAACGACGGCCAATCCACCGGCCCGCACCTGCATTTCGAGGTGTGGGATGGCGGACACCGCGACTTCACCGGCGGCCACTCAGTCGATCCAGCCGGGTGGGTGTCCACCAGCCCCGAACCCGGCGCCGCCCCGGCCGGACGCGCGCCCGCCCAACCGGGCAGTCCGCGCGTGCTCACCGCCCCACGCGTGATCCCCGCCTCCGACGTCGTCACCGCCGCCGACTGGGATGCCGTCGCCAAACACGAATCAGGCGGCAACTGGAAGATCAACACCGGCAACGGTTACTACGGCGGACTGCAGTTCGCGGCGTCGACCTGGACCGGCGCCGGGGGAGCGCAGTACGCGCCGACCGCCGACAAAGCCACCCGCGAACAGCAGATGGAGGTCGCCAACCGCGTCCTGGGTTCCCAGGGCTGGGGCGCCTGGCCGACCACTTCCAAGACCGCCGGGGTCACCGGCAAGAAACCGGCACCCGCAGGCACGTTCCTCAACGCCGCCGCGGTGCCCCCGCCCGCGGGCGCACCCAGTGGGCCGCCCGCACCGTCGGGGCCGTCGGGCCCGTTGCCGCCGCTACCGAAGTCCAAGGGCTCCGAAGCGCACTTCCAGGTCGACTCCATCCGCCTCGCCCGCGCGATCGCCGCGAAGTTCCCGCAGATTCAGACCATCGGCGGCTGGCGTGCCGACGGCGGCGGTTTCAACGACCACCCGTCCGGCCGCGCCGTCGACGTCATGATCCCCAACTACACCTCCGCGCAAGGGATCGCGCTCGGCAACGCCGTCAACAAATACATCCTCGACAACAAGAAGCACTTCAAGCTCGAGTACACGATCTGGCGCCAGACCTACTACCCGGTGGTCGGCAAGTCCAACGTCATGAACGACCGCGGCGACCCCACCCAGAACCACTTCGACCACGTCCACGCCACCGTCGAAGGCCACGGCATGCCCCGCGGCAATGAGGTCTACACCGCACCAGGCGTCACCGGCGGGATCAGCGCTGACGAGGGCGCCGACTGCGGCCCGGTCGAGGACCAGCACGGCGGGGGAGTCGACAACCTCGCCGCCGGACGGGTCCCACCGGCCTACGAGCCGTGGTTCCGCAAAGCCGGACTGCTGTGCCCGCAGATCAGCTCGGCATTCCTCGGCGGAATCGGCAAGCAAGAGACCGGGTTCAACGCCTCCCTGGTGTCCCCGGCAGGAGCGAAGGGGCCGATGCAGTTCATGGACTACACCTACCCGTCCTGGGCCAAAGACGACGACGGCAACGGCCGCGCCTCGGCCACCGACATCGGCGACGCCGTCATGGCCGCCGGACGGTTCTCCTGCGCCAACGCCAAACAGATCGACGCCGCAATCGCCTCCGGCCGAGTGAAAGAACCCGCCGAAGGCCGCGAAATTCTCTACGCCTACGCCTACAACGCCGGAGTCGGCGCGGTCCTCAACGCCGGCGGAACACCCACCGGCGGCGACTACGACACCCAGACCCGCCCGTACGGCCAGAAAGTCATCGCCTACGCCAAACAGTTCGCCGATCAAGGGCTTCCGGAGAAGAACCGATGAACCACCACCACCGCCACCTCCTGGTCGTCCTCGCGATCGTGCTGATCGCCGCACTGGCCGGATGCTCCGGCAGCGACGACACCACCGAACCCGCACATGACCATGACCACGGCGAGCACTACAGCAGCCCGCCCGGCCTGCCCGATCGCGCTGAGCCGATCGGGGTGTTCACCACCACCGTCACCACCATGTTCAGCTGGCAACCCGCCACCGACACCTCACCCACCGATGCACTGCGCCGCACCCGCGCCACCCTCACCGGCCAGGCATTGGACTCCGCCAACAGCTCGGCAACGGTGCGTCCCAGCGCCCAGTGGGGCGCATGGAAGCAATCTCTCGACGTCATCACCGCCCGCGTCGAGGGCGCCTCAGCAGTGCTGATCTCACCGGACAAGGCCAGCGCGCGCGGCACCGTCATCCAGACAGTGCTCGGCATCGACGCCACGGTGACCTCGTTCCGGAAGTTCACCGTCACCGCCGATCTCGTCCGCGTCGACGGCCAGTGGAAGGTCGCCACCTACCCCCGCGCCGACACCTGACCCACCGGCCGCCCCAGCAGCAACCCGCACCTCACAGAAAGGGCACACCATGCTCGACCCACAGAGCGTCCCCCAGGACACCAGCCGCGAAGTCGACGACATCTTCGACGAAATCCGCACGATCATGCGCCGATCCCGCCGCCACGCCGACGAAGTACTGCGCCAGGTCCGCAACCAACAGCACCGCCGACGCTCCCAGCAGACCCGAGCCCAGCAGCGCCTGAACACCGCGCGAGCCACCGGCGCCCGACCGCCCCACTTCGCCGACACCAGCGCCGAACGTCACCCTCTGACACCGGATTTGATGGCCCGCTGGGCCGGGGCACACGCCGCGGCCGATCTGGCGCGCGAAGCCGCGGCCGAGGCCGCCCGCGACGGTGACACCGCCCGGCAAGCTCAGATCAATGCCACCGCGCAGCGCGCCGAGCAATGGGCGCACGCCTGGGATGAGCGGCTGCGTGAGGCCGGCGTCGACCCCGACACCATCGGTGGCCGCGACCGCGACCAGGACCTCGGCGAGGTCGCCGACACCGATCTTCTCGACCAGGTGTCGGCCTCGGCCGCGAACTATGCCATCGACGTCGACGACGCCGCAGCCGGGGCCGGGCACCGCTCGATGAGTGAACTCATCGCCGACACCGAACCCGCCCCCGAAGCCGCGTTGATCGCCGCTGGCGACAGCGACTGGCAGACCACCCCGGTCCCCGAGGTCGGGGCCAGCGTCACCCTCGACACCGGAGCCCAGCTGTGAGCACCACCCATCGCCGCGACCGCGGCCAACACGACTCCATGGCCGGCTACTACCTCGCCGCCGCCGTGTTCGCGCTGCTGGCGATCATCTACGTGTGCTGGCGGGCGGGCTGCTGGCTCACCGGCCAGCCCGGCTCGGTGCTGATCAACCCGGCCACCGCCGCCGTCGAGGGCACCTTCCACTGGCCGGTGGCCTCCACCGTGCTCCTGGTGGTCACGGTCATCGCCGCCGTCGCGATCGCGGTCGTGGTGGGACGTCATCGCGCCGCGACCGCCGTGCTGCGTGAGTTCGACCAGGTGGCACAGTTTCTTCCTCGTCCCCGGGAACTGCACGCCATCACCGCCCGCGACGCCAAGCACGCTGCGCAGCGCCTCCGCGGCCGCGACGCCATCACCGGGCACCTCGACTACGGGCTGGTGCTGGGATCGCTGATCGGATCGGGCAAATCCGCGCTCTACATGAGCTGGGAGTGGGTCGGACTCGTCATCGGCGGACCCCGATGCGGCAAGACCACCGGCTACGCCATCCCGATGATCTGCCAGGCGCCCGGCGCAGTGTTCGCCACCTCCAACAAGCCCGACATCTACGACGCCACCCGCTGGGTCCGTGACCGCAACGACCTCACCACCCACGCCGCCAAGGCCGACACCAGCCGACAAGGGCTGCGCGCACTGTGGGCCTATCGCACCCAACGGCGCGAACCACCACGCACCCGCGGCACCATCTGGCTCTCGGACCTCCAACACATCGCCGGCACTCAGGGCCAGCAGTGGTGGTGGGACCCGTTCTGGTGCGTGCACGAACTCTCCGACGCCCGCGAGCTTGCCGCGATCTTCGCCGCCGCCGAAACCGCCGAAGGATCACGCCTGGACGCCTACTTCGACGGCGGCGCCAAAGAACTGCTGGCACTGCACATTCTGGCCGCAGCCGTCGGTGGGGGAGACCTCAAACACGTCGACGGCTGGCTCACCGACCCCAAACTCAAAGTCGCCCGCCAGGTGTTGACCCGCCACGGCCACCACGACGCCGCGGCCAAGATCGACACCGCCGCCAACCTCAACCCCCGCCAGCAAGACGGCCTCTACGACATGGCGCGACGGTTCATCAACGTCATGACCGTGCCCGCCTACGCCCGATCGGTCCTCCCACCCCAACGTGTGCGGTTCGACGGCGACAACACCGTCGGTAGCAACGACATTCGCCACGACCTGCCCAAGTTCGATCCGCAAGCGTTCGTCACCTCCACCGACACCATGTACGCCCTGTCGATGGAAGGGGCAGGATCGGCCACCGCGTTGACCACCGCCCTGGCCGACACCATCTTCAAAGCCTCCGTCGCCCAAGCACGGCGCAACGGTGGACGCCTGCCGGTGCCCGTCGTGGCAGTGCTCGACGAAGCCGCCAACGTGTGCAAGCTGCCCGAACTACCCGACTGGTACTCCCACTTCGGCAGCCAGGGCATCGTCATCGTCACCATGCTGCAATCGCTGGCCCAGGCCGCGAAAGTGTGGTCCAAGGACAAACTCGACATGCTCGTGGACTCCTCAAACGTCTACATCTACGCCGGATCATCGAACAACGAGTCCTACCTGTCGGGCCTGAGCCGCATGATCGGCCAACGCGACGTCCGTCGCCGCAGCCGCTCGCACTCCAACTCCGGCCTGGGATCGACCAGCACCAGCGAATCCTGGTCCAGCGAACCCATTCTCGGTATCGACGACCTCAAAGCACTCCCCGCCGAACGAGCAGTACTGGCCACCTCCGGCAACCGCACCGTCGTCACCACCAAGAACTCCTACTGGCTCGGCCCCTACGCCGAACTGATCGACGCCTCCAAGAAGGCCTGCGCGACCGAACGCGCAGCCCAGCAGACAGCACTGACCACTGCACCGCCCCTCGCCGCCACCACCCGGGAAAGGACCTTCTGATGACCACCCCCGACACCGACACCCCCGACGACGACCCCCGTGCGCACTGGCGATTCACCTCCGGCGCCGACTGGTTCACCAACTGGCTCAGCCACATCAAAGCCGGACGCTTCGACCGCGACACCCGCTGGTGCGCGCAGTGGTGGCGCCACGACGAAGTCGTCATCCGCCTCGAGGAGCTGTGGAAAGCGTGGGAGACTGGGGAGTTGACCCCGGATCTTGGACACGTTGAATCCCGCATCTGTGCGGGAGGAAGCGAGATGATCAAGACATGGCCCGAAAGCACTATTCGGAGA
>NZ_JBITWL010000019.1:0-106205 GCF_044543825.1 Gordonia sp. NPDC062954 | reverse complement strand
GTCACTCCCTCACCGCCCGCACCCCGCTCGACGACGACGCCGAAACGATCCTCACCGCCATCAACGCCAGGCACTAAGGAGGTCCAACTCAGGTCTGACGCATGTGGAACGTGGAAACCCCGTCTGGGTCCAGCCTTGTGCGGCTGGTAGGCCGACCGTGAGGGACGCGTACATCCCAGCCGGGAACAGGATGACCCGAGAAGCGAACGCCGACACGCCGAAAGGCAACGGGAAGGGCTTCACCACGGGGCGGCCACCTCTGGTCGCGGTGAGGTCGAACCGGTCGGATACGAGCGCAATACTCGGCCCGAGAGGGTGCCCACGCGGGTCAGGTGAGTTCGTGAAGGGAGACGATGATTGTGACGTCAGCATCTGCGGGGACGTTGGACACCGCCACACCAGTGGCGGTGAACGGACCGCAGGACTTCTGCGAGGACTGGGACCAGATCGATTGGGACCGAGCCGAAATGGAGGTACGGCGGCTGCGGCAACGCATCTTCACGGCGTCACGGGCGGGTGAGCACCGCAAGGTGCGTAGCCTGCAGCGGTTGATGATGCGGTCTCGGGCGAACGCGCTCGTTGCTACGCGTCGGGTCACGCAGATCAACCAAGGACGAGGAACCGCAGGCGTCGACGGCGTGATTGCTCTGCATGGACCTGAACGGGCCGAGCTGGCCCGTCAGGTCCAACAGGGCGACCACCGATCGGCTCTGCCAGTTCGGCGGATCTACATCCCGAAGGCGAACGGCAAACGACGTCCGCTCGGCATCCCTGTGATCGCCGACCGCGTGTCGCAAGCCGTGGTGCTCAACGCACTTGAGCCCGAATGGGAGGCCCGGTTCGAACCGCGAAGCTACGGCTTCCGACCCGGCCGGGGCTGTCACGACGCGATCGAGGCCATCTTCACCGTCTGCAAGGCCAAGGACCCGAAGCGGGCATGGGTCCTCGACGCCGACCTGACAGCAGCCTTCGACCGGATTGATCACGATCGGCTGCTCGACCACCTGCATGGATTCCCTGCAAGGGATCTCATTGCGCGGTGGCTGCGAGCCGGAGTGATCGAGAACCGGCAGTTCGCCCCGACCATTGAGGGAACGCCGCAAGGCGGCGTCATCAGCCCATTACTGATGAACGTCGCCCTGCACGGAATGGAAACCGCCGCTGGAGTTCGGTACAAACCCTTTCGTTCTACGCGAGGGTGGTCAGGGCCAGGAACACCGGTGCTGATCAGGTACGCCGACGACCTGGTCGCACTGTGCCACTCACGGCACGAGGCCGAGCAGGTCAAGCAACGTCTCAGCGCGTGGCTGGCACCCCGAGGGTTGACGTTCAACGAGGACAAAACGCGCATCGTGCACTTGTCCGAAGGGTTCGACTTCCTCGGGTTCACCGTCCGCCACTACCGCAACCCCGGGAAGCTGCTGATCACACCATCGAAGACCGCGGTCAAGCGGTTTCGCACCAGATTGCGCACGGAAGTGCGCAGCCTTCACGGTGCACCCGCGGCAGCGGTGATCAGCAGACTCAACCCAATCTTGCGGGGATGGGCCGCGTACTACCGAACTGGTGTGTCCAAGAAGGTCTTCTCCGACATCGGCTCCACTCTGTGGTGGACGTTGTTCAAGTGGGGCAGCCGCCAGCACAATAGGAAGACCGGCCAGTGGATCGTGGACCGCTACTTTGGGCGGTTCAATCCGAAACGACAGGACCAATGGATCTTCGGTGACCGGGAAACCGGCGCCTACCTGAGGAAGCTGTCGTGGACGCCGATTCGCCGCCACCAGATGGTCAAAGCCGATGCGTCCCCGGACGATCCCGCTCTGGCCGACTACTGGTATCAGCGACGGCGCCGCCGCCGGCCACCGAACGCACCAGCACCCCAGCCTCGTCGCCCGCGACGCCCATAGGGACTTGCTTGAGCCGGATGCGATGAAAGTCGCACGTCCGGTTCTGAGGGGGCTCCGGCCCGGCAACGGGCCGGAGCTACCCGACGACGAAAACGCTGATTCCGGTCATCACCGGTTTCGTCGAACGCCACGAGATCACCGACATGGTCGTCGTCGCCGATGCCGGCATGCTCTCGGCGGCCAACCTCAACGCCCTCGAAGACGCCGGCCTGAAATTTGTTGTTGCCTCACGCACTTCCAAGGCGCCCAACGAGTTGGAGGATCATTTCGGTCGGCGGGGCAACTACATCGACGACGGTGGAGTGGTGGAGTTGAGCAGGCCGATGGGAACCGGCGCTGATCGCCGCGACCGGCGGGTGGTGTGGCACTACAGCTGGGCACGCGATCGCCGCGACAACCGCACCCTCAACGCCCAAATCCTGCGCGCCCAGCGTGTTGCGGATAAGGCAGAGCCGTTGCGTAAGCAGCGATTTGTGAAGATCTCCGGCCAGACGGTCACACTCGACGACGAGTCCATCGACCGTGCCCGCGCCGCGGCCGGCTACAAAGGTTACGTCACCAACATCGCACCGGAGGTGATGGACGGGCACGCCGTTGTTGCGGCCTACCACGACCTGTGGAAGGTCGAGCAGTCATTCGCCGATGGCCAAATCCGACCTGAAAGCCCGCCCGATCTTTCACCGCACCCGCGATGCGATCGACGCGCACCTGACCATCGTGTTCGCCGCCCTCGCCCTCGCCCGTGACCTGCAGAACCTCACCGGCATGTCGATCAAAAAGATCGTACAAACCCTGCGCCGCATCCACACCGTCATCGTCGACATCGACGGCCACCCGCTGACCGCACGCACCCCGCTCGACGACGACGCCGAAACGGTCATCGCCGCCATCAACGCCAGGCACTAAGGAGGTCCAACTCAGGTCAGAGGGCCGGCGTGTCATTGACGTGAAGCGCCGTATACTCCCGGGTTTTGTGGCTCTACTCTGGCTCTCCCCACACCGCGTCATCGATAGCCTCAGCCTTCCGCTTGGCGGATTCATGCGAATTCGCCACGCCCTGCAGCCACACACCTGCACGGCTCACTCCGACGAATCCGAAGTCGACGGCCTTGGCCCCGAGCGCGCGAGCACTGCCGGCCGCCAACTTTGCACGGTTCCCGATCTCCGCGAGCGCGTCCTGGACCCCGGGATCCTCGGATTCGGTCCAGCCGATCACCTGGCTGCGGCGCGCGTGGGCGAACTGGTCCAGGTCGTCGCGCAGCGAAACCATGTTGGATTTCAGCTGGCCCGTGGACATGAAGCGCACAATCTCGAGCGGCCGGATGCGCGCGAAGTCTGCCAGGTTTTCTCGGGCCTGGACCAGGACTTCACCGTCACGCTCTATATGAGCGCGGAGCAGATCCCGGGCTGACTGGACAACACTCTCGAGATGTTGGGGCTCGGTCTCCTCGACACGCGCGATCCGAAGACGCTGCCACTGGTACAGCGTGTCCTCGGCGACAACGAGCAGTTGCAGGGTCTCTCCCAGCTGATTCGATGTCACCACTTTGTCCAAGTACTTCGCGCGGTCCTGGATGGGTTTCTCCGGATCGAACCCCGTCAGCGCATCCTTGATATGCGCTCTGAGCTTCTCAATGGTGATCTCGAGCGCTGGTCCCAGAGGCGCAACCGCATCCCAATCCGCGGCGGGCAGCGAACCCTGACTATCCAGGTACTCGACAAGCCGCGTGACGGTCGCGTTCTGCCCGACAACATCTCCCGCACGATCGGCCTTCGCGAGCGCAAGGACCTCGTCTACCTTGTCCTCCACGCGCTCGACGGCCTTTTCTACGGATGCGATCGCCGACTTCAGCGCCATCTGAACCGCGAACATCTGCAGCGCCATCGCCTGCGAGGGCCCCAACGACACCCGCTGCCACTGCAGCTGACCGGCGAACTTCCCCTTCGAGTTCACGACCATCATCCGGTTAAAACCATCTGTTCCGGGGATGACCTTGTGAGCTCTCAGCAGCTTCATGCTCGCCGGCGACAGTCGCACGAACTCTCCGTGCTGAGCCGCCACATTCGCAATCCCAGCGGCCGTGGCCGCCACGTTCGCGGCCTTGCTCGGTGACAGCGCGGCGATGTCCGCTGTGTCACCAGCAATGCTTCGGAGCCGGTCCAGATAACGCTCGACCGACGCCTGATCGCCGGTGAGTACCAGACCCTCCTCGTCCACCAACACGGCCAACTCGGCACCGCTCTTCGAAGCGGCTTCGAGCATGCGCTGATCCTCGTTCACATCGGAATGCTCTCAGACGAGGGCGACATGTGCGAGTGCGGTTGGTACCAATTTGTGCATCCCGTCCGCGCGTTCGAGCCGACCAGAACACCAGGTGCGGATCAGAGCGGCAGGAATTCTCCTGCCGTCCGTTGTCGATGGCCTGCGAATATGCAACGGTGGGCCCCTCGATTCGACGCTGCGGTACTTGCGCTCGATACTCCCCGACATGGCCACCAATTGTCGCGTTCCTGCCCTGCGTCCGCCACCCAACACGACGCCTGGCACGTACATCGACGGCCGCCAGCAGATCACCAGACGTTCACCACGACTTGTGATCACAACGAATCGCGCACGCCGGTTCCGAAGTCTACCGCCGACCGGAGTACTCTGAACGTTCGTCGGCGGCTTCGAGAGTTTGCGTAACCTGGAATGACCTGCTTGAGGAGTATCGATGAACGCGCCCGACCCGAGATGCGGCTGGAGTTCGAGAGAATCCTGCGCTCCAGCAGTCCGGGCCTCGCCCACGGAGAGATCTTTTGCTACAGGGAGCAGGGTCTGGACGACGCGGGGCAAATAGCGCCGCTCCACGGCACGAGTGTCGCCAACGTCAAGAACTTCATGACGAGCCTCGGCCTCTTGTTCTCGGGTACCGTACCCGGTACTGCTTCAGCTGCGAGGACGCACTCCATAGTTTACAAAGAGCTACTGAACCACGATCTTTCTCCGCGATCTTCTCGCTCACGTCAAGGCCCGTCCTGCGCGAACTCATGGCCATCAACCCCGAGATCAACATGAAGTCGTTGCGCACCCGCAGCTACCAGTACTCAGCGAAGCGGCCACGTTCCGTCACCTAGCTAGCTAGGAACGACCCGCCACCGGCGAAGCGACGCGCGAATAGGCCTGCCGGGGACGAGTTCTTCGAACCAGTGCTCGAGGTCGTGCAGACAGTTGGCCGGCCAACGGAATCCGGCCTCACCGACATCGACGATCAGGATCTGGCCGCCGACCCACAGCATCGCGGCGATGGCGTGTCCCGCCGAGGACGGACGCTTGACCTCCGCACATTACTCAGCCCGCCCTCCCAGCGCCTCCCTGATGGACTCCAGGGGCGCCAGCAATCCGTTCGCGCCGCTGGGAACTTCGTCGAGGGCATCCCCAACGCGCTCGACGATGCACCGCTCATCCCGACTCAGCAACCCCGCGAAGCGGTCGTCGAGCAACCATGATGCGTCGGTGGCGGCATAGGCCGCGACCACATCGAGGAAGATCTCCATCTGCCGGACCCGGTCCTTGGGCTTGGCGCCGGCACAGATGAACCAGTCGAATTGCCTGGTCCACAACTGTTGTCTGGCTGCGTGTCCCGACACATCGATGAACGTCCCCTGCAAAACCTCGGTGCCGTTCGTGCGCAGGTATTCGTCGACCTCCATCGCCAGGCGAATGACGTTGTCGTCGGCCAAGGAGGCCCCGACGATCAGCAAGTGCTTCGTCATCAACGTGGGCCTGCAGAAGCGATCCGGCCGGCCGAGAGCGTGCGTCGAAGAGCACGAAGTCGCGTCGGGTGAGCACGATGCTCTCGGGCTTGCGAAGGTCACCATGCAGTTTGAGGAGCCACGGCCGACCGACTTCGACTGGTTCCCACGGCAGCACAGACGGTGCTCGCCGGCCCGTCTGCGCCACGGCGCGCTCGAACAGCCCGTCGTAATTGGTGCTAATCGCCTCGTGCGTACCCAGTCCCGCCAGAAGACCATGTGCAAGCGAGATTTTCGTCGGTGTTCCGAGGATCTCGGCGACCACGTCGCCGAGTACCTGCGGCTCGACTGCGTACTTGAGGAGTTCTGCGGTGTCCAGGCTCCCGAGCTTCTTCATCGGTTCGAGGTCGACGCCGGCGCGGTCCGCGATTATCTCCAGCAGCCGATTCCACGACGGCAACCCCGCGGCCATGCTGACGCCGGCGCCCAGGAACAGCGCCAGGTGCCCGTCCTGGGCGAGACGGCCGAGTCGTTTGGCCTCGTGGAGCGCGCCGTCGGGCAGCACCCAGGGCAGCGGCGTCGCACTCGTATCCGACATCGACCGGCGACGATGCTGGGCCGCGCTGAAGACCGACCGATTCGGGGTCACCAGGACGATGTCGACGCGGTGCTGAGCGACCGAGTGCAACAGCGCGTGCAGCAAAGTGTCCAGCACGCGGCCGCGGTGGGCCCCTTGACCTCCGTACCCGATGCCGAGCACCGGAATCGCGATGCGGGGCACCGCCCGCGATTCGGACGCCGTCAGTCCCGCCATGACGATGGCCCGCACCGTCCGTTGGACCCGCTTGCCGAGGTGCTCGCCCTCGACGGCATCGTCGTCGAAGACGCTCAGGAACCACACTGCATCGTCGGCACGGCTCTGACCGAATCCCAGTTCCCATCCCCATCCGTCGGGCTTGGCCTGTCGGGGATCACCGGTGATCGGATGCCAGTGCGGCTCCACGCGGAAGTCGGCATCCGTCGGGATGATCACCGCGTCGGCGTCGAGGTTTTCGATGCGACCATGAAGGACGAAGAGGTGGCCGGGCTCGCGGGTGTCGTGCACGAGACGATTCTAGGAGCGGACTGTTCTGACGTGCGTCATCGTGTTCACGATGGACTGCGAGGCTAGGCTCGTGCCGCGCGCAGTGAATGTCTGCACTGGCGAGCACTTTTTCTGGATTGCTGTCCTGGAACGCCATACCTCACAGAATCTGAACTGGACCACACCACGATCTGGGCTCGGGGCATGCAACCGCTACACGTCACGCCATCTCAGGGGCGTGAACCACGGGATATTCAGCTGGTACTCAGCGTCGAGGGCTGCGAGAATAGCGCGAGCGTCGCCACCCCGATAGGTAGCGCTGGCTTCGACCTTCCAACCGAGCGCTTTGTCAATGGCCGGCGCGAGTATGCCATTGTCGAAGTTGACCCAGTTGTTGGGATCGATGTCGATCTTTGATGATGTGAGTGGGTCGAAGTCGCTCCTCAGTGCTTCGACGCAGATGTACATGCGAGGAACGGTGGCAACACTCGTCACGAGCAGATCACTGGCTTTCATTGGCTGCTGCGCTTTCCAAACCTTGGCTTTCCCGCCGTTGGCATCGTGGATGTCGCGCAGCGCCTCGTCGTATGGACTGCCAGTCAGCGTGTGCAACCGCTTGCGCGGTGCGAGCGTCGGCAGTGGGTGCAACACTACCCAATCGTAAGGTGGCAACTCCATGACCCGAGTGTGCCAGCCCAGTCCGGATTGTCCGTTGAAATGCTACAACCCCTGTGTGACTGAGCTTGGCCAGCAACCGACATCTGCGCCTCGTTCCCAACACAGCACGTGGCGCTACACCGTCGCTCTCTTCGGAGTTGTTGTAGCCGCAGTACCTCACCAGTCCAAACCTTCGACACACGCGGCGGCTGGCGTCTCCAATCGCCACGGAAGACCAGACCCGGGTAGCATGAATCCCGAATCTGCTTGTTGCAGAATCATACTCACGTATCATCCCTGCGTTGCGTAGCTCAAATGTCCTGAAGCGGTGTGCGCCCCACTCCCCCGGCCGCCCAGCACCCGCCCCATGACCCCGGGCCGAAACAGCGAGGCAGGCGGGGCGACCAGCTGCTGAACCTCCGTCCACGCGCCATTGACCCGATCGTCTGCCGCTGAGGCGCGCATGACCCGCTGGATGTACCGCGACACCAGACCATGTCCGGGTGGGCGTCGGCCGCGGGTGTCGGGGTAGACGAAGTCCCCGCCGGTGGCGATCGTCCACGGATTGTTCACCACCGTGGCCAGGCGTGCGGCGATCCGGTCTTCGACACCGGGCTCGACGCCGTGATGCGCAACCTCCTCACCCAACGCCTTCGCCTGCAGCAGAGCCGAACTCATCCCTTGCCCGTAGATCGGGTTGAAGCTGGCGACCGCGTCGCCGACGGCCACGTACCCCGGTGTGGACACCTGGTCCCAGTGACGGCGCAGGCTCGATCGGAAGGTGTAGCGGCGGGGCTCCTCGAGGAACGGGCGCTCGAGGAAGGGCGCGACCATAGGGTCGGCGAGGGTGCGGGCGAAAGCTTGTGCGCCGTCGGGATCGGTGGGTGGGCTGTCGCCGAAGTAGCCGCCCAGGATGACCTGCCAGCGATCGGCATCCATTGGCAGCAGCCCACCGATACGCGGCAGCGTGGGCGTGTTCTGCACCAGAACCAACTCCCCGAGCTCCGCGTCGTCGGCGTGGCGTTCGATGACGAACCCGGTGTACTTGAGATCCACACCGACCTCGGTGATCGGCGGTTCGGGAACCTCGACAGCTCGGCGGAACGGCCCCGCGCGTCCGGTGGCGTCGACGACCAGGTCGGCGTGCAACGACGGCCCGTTCTTGATACCGACCCCGACCAACCGGCCGGCGTCGTTCCGGATCCCCCGGTTGACGACTCCCTGAACCACGGTGACCGACGGCAGCGTCCGCACCCGGCGCCGCAGTTCGGGTTCGATCAATCGACGCCCGCACCTGGCGCGGGGGAATCCGAGATCGGGCAACACCAGGTGGCGTCGCGCGACGCCGCCTCCGTGCCAGTACACCGGCATACGGGTCGGGTCCGGCCCGCCCGATGCCGCGCCCTGCTCGAGCAACGAGGCATGGAACCCGTCGAACAACTCCTCGAGCACCACGCTGCCCGCCATCACCATGGCGTGTGGGAGCAGGCCTTGCGGCGCCACACTGCCCGCCGCGTCGTCGGCGCGTTCGATCACCACGACCTCGTCGACCATTGGGGCGAGGACCGCGGCCACCGCGAGTCCGCCGATACTGCCGCCGACGACGACTACCCGAGTGCTCATGATCCGACCTTTCGTAGCAGCGTTACGTTACGTTGTTACGGTACGCCGTTCCGCTACTCTGTCAATATGGGTAGGCCGAAGATTCATGACGACGCCACGGCCGAGCACCTGCTCACCGTGGCCGCCGACCTCATGTATGCGGAGGGGCAGTCGGCGTTGTCGGTGCGCCGGGTCGCCGACGCCGCGCACACCAGTCATCGCGCGGTCTACGCCCTGTTCGGTTCCATGCAGGGACTACTCGACGCCCTGGCCACCTTCGGCTACCGCGATCTGGCCACCCGGGTCGGCGAGTTGACCCCCACCGACGACCCGGTCGCCGACCTGGTGCGCGCCGGAGTAGTGGGCTTTCGCGGGTTCGCCACCAGCCGGCCCGCGCTGTTCCGCCTCACCTTCGACGAGATCTCTCCCGCTGCGCTGCAACAGGATCGGGTCGTCGAGGCCGCGATCGCCAGCTACGACGCACTCGCCGCCTGGGTCGGTCGGGTGCGCGATGCCGGGCTCATCCATTCGTCCCGCACAGATGCCGACTGCATCTTCGCCTTCCACGCCACCTGCCAGGGACTCGCCGGCTGCGAACTCGCCGCCCAGCCACCACCCGCGGGGCCCGGTTTTTGGCGGGGTGTCGCTCCTCGTGATTTCGACGCCGTGTGGCGCGACACGCTCCGATCGGTGGTCGACGGGTTCGCTGTGGCGCGTTGATCCAGATCAGCTATGGCTCGCGCTGTTCCAGCCTTTCGCCGATATCGTTGATCACACCGCAAGCGTCTGAATGGCCGACACGTCCACGTGCGCTCGTGCCGCCCGCAGGTCGTACTCGGCTTGCAGCTTGGTCCAGTATGAATCTGTTTGTCCGAAAAGCTTCCCCAGTCGCAACGACATCGGCGCCGTGACACGACGGCGTCCGTGGACGATCTCGTTGATCGCGCGTGGCGAAACACCGAGCAGATCTGCGAGGCGGCGCTGCGACAGACCGTACTCATCCATGAAGTCCAGCAGGATCTCTCCCGGATGAATGTTCATGTCGTCTCCGTTCACCGCCGGTCCCGCCACGCGATGACCAGAGCACAGCCGCTCCGTTTTCGCGTCGGCAAACGACCTGATCACGGCGTAGTCCCTGACGAGTATACCGTTGCGCAACGGGTGACAATTGGCTTCGGCCTCATCTGCTCGACCGATCACTGACATCAGTGATGCCGTCACTTCTATCACTGATCCCGTCACTCATATGAGTGATGCCGTCAGTGATATACACTGATCGATCAGTGACAGGCGTCAGAAGGAGTCGGCGTATGCGACCAGCGGATCTGCAGGACATTGTCGACGCCGTACGGACCGCGGGGACCGATACCGCGACGGTCGAGGTCAAGTCCGGCGGTGGTGGCGCCGGAAAGAGTCTCTGGCCGACGATCAGCGCATTCAGTAACACGCACGGTGGGGTTGTGATTCTGGGGCTCGACGAGGCGACCGGGTTCACACCCGCCTCCGGTTTCGATGCGCGAAGAGTTCTGAACCAGATGGCCGATGTGGCGCGACCCCGAAGTGGAAGCGAACCGGCGGGCCCGCTGACCCCCACCCCTGCGATGAGTGTCGATCAGATGGAGGTCGACGGAGCGTCGGTTGTGGTAGCCGAGGTCGAAGAGCTTCCCGCGGCAGAGAAGCCTTGCTTTGTCACCGCGCAGGGCAAAGAACGCGGCACCTACATGCGCGTCGGGGATGGCGACCACAGGCTCGACACTTACTCGGTCTTCCAATTGTCGGTGCTGACTGTCCCCAGCAACGCCGACCGTGAGCCCGTGATGCAGGCACGGATCGACGATCTGGACTCGAGCCTCATCGCCAGAACCGTCGCACGGTTGCGGGCCAGCCGACCCAGGGCACTGGACGGAACCTCCTCGGAACGAGATGTATTGGAGCGGGTGGGAGTTGTCGACCGGGACACGGGGGTACCGACCCTGGGAGGGCTCCTTGCACTCGGGCGCTTCCCCCAACAGTTCTTTCCCCAACTGATGATCAGCTTCGCCTCCTACCCGGGCGGCAGTAAGGACGTGATCGTCGGTGACGAACGAATGGACGACCGCGCGGTCCTCGAGGGATCGATACCGGACATGATCGACGACGCGGTTTCCGTGGTCGTGCGCAATCTGCGTGTTCGCCGTGTGTCCAAAGGCGCTGGCGCCCAAGATGTCCCAGAGATTCCCATCGATGCGATTCGAGAGGCGATTGCCAACGCAGTCACGCATCGCGACTACAGCGAGCTGGCGCGCGGCGATCAAGTCCGCGTGGAGTTGTATCCGGATCGTCTGGAGGTTCACAGTCCTGGCGGACTGTGGGGCGGTCGTGACGTCGAGTCGATCTTCGATGGCCAATCGCGCTCGCGGAATCAATTGCTGGCGAGGCTGCTGACCGAGGTCCCGTTTGCCGACCGGAATGAGACCGTCGGTGAGAACGCGGGCTCCGGCATTCCCAGAATGCTGGGAGAGATGACGCAAAATGGTTTGCCTGCACCGCGTTTCCAGAGCACACCGGCATCGTTTGTGACAGTGCTCGACAGGTTCGGACTCCTCAACCCGGAAACCCGTGAGTGGCTCGATTCGATCGGCGGCCGCCAACGCACCACTATCGGCGACAACGCGCTTGCACTGATCCACCACCTGGGATCGGTGACGGTCGACGACCTCAGACGCCAGCTTGCAATAGACACGACGGTGGCGCAGGCGGCATTGACCGATCTCGTCAGCGAAGGAATCGTCCGCAACGAGCGCGGCACGTTCGAATTGACTCCCGAAGCGGAATCGGGAACCGAACTCACCCCGACCCAGCGCAGGATCGTCGATGCACTGTCGCACGGTGGCACCATGACCGTGCATGAGTTGGCCGAGTCCCTCCACACACCCGTGAGCACTCTCAGACCCGCACTTCGAACACTCGTCAGCGCTGGCAAAGTCCACGCCACCGCGCCACCGACGAGCAAGAATCGCGCGTACCGAATCTGAGGATTCACGTTCCCCCGGTCGACTCCCAGCGATGTCACTGCCCCGGCGTAGCGTGCCCTCCATCAGTGTTGGCCGGACCGCCTTCAGTCCGGGCAAGGAGCATCAGGGGGGACACCATGCCATTCGACCGCTTCGACGATGACGACGAGCCGGAGCCCTGGCTCGACTTCACCGAAGACCTCGCGGCCCGACTCGGCGACCTCAAGACCGACGTGTTCGAGTTCATCGAGTTGGAGGATCCCGAACGGGGCTGGCACGGGCACCTGCTCACCTACACCGCCACCAGTTCCGGACGGGTGCGGTGCGTCGTCCCCAATAGCGCACTGTCACACCGCAGCCGGGAGGAGTGGACGCCATACCACCAGCAGTTCGTCGCCGCCGGGTGGCGCTATCAGCCCCGAAAACACCAGCACATCCGAGACGTCGGACGGCGCGCTCACCATGAGGTCGCACGGCAAAGCGTCGCTTTCCTGCGTGAGTGGTGGAATGTGCCGTATCCGTGGTCGCTGACGTTACGGGACCCGAACGGATCGGTCCATCCGCTGGAACCTCCAGCCAGAACTGCGCCGACCGTTCCCCCGGCGAACCCCGGTCCCCTGCCGGCCCGAACGCGACGACACCTGACCATCGTGCCCGGTCTGCCCGACGCGGACTGACGGCCACCGGGTCGGGCCCCCTTATCCCCTACCCATGACCGACACTCCGTCCGACGGTGCACGCCCCCGGTTCGACGTGATCCTCGGCGGCCTCCACCCGTCCCAGGCCGGCGTGGATACGGTTCCGGAACCACCGCAACAAACTGACGGCGAAAAGTTGTCAGACCTCGGTTCTACTCTCTGAATCAGTTCGTCAGAGATCGGAATGCACGCTCTCAGAACCGCGAGCACTACGGCGCGCGACCGTCCGCAAGAGCGGGTGGGTCGACGGAGCGTGAGCGATGTTGCTCTGGTGCACAGCGGTATTCAGATTGCCGACGACTCGGTCGCCACGACCACCCGCTGACGCATCCGCCGATAGCCGATCAGCGCACCACAAGATACGAAAGGTTCACGATGACTCAGCACAACAACGACATGCCCACCGCGCAGTGGGGCCAGCCGACGCCTCCTGAGGGCAAGAAGGGGTGGAGTCGGCGCAGGAAGATCGCCGTCGGCGGTGTGGCCGCCTTCGTCACCCTCGGCGGCATCGGCGCGGCGATGGGCGGCACCTCGGACACCGAGACCAAGGAGGTGAACGCCTCGCCAGGCAGCGTGTCCGCGCCCACGCCGGTCGAGCAGGCGGCCGCCGAGCAGGCCACCGTCGCGCAGGCACCGGCCACGGCCACGCAGGTGGTCGACACCACGACCACCGAAGCACCCGCCCCGGCCCCCGAGTCGGCTCCGGCGACGCCGAGCCTGACCAGCAGTCAGCGGAACGCCGTGCGCGCCGGCGAGACCTATTTGGACATGATGGGCATGTCCAAGCAGGGCTTGATCCGCCAGCTCAGTTCCGATGCCGGAGATGGGTTCTCGGTGGAGGACGCCACTGTCGCGGTCAACCACATCGAGCAGCAGGGTGATGTGGACTGGAATGAGGAAGCCGTGCAGGCGGGTCAGACATACCTGGACATGATGGGGATGTCGCGTTCCGGCCTGATCCAGCAGTTGACCTCTGATGCCGGCGACCAGTTCACGCTCGAGCAGGCGACGTACGCCGCCGACCAGCTGGGTGTGTGACCGGCGACGTCGGGTCGTCGTTGCTATCGAATACCCCCCTTTAGCAACGACTTCCCGGCTACCTGGTCACCCAGGACTCGCTCGCATACTCGGTGTGGACCACAACGAAGGAGGACCCGCATGGCCAAGGACGGCTGGGAGTTCTGGCGTCTCACCCGAGTGGAGGGCAGCACCGTGGACTGGCTCGCGGCGACCAGGCCGGAGGCTCGGGCGTTGGTCGATCAACGTAAGGTGTGGACGCTCATCCCGAATCGTTCGACCTTTCTGGCGAACTGGTTCGTGACCGAAGATCACCATCGCGCATCCGATTTCGTGTGGACGCACGAGAACATCGACATCGTCGAGGCCCGGCAGGTCGCCGTGGAGATGCCGAATGTGTCGGCCGACGATCTGAAACGCATGATGAGCCCGACAGCGGAGCTCACGCTCGAGCAGATCGACCGCTACCCCGTGGAGAAGCTGCTCGGCAAGCGTGTGGCAAACATCTTGAGTGATCGGCGGGTGCGGCCGTACTGAGACACATCGCGCCGACGTCACGCCACCGCGGTTCTGTCGCACCCCCGTCATAGCCTGTCCGCACACCGCCACCACCGAGGAGGGACCGATGCCCGTCACCACGACCGAGAGCCGTCTGGAGTTCGTGTTCCCCGCCGTCCATCCGGACGCACGCCTGTTCATCACCGTGCACCGCACGCTGCGGGTTCCCGACGACGACACCAGCTACGGCCTGCCGCCGGGGCTCGGTTCCTTTCAGCTCACTGACGCCGGGCAGGTCCGCAGCCGGGCCGGCGACTGGTCACCCGGTGATGTGCTGCTGCCGATGTGGCAGGCCGAGGCGGCGTGGTTCAGCTTCTCGGCCCCAAGCGACTATCCGTTCCTGGTGCGGATGTCGGTGGGCGGCGTCAACGCTGTCACCGGCGACGACTTCACCGATGAGGTGGACTTCACCGGCGAGGACTACTTCGAGGTGCCCACCCAACCCTGGCTCGATGGGTTCCGCGTCGATGAGACGACGGTGCGCCAGTTCGTCGCCATGCCGCTCGGTAAGGGGTACACCGCGGCCGAGCAACTGACCGGCGTCGACGACGCGGCAGTGCGGATTCAAGTGACACCTCTGAAAGGCGAAACGTGGGCTCGCCGTCGAGCCGCCCGACAAGCCCTACAGCAGACGGTGGCCGACTGCGGCGAGACCATGGCCCCGATGGCAGCACCCGATGGCGCGATGCCAGAACCCGGCTCGGCGATGGGGATGGGCGCCGGCGGGTCGATCACCCAGTCGGTCGCGGTACCGATCGAGCCGAAGGAAAATTGGGCGATCGGCGCGCAATCGCACGCCACCCTGCGCATCATCAACAGCATGCAGTGGCAAACGCTCACCGGGACTCCCCCACACCATGCGCCACCGACGATCACCGAGTACCAACGACACGGGTACCCGTGGTTCGAGTGGTACGACGACTCGCTCGCGCGGCAGGGATCATCGAAGTTCGCCGATCTCGACACGGTCAAGCAGGTCGGCGACAAGCATGGCGAGCAGCCGCTGCCCGACAACCCGAGTTTCCCGCCGCCCACACCGCACATCGTCGGCGGCTGACCGAGGACCCAGCACGATGCCCACCAACCCTGTCGGCATGGCCGACCACCTGGTCGCGATGTCGTCGGCCGGCGCCCGCAGCGCGTTGCGGCCCGCACCCGATCCGGCGGCCCTGAGCTCACTGCTGAATCACTGCGCCCCCGAGAATGCGCGTGACGCGTTCCTGCGTTTCACGTGGTCCAACCGCACGCCGCAACCGAACCCGGTAGCGCAGTCTCCGGGTCCGTGGCAGTGGTGCCGACGCCACCCGATCGTCACGGTGGTGATCGCGTTCCTCGCCTGGGCGTTCATGACTGGCATTGCCGGTGGCCAACCGTTGGCGGGCCTGGCGCTGCTGGTTGTACTCGGCGGTGTCATCTACTGGCTGCAACGACGCGCGAACCACGAGAAACGGCCCACCGCACCGCCGATCAATCCGTGGCCCTACGGCGCCGAGCGCGTCCCCGCCTACGGTGCGCTCGCCGGCGAGTCGACACTCCTGCGTCCCGAAGCCGAACTGCTTGGCGTCGCGGTGCTGCTGGTGGAGACCATCCAGGCCTCGCCCGTGGTGCGCAGCGACCTCATCTACACCGGCACCCTGCTCGAGCAGATCAATGCGTCGCTCTACACGATCAGCCATCAGTGTCACCGCATCTGGTGGATTCGGTCCTTGCTGGAGAAGCCCGAATCGACCTCCGATGTCGGACGCGCGTTGCAGGCGGCGATCGACCAGCGCGTGCAGCGGGTGGAGCAGAACTGGCGTGAATTGCTGGGCAACGTCGCCCAGCTCGCCGAGCTGGCCGTCGACTTCGATCAGTACGCAAAGGTGTTGCGCGATCACGCCCGGCACCACCGGTTGATGGCCGACGGTTACGGTATGCCGATCCCGTCGGCGCCCGACCCGCAGTGGCAGTACTTGCAGGAGGTGCAGGCGAACCTGTCGGCGCAGGTGGGCTTCCTCAACGACACGGCGGTTCGGGTGAGTGCGGTGGATCTGGGCTGAGTGTGGTGTCTCTGAAGGCGAGCAGGATGCGCACCGCGGTCGCGGTTCGCCAGAGAAGTTCTACCCGTGCTTCGTCCGTAGGCACGCATTCAGCACGCCCAGTCACCCCACCACCCAGCCCCTTCCTCGAGCGATCGCAGTCTCAATCGCCTGCTGTCCCGGCTGCGACACCTGCGTCTCGATGAAGTCGTTGAGCATCTCCGGCGGCGTTTCGCTTCGTTCGGCGACAACGACTTCCTCCCAGGTTTCGTAGTCGGCAGGGTCATCGAAGACGATCACGCCAACGCCGTGTTCTGTCGCCGCCTGCTGAACGTTGCCGAGTGTCTCGACATACGCGTCGGTCAGCTCGTTGCGCATCTCGATGAGGACGTACGCGTGCGTCGATGCGCGACGATGTGCCAACGCCTCGAACACTGCGATCACATTGAGCTTCGCCATCGGTTTGACCTCGAACGTGACGATCTCGAACTGCTGATGCGGGACGTGTTTGAAGGTCTTCATTCCCACCGCGACCAGGTCAGGCCGGGTCCAGTACCCACCAGTGGGCCGACGGCCCTGGTGTGCGGTCTCCTCGATCACCAGGGCGTTGAAACCTCGGTCCTCGGACCAGCCGGTCTTCAGGGTCGCGAGAATGGGTTCGTACAGTTCAGCCTCGGCGACCGGTGGGCGGATCGTGGCGGAGCACGCCGCGTCGTCGACGCTGACGTCGGAGTCGTCGGTTACCGGTGCGCGACGCAAGGCCCCGCCGCGTCCGCGTGCCCGCACCACAAGTTGCTTCTCCAGCAGGCCGGCGCGCGCACGCTCGTATCGCGACCTATTCCAGCCGAGATAGGTTCTCGCAGCCGTGTTCCCGAGAGCCTCACGCGAATCGGGCAAGGCGACGAACAGGTGATACTCGTCGATGGTTAGTTGCAGTTCGTACATCGCGTCCGCTCCTCGACTCAGGACGTGTACCCGTCTGACCGCTGGCAGCCGTCCGTCGGTGCTTCGGTTCCCCTCGAAGCCTCGCATTCTCGGCAGCTTCATACGGCTGATTCGCCCCAACTACGGACCAGCCATCGATGCCGCACTCCGCGGTTCAGCGCGTCCCCAATGAAATGTCGGTCGGACCCACTACGGTCACCGGCGGACTGATGAAAGGGGCCGCACGTGCACACAGCACCCGGTTGGTACCCCGATCCTTGGCAGCAAGCGCAGTTCCGGTGGTTCGACGGCAGTGGCTGGACCGCCACCGTGAGCAGCGCACCCGGTTGGTACCCCGACCCGTGGCAGCAGGCGGCATGGCGATGGTTCGATGGCAGCCAGTGGACGGCCACAGTGCATCCCGCAGAGCAGCGCGCTCCGGTCAACCCCACGCCAGTGGGTCCGTCGACTCCGAGTCCGGCGGGCGATCTGCCGACCGATCCTGGCCTCACGTCGCCCACGTGTGAGTCTGACCGCAGCCCCAGTGGCGGACTGGCCATCCCAGAGCAGACCGGGATCACGCCTCAGGATCTGTCGGAAGCATCAACCCTCGCCGGCCTCATCGGTACCGGATCGACGGTGGCGGTCATCGATGTGGAGACCACCGGGCTGCGCCATTCCGATCGGATTGTGGAGATCGCCATCGTGACCGTCGATCACAGGGGCGTCATCTGCGACGAGTTCGAGACGCTCGTCAATCCTCAGCGCGATGCCGGGCCGGTGTGGATTCACGGTCTAACCGCGTCCATGCTTGTGGACGCGCCGAGTTTCGCCGACATCGCGGGCGCTGTGGCCACTCGCCTCGACGGTGCCGTCGTGGTGGGCCACAACATTTCTTTCGACACCCGGATGGTCGGATACGAACTGACCCGCGCCGGGATCGACATCGACTGGGGTAGCGGGCTGGACACTCTGTCGGTGACCCGCCGCAAGCTCGCCGCCGCGTGCGCCGCCCACAGCATCACCCTAGACAATGCGCATCGGGCAATCGCCGATGCCCGGGCAACCGCCGAACTCCTCCTCAGGGTGGCCGACCAGTTCCCGGCGGCGGGGACACCGGCGCGGACCGGTGTGCGTGAAGCCGCCCCCACCCGGCTGCAAGTGCGTGACAAGGCTGCTGCCGTCTACCAACCGTCGCCCTACCTGGTCGAACTCGCTCGCGACATCCGGCCGGCCGCCGACGTCGCGAGCTATGTCGTGTTGCTCGACCGGGCGCTGGCCGACCTGAAACTCACCGACGATGAACGCACCGAGCTGCGCGAGCTGGCCGGCGAGCTCGGGCTTACCGATCGCGACATCGAGCGCGCGCACCGCGAGTTCCTCACATCACTTGTCGACACCGCCCTCGACGACGGTGTCGTCACTGACGACGAGCTCGACAGCCTGGTGCGTGTGGCCGCACTGCTCGACCTCGACACGCATCTGGTTATCAGCCGGACGAACTCCTATCGGATTGCCACCGAGTCACTTCAGCTGGACGCGGATCTGACGGTGTGCTTCACCGGCGACGGGGCGAGCCGGGCTGATGGCACGGAGGTGACGCGCGAAGAGCTGCATGCGATTGCGGCACGTCACGGGCTACGACCGGTTGATTCGGTCACGGCGAAGGGATGCCAGTTGCTGGTGGCCGTGGATGCAGCCACGTTGTCCGGTAAAGCGAAGTCGGCGCACAAGTTTCGCATCCCGATTGCCACGGTGGACGACTTCCTCGCCGCGACTTCCGCCGGCCGGCCACTGCCGGTCGGGGTACTCGACCATCACGGTGTGGCATGCGTGTGCGAACGGTGCGGGGATTCGTGGACTGCGAGTCGTCGTGGACGTGTCTGCCGGGAATGTCGTCGCAGCCCTGCAGGTGCTGCGACACGACGCGCGAAGTCAACGCCGGTCCCCACGCCAGAGTCCAGCGTCGACACGTTGGTCTGCGCGGAATGCTCTCGGACGTGGCACCGCGGACGGACACGTGGCCGTCGACCGCACCGCTGCCCCGAGTGCGCCGGTGCGGCTTGACGGGTCTTGGGAATCGAAGACCCGTCTGCCCGCTCATCGGTCGCTGGGATACGGTCAGGCATGTTCCATAGCGTGTCCGACCGCGAGAGCCGCACGGCGAGTCGGCAGCGCCTGCGCCCGTACTCTCTGCGACTTCTTCTCATCTCTGTTCCGATCAGCTATGGCGCCTTCATGTTCGTGGTCTGGGGGATCGGGGTGCTGACCCACAGGTCTCCCGGGGACCCGAGCATCGTTTCCAGTTTCGCTGTCGTCAGTGTCTGGTATGCGTTGTCCTGCTACGTGTGGATTCCGCTGACCTGGATCGCATCGTCGTTCACGATCGCGACCTTCCGGCGGCGGAGGCACTGACAGTCGCACCGCCACCTCACCTCCCCCGCCTCATCTCCGACGCCACGTTGAGCTCAGCCGCCACCCCGATCGCCTCGAGCAGCACCGGTACAAACCTCCGCACATCACGGGGTTCCGGCATCAGCGGCTCATCGCCACCGGCGGCGGGCTCCCCGTCGGGCCATTCTTCGAGCCATTCGCCGCAGATGCGCGCATACCGGCGCAGCATCGGCGTGTTTGCCTTGGTGTCACAGGCGATTCGGGATGGGGTGACGCCGCACGGGTCGGCGACCCAGCGTGTGATCAGGTCGACCAATCCCGCGGGCATCTGGCCGTGCGGCGGGCCATACGCACCGGCCATCTCGGGGTGGAGTTGTTCGACGATGTCGATGGCGCCAGACGTACAGAACTCGCGCCAGCCGTCCATCGCGGCCAGCAGGTTGGCCGGATAGAAGGTGGTGCATTCCAGCGCTCTGACCGCGAACACGTGGTCTTTGGCCACGACGATGGCGACGTCGGGCCACCGCGACGAGTGCTCGGCGACGACGGCGCCGAGGAGCTCCATGTCGGGCATGCAGTGGCCGACGACCGTGCAGAACTCCAACCGCATGGCGTGCGGAGACACCAGCAGTTTGGTGTTGATGCCGTCGACGTCGGTGAAGCGGATGGCGCCATCGTCGACCGGGCAGTGGTGTCCCCACGTGGCGGTCAGCGTCTGCGCGGCCATGGTCAGCAGATGTTGGGCGTCGTCGGGGATCACGCCCGGCGATGCCTTGCCGCTGAGGGTCAGCACTCGTTCCTTGGGTCGGTTCTCTGCGCGGAGTCTCTTGGCCGCCGGACTGAACGGGTCGTGCACATTCAGCACCGACGGATGCTCGATCTGCCAGACCTCACGCAACGCCGTCTCCGCGTCGCACACACCAGCCTGTCGACCGTCCGTTTGCCCGACTCACGAATAGTCCTGCCCGATCGTAGCTTTCGCCATTCGAGCCTGGCGAGAGCCGTTCGCTGCGCTCGGGCCTCCGGCGCTTGATGCGATGGCCAGAAGTTGGTGAGCGCCATGTCGCCGACCGTGCATCGCGCCCTCCCCGCTCCGGTCGTGGTGAAGATGAGCAGGGGTCGTCCGGTGCTTTCTGCGCGGCTGAGTTCGATGAACTCGTCGCGTTGCAGCCTCGCCACGCTCGCGCTGAGCCGTGTGCGGAACTGTCGCCATGCCACATCTGCGTCGTTGTCGAAAGCCGCAGCCTGATCGTCGGACATGCATCCCCCTATGCCATCGGCCGTCGGCCATCGGCGATGACCGCATGCCCTGCACGGTAGGAGGGAGCTCTGACAAGGCACGGGGGCTGCGGATCAGTTGTCCACAGGGGGAGGTTCAGACCACGCAGCACCTCGAGCGTTGCGCCCGGCGGTGAGAGCGGGCGCGAGCCACTAGGCTAGGCCCACCGGTCAGCCCGGCAACCCTGCCGCCACCCGGTTCCGCAGCGCATACGCCAACGCCGGATCATCGCGCAGCCCCCAGTCCGGCCCAAGGAAATCGGCGCCTGCGTCGGAGTTCTGTTTGAGGGTGTGGTCGAACCAGCTGAGCAGGATCGGCGCGAACGGGTTGTGCGCGGGGTCGTCGACGGGGGTGAAGTGCCCGACGCCGTTGGCGCACAGCAGGTATGCCGGGACGCGACCGGCGAGTTCGTATTGCGTCCAGCGCGCCCACAGGTAGTGCGGCACCACCACGTCGTTGTAGCCGGTCAGATACAGGGTCGGGACGGTCAGCGTCGCACCAATCGCCACCGGTCCCGGCTCGACGGCCGCGGCACTGCGCACGGTGATGCGCGGGTCGACCAACCGCCACACGTTCGCCGGCAGGCTGGCGGCCTGCTGGGTGGCGGCACCGCCGGCCGAGTGGCCCGCAATCGCGATCCGCCCCAAATCGACTCGGTCATGAAGCGCGGAACGACGGTCGGAGTCGGCCCTGGCCACGGCGGATGCCGCGATCAGGGGCAGATAGGCGAAGGAGTTCACGAAGTCATACGGGATCGCGACCACATATCCGTTGCTGGCCAACATCTTCGCGGTGAGGTCGTAGTTGCCGGGTTCCGACAGGATGCCCCCGGTCCACAGCACCACCGGCAGCCGGCGATCGGGTGGGGTGTTGGTCGGGTAGTACAGCGCCACACCGATCGGACTGGCCAATCCGTTCGGGAATGTCTGTGAGCACTTCAGGTCCGAGTGATTGTTTCCGAACGCGTGCACCAGGCCGTTCGAGATCGCACCGTACAACGACGTGCAGGCACCTGCATCGAGAGTCTGCGCGGTGCGGTACGGGCCGGTCAGCGAGCGCTGCGTCGCGGTGTCCGTCGTCGGGGGTGCGGCAGACGCGACGACGGGTTGGGCGAAAGCCGTGACAGCGACCGCGAGTGAGACCACGGCAACGCAGAGCCGGATGGCGAGAGCAGACATGAGAATGATTTCCTTCGCATGAGGATCACAGAGGCAGGGCAGGTGCGCCGATCTGGGCGCTCGACCTTCGTTCCACTGTGCGAATGGCTTTCGAGAACGTCTCGATCTGCCCGGCCATCAGATGCTTGTCGAGCTTGTCGATCGCCCCGTTGGCGGGCGCGGCGGTCAGATATGTCTGCGACGGGATCAGCGACACCGTGGCGATGCCGCTCTTGTAGAAGGGTGCGCCTTCACCGAAGTACAAGGCGGGCAGCGGATCACACGTGACGGTCCGCTCGTTCGCGGTCCCGCGGGCGCTGGCCAGGTAGATCGACCGCATCGCGGGTGTGGTGGTGTAGCACCAGCCGACCTCGGGCCGCCCGGTCGGACCGTAGTGACGGTGCTGCGGGTCGTCGAGCCATTCGCGACACCCCAGATGTTCCAGGGTCAGTGCCGCAACAGCTTTCCGATGCGCGCCCTTGCCGTCCCACCATTCGGGGTGCATGCGCATCCATCGGCTCGACGCCTGCATCGTGCCGACTCCGCTGCCGACCTCGGTTTCGAATTGCGGCAACTGGAAGTGCCCGGTGACGAAGACGAACACCAAGGTTCGGCGTCGTCGGTGGGCCGGCACCTGAGCGAACTGTCGGGCCAGGGAGATCAGCCCGATGCCGCCGTTCTCCTCGGCGACGTTCGGTCCATCGGTGTGCGTGTTGACGATGACGGTCTCGGTCGGGTCGGTGCCGGGCAGGACGGCGAACAGGGTGTCCGTGGCCGCGCCGAGCGCGCGACGGGCGTGCATCACCAGCCGCGCCGATGCGCCGCGGCGTGCCGACGCTCTGACCCGTTCGGCTTCTTGGGGACCCACCCACACCGCGGGGCATCCCTGGTAGCCGGTGGTGAACGGCGCATACTGGTCGTCGGCCAACGCCTCGCTGATGCCGGTGCGGATGCAGATCACGCCGCGCACACCCGCTCGCACAGCATTCTCCAGCGTCGGGGCGCCGACCGCGTCCGACACGCTCGGCAGGTACGCGATCGGATCCGGCGGCGCCGCGTCGACCGGGTACTGCCCGGAAGGCCGGTAGCCCACGGTGATCGGCAGCGGCAGCACCGGCACCTCGACCACGGCGATCTTGCCTCGGGCCGGTTCCCACGCGCCGATCTGGCCGAGCACACCCAGGTACTGCAGCGGCGCAGTGATTCCGTCCGGCCCGGTGACCCCCGAGTACGGGAAGTAGAAGGCGACCGGCACCGGCGTGCCGTCGATCGCGAGTTCCCAGCGCAGCGGGTCCCATCGGTCAAAGGTCAGCCGGTCGCGGTGGACGTCGAGGCCGATGCGGTCGAGGTCTGCTTCCAGCGAGTCGATGAATCGGCGATGGGCGGGATTGCCGGTCAGCCGAGGTCCGTGATCGGCGAGTTCCAGATTGCGATCCCATATCTCGTCGGTGCTCAGCCCGCGGGGCAAGCCACCCGGTGCGGCTTCTGCGGCGCCCGGCCGTGCGGCGAGCATCGCGCCGGCGACGCCGACTCCAGCCGCCTGCAACAACCGGCGACGACTCAGCGCACGACCTCTCAGCCCAGACGAATCGGGTTCCCCAACCATTCCATCTCCCCTGACGACGACGGCCCGTGAACGTGATGTGGCTCACGGCGGTGGCATGAATGTAGTCCCGTTCAGGAAAGAAAAACAAGTGCGTACTTTTATCGGTGGCGGCGGACGGCTCTGTCCCTCCGCCGCCTGAGTGATTGTCTGCGCAGGTCAGGCGGCTAGACCATCGTCGTGATAGCTTCACGTGGTCATCGACGTCCCGTACCGCTAGAGGAAGACCCCGATCATGGCGACCAGTGGCGGCGAGCCGGGAGGTGCGCCTGCCGATCCCCGCGGCATCGTCGCCATCGTGCCGGGGGTGTTCTTCACTCCCCCGGCACCGCTGCCCCGAGGTCGGCACAGCATCCCTCGCGTCCAGATCGACGCCGCCCAGCAGGAGCGACTCCTCATCGCGCTCACCGAACTCGTCGCGGCCCGGGGCTATGCCGCGGTCAGCGTCGCCGACATCGTCGAGCGAGCGCAGGTGTCGCGGGCCGCGTTCTACCGGGTGTTCGCCGACAAACAGGCGTGCGCGCTGGCCGCCTACGACAGATTCATCGAGGTGTTGCTCACCGGCATCGCGGCACGGCTGAATCCCGAGCAGAGTCTGGCCGACTTCGTGGACGCATGTCTGCGCGGCTATCTGGAACCGATGCAGCGCGATCCGGTGGTGGGCCGCGCTTTTCAAGTCGAGATCGACGCGATGGGTGCGCCCGCCCGGCAGCGTCGGCGGCACTCGTTGCAGCTGTTCGCCGACACCGTGGCCGACCATCACCGCCACATCGTCGACACGCGGCACGAGGGCGACGTGCTTCCCCCATCGGCGTACCTCGGTGTCGTCTACGCGGTTCGCCAGATCACGTCGGATGCGCTCGAGACCTCCGACCCGGTCGATCTGCTCGCCTCCATCCCCGAACTCTCCCGATGGCTGCTCCGGCTGCTCGATCCGGCAGCGGCCTGACGTTTGCTGGGCTGGGGCCGCGTCGACATCCCCGCACGGGTTCTTGTCGGTTGGCGGTCACCCAAGGTGGGCCACTCCATCCCCGCTCAGATCTGCGATCCCCGCCGACCGACCGCTGAGCACCAGCATCAACGACTCGGCCGGCCCTTTGACGATGGGGCCGTCGCCGCCGGTCCAGTCGAGGTCGGTGGCCACCCAGCGCACCGTGGTCGGCGTGGTGCCGAAGATGTTCTTGCCCGCGCTGTCGACCAGGAAGTCGAGCACCTCCCGGACACGGTCGGCATCGAAGTCAGCGGCGATGCCGAGCGGTCGGCGAATGTCGAGTCCGTGCACGAGGGTGTCGGTCAATGGTGCGCGCGGTCCCTGCCCGGGCGGTGTGAAGCGTTTGTCGGCCTTGTCGCGCAGCGTCTTCGGCAGATCGGAGTAGCTGGCCGCAACCTTGGCGGTCATGGCGATGTTGGCGCGATCGAAGTTGCCACGGGCGCGCAGCATCGCCAGCCCGAACGCGGGGATCGACACCACCAGCGGCACCACCAGATGGGCCACCACGTCGCGGCAGGTCCAGCCGCCACACAACGACGGCGTGGCCCACTGGTCGTCGGTGAAGGTGCTGGCCAGGTCGGCCAGGCGACGTCGCTCATCGGCGATCGCGGTGAAGATCTCGTCGTCGTTCACGGGGGCACCGTCGCTTTCGTGTCGATGTCGGTGACTCAATGGTCACACGGTGGTGAATCCTGACGCGTGGTCACGACAACTCCGCCTTTGCGCCGCGGCGTACGTGTCATAGCGTCTCGGGGGATTGCCGTTCGTGCGGTAGGAACTCTGGCGCCACCTCGGCAATTTCCGCCATCGCACGTTGAACCTCGGCGTGCAGTTCCACGCCCTCGGCGAGCCATCTGTCGGCATCGGCGAGCGGTTCGTCGTGGTGTCGGGAACCCCAATGCTCGTTCCACGCCTCCAGTTTGGCAGCCAGGCCGCGACTCAGGCCGAGCCGACGAGGATCGGCTGGATAGTTGTCGGTGAACGACTCCCACAGTGGACCCGCTCCTCCCCATTCGGGAAACATGCGGATGACCCGCAACCCGTCTGGCAAGACGACCGGTTTCGAGCTTCGCGACCTGGCCGCCAGAAACCGCAACTGCATATCGCGACGAGCTTGCCGCTCGCCGAACGTTTGTGGCGCGATCCGGTAGTCGTAGCCGGAGAGCCACGTCATGTCGGTACCTCGTGATCCCTCGTGGATCAAGGCCAGTGACCACAGCTTGTCACTGTCGGTGTAGTAGTAGCCTGCGTCCGCGATCAGTCGGGTGACGTCACGACACCAATGATCGAACGCCTCCACGTGGTAGCTGCCGGCCTCGTAGGAGAACACGAACAAACGGAACAGCGGCTCAGCACCAATCCACTCCTCGCGTTCCACATCAACCGGCCCACCATCCATTCGGCCATCCTATGCGGTGACACGAGATGGACCGGGCCGTCACTCCCGCCCGAGCGTCTTCGCCAGCGGCGCAAGCGCATCCAGGTAGATCGACGCCAACATCTCCGATTCGTCGGCGGTGTTGCGCATCCGGCCGGCCTCGGTGGCGTCCCATTGGGCGTCGACCTCGTTCTCGAAGTCGTCGATGGCGCTGACCCGGTCCAGCCAGTCCCGCTTGTCCTGGCGCTGCTGGATGGCGGCCACGATCTGCTGGTACTCGCCCAGCGCGCCGAGCCGTTCGACGAGTCCGTCGAGCCGCCGCGACAACAGTTGCGCCTTGGCGGCGTAGGTGGTGACGACGTCGTGGTCGGCGGCCAGGTTGGTGGGCGGATCGCCCAGGAGCGAGATCTGGTCGCGGACGTTGGCGGCCGACGTCGCCAGCGCGGTCACCTCGGCGGCGAGGTCGACGCGGACGCCGTGACGGTCGAAGAAGTCGAGCTTCCAGGCCGGGTAGTCGCTCACGCGGTCGGCGACCAGGCCGGCGGTCGCGGCGATCTGTCCGATCGATTCGGTGCGGAGACGGTCGACGTCGACGAGGTCGGGGTCCCACCGGTGTGCCGCGAGTTGCCGGTACTGCTCGGACTCGGCCGGTTCTGCCTGTTCCTGGATGGCGCGGCACCGCGCCCAGCGGCGGGCGCTGGCGGCGCGGAGGTCCTCGGCAAGTTCCGCCAGCGGCTCGTTTGGGGTGTCGGGCTGCGGGTCGGAGTCGGCGGGCAGCGACTTCTGGGTGGACGATCCGATCCGTCGGACCCGGTCAGCGATTCCTGTGCCCAACGACCGGACACCGTCGACCACCCAGGACCCGACCACCACCAGGGCAACCGCGATCGCCGCCACCACGACGACAATCACGAGGAGCCTGATCACCTCTCCAGTACAGCACGATCAGCGGGGTCGCCGGTGAGTTCGGGGCGCTGACCTCGGCGGATGAGGTCAGCCGGACCGAAGGAGGCGGACAATCCTCACTCGACTTCACCGTCTGAAGAGGACGCGTCTGTGCTCGTCGTATCGCCGTCAACCACGCCTTGTGCCTCCGTGATGAGCGGACTCAACGACTCTTGCCAGGCGGGCAGATCGCGGGAGATGGTCAGCCATGTGAGTTCCCGATTGATCTCGTCGTATTGGTGAATCAGAAAGTTCCGATTGGCGACTGCCAAGGTCCACTCCACACCGTCAGGTGCGAGGACGCCAAGTCTGGAGAGTCGGTTCGCGGCCTCGCCGAGTTTCATCATCAACGAATCACCCGCTTCCTGCAGCAGTTCGTCGCCCATGTAGTCGCCCTTGCCGCGCTCGCTGATCTCCTGAACGCGCTCCAACCAAGCGCGGATATGCAGTAGTTCCTTGGCCGCCTTCCGATTCATCAGAGCAGAATTGCCTCATCGCGAATATCGTCGTCGAGGCCGGCTTTCAGGCCGCCGTACTCGACGAGATCGATCTCGCGACCGAGGACCTCCTCGAGGAGTCGTTTGAAGCCGACGAAGTCGAACGACGACGCAGAGTCGGGGGCCTCCACGATCAGGTCGATATCCGAGTCGGGATCTGCCTCCTGGCGAGCGACCGAACCGAATGCGGCCACGCGCGTGTACCCGCGTTGCGCAGCAAGCACTTTGAGGACGGGCGCGGCGGCTTCGAGCAGCATCTCAGGGTGCACCCCGTTGAGGTCGGGCGCGAACTTGAGTTGCTGGCTGACTGCCGGCTGAGTGATGTCGAGAGCCTCGGCGATCTCTCGCTGAGACTTCCCGGTCGCCGCCAGCGCCCGCAACGCAAGGATGCGCCGCAGTCGCGCAACTTCCTCGTCACGCCGGGCGCTGCGGTATTCGCCAGCGAGATCCATAAGGCAACCTTATCAGCGGTGGGCGCGGACATTGGGCCACGTCAGCGATGCCGATATCGCGTACCTCAGGCGACCGGCAACAAGTGACGGCATGACGCAAACATACCCTCACTTATCGTCTAACTGAAGGTATGGTCGCCTCATGCCCTCACTTTCTGCCGACAACCGCAGCCAGACGCGGTGTCCAGTGAGGTCGTCGAGTGGTCCCCGACCATTCCTGCTGACTTGCTGACCCGGGCGCAGCGCGAGCGGTACCGCGGTCCGTACCGTGCAGCTCTGGTCCCGCACGTCGCCGACCTGACCCCGCATGTTTCTCCCGAGACGTCCGCCCTGGTCGCCGAGGCCAGTTCGGTGATCACCCGTTTCGATGCCGAACTCGGCAACGAGCTCGCACCCTTTTCCGCCATCCTTCTCCGCTCCGAATCTGCATCGTCGTCGCAGATCGAGAATCTGTCGTCGGGCGCCAAGCAGATCGCGCTCGCCGAGTTGGGCAGCCGAGAGAAACGCAACGCCACCGAGATCGTCGGCAATGTTGCGGCAATGACTGCGGCCATCGAGCTGGCCGACCGACTGGACACCAACGCGATTCTGGCTATGCACCGCGCTTTGATGGAGGACACGAGTCCCCAGATGGCTGGGCGGTGGCGCGAGGATCAGGTACGGATCGGCGGGACCAGCATCGGCCCCCATAGCGCCGACTTTGTCGCGCCCACCCCCGCGCATGTGCCTGGTCTCATGGACGACCTCATTGCATTCTCGCACCGCGCCGATGTTTCGCCGCTGGTCCACGTCGCGGTTGCGCACGGCCAGTTCGAGACCATCCATCCATTTCCCGACGGCAACGGGCGGACCGGCCGCGCGCTCGTGCAGGCAATGCTGCGCGCAAGCCGGCTGACGCAGAACGTCACCGTGCCGGTGTCGGCGGGGCTGCTCGCCGACACGCGCAGCTACTTTGCCGCGTTGGATGCCTATCGGTCTGGCGATCTGTCGGCGATCGTCGAAACGTTCTCGTATGCAGCGCTTTCCGCGGTAGACAACGGCAGCCGACTGGTCTCTGATCTGCGTCGCATTCGCGAGTTGTGGGGCGAACGAGTTCGTGCTCGCCGGGGTTCGGGCACCCAGAAGCTGCTGGATCTCCTACTCCGGCAGCCGGTGGTGGATCGACGGGCCACCGCGGCCGCGTTGGGCATCTCCCCCGACAACGCCGGCAGGGCCATCGACCCCCTAGTCGAGGCGGGAATCCTGCGCGAGTTAACCGGATTCACTCGCAACAGGATGTGGCAGGCAATGGAGGTCACCGACGCGCTCGATGAGTTCGCAGGCAGGGCGGCGAGGCGGAGCCGGCACTGAGGTGAACGTGCCGGAAACCGGAACGTTCACCTCAGTGGGATGCGTCGGCGTGCTTGCCGCCCCGCTTCGGAATGACATGCATGATCGCCACGATGATCGCGCCGATCACCAACCCCACGACCGCTGACACCACGGTCCCCGCCGTCCACGACAGAACACCGCCCAACGAGTGGGACAACTCGTGGAACCAGTGCTCGATGTCGTGCAGACGGTCGGCGGGCCAATGGAACCCGGCTTCGCCGACGTTGACGATCAGGATGTGCCCACCGACCCACAGCATCGCCGCGATACCCACCACGGTCAGGGTGGACATGATCTTCGGCATCGCCTTGACCAGGCCGCGGCCGATGCGTTGACTCGCTGTCGACTTACGCTGTGCCAGTGACAATCCCACGTCGTCCATCTTGACGATCACCGCGACCACGCCGTAGACCAGCGCGGTGATGAGGAAGGCCAGCACGATCAGCACCAACAATCGGGTGAGGAACGGTTCGGATTCGACCGAGGACAGCGAGATCACCATGATTTCCGCCGACAGGATGAGGTCGGTGCGGATGGCTCCGTTGACCATCGACTTCTCGAACTCGGGGCCCTTCTCGGCCGCGGGCACCTCGTCGTCGGCGTCGTGGTGTCCGTGGCCGCCGCCGAGGGCCTCGTACACCTTCTCGGCTCCCTCATAGCTCAGAAACAGTCCGCCGGCGATCAACAAATAGGGCAGCGCTTGCGGCAGGAACTGGCTGAGGATCATCGCCACCGGCAGGATGATCAGCAGTTTGTTGCGGATGGACCCGATGGCGATCTTGCGGACGATCGGCAGTTCGCGGTCGGGGGTGAAACCGTGCACATACCGCGGCGTCACGGCCGTGTCGTCGACGACGACGCCCGCCGCTTTGATGCTGGCCTTGCCGGCCGCCGCACCGATGTCGTCGAGCGACGCCGCGGCCGCCCGGGTAAGGGTCGCGATGTCATCCAACAGAGCAACGAGGCCACCGGCCACCAGAACCTCCCGGGTCAGACGCACGAGTCATCGATCAGTATGCCCCGCTGATCTGACGTGCGGCGGACGCAGGGGTGAGGGCGTCGCGAGGGTCGCGAAACTGTCGTACCCCGTTCGTATCGTCGTCGTCATCGGCAGCCGCCGGTCCACCCATCGAGCAAGGAGGGCCATGACCACCGAGGCCTACGACGACCACGATCACGACGACGAGTTCGATGACGAGTTCGAGGGCTACGACGAGCAGGTCGCCGAGTCGTGGCGGGAGTTCACCCACGACCTGGCCGTGCGTCTGGGTGATCTGCGGTTCGGGTCGTTCGATTTCATCGAACTAGCGCATCCCGTCGGCACCCGCGAGCAACTGCTCATCACGTTTCGGGCCAACCGCGCGAGCCGCGTCCGCGCGACCGTGCCCCGCAGCGCGCTGGTCGGGCCACGCCAGCCCGAGTGGGTGCAGACGCAACGAACGTTCGAGGCGTTGGACTGGCGCTATCTGCCGCGCAAAGAGGAGTACATCCGGGAGTTCGGTCGCAAGCAACTCTTCCGAGCTTCGGTCCAGACCATCACGCTGCTGCGAGGTCAGTGGGGCGTCACCCACCCGTCGTTCCTGTCGCTCACCGACCCGATCAGCACCGTGCACCCGTTCTCGCTGACTGGGTGAGACGCGACGCGGGCGACCCACCCGTCTCCGCCGACTGGGCGCTCGATCACGTGAGGCACTCGATCCGTTGACTGGGCGTCGTTTTCCGTCGAGTGAGCGCGATTTTTCGTTGACTGGGTACCGGCGCCCACAGCGTGAGCACGTCGCACTACCCACTCGACCAGAAACGGTGCTTACTCGACGGAAATGAGCGCCCAGTCGACGGAAAACGGCACCCACTCGACGGTTGGACACTGCCGCGAACTGCGCCCATCGGCGGCCCTTCAACGCGCGTTCTTGACACCAGAAGACCGGAAATTGACAGTAGAGCCCATGGCCGTGATCCGGGGGACGTCGCTGCTCGGCTTCGCCGAACTCGTGACGCAGCTGGGAGCCGACCCCGACCCGTTGCTGCGCCGCGCCGGGATCGCGCCCGACGACGCCGGCCGGTTCGATGCGTTCCTCACCTATGCGTCGTTGATCCGGGTGCTGGAGTCGGCCGCCGAGGCCACCGACCGTGCCGACTTCGGTCGGTTGTTGGCGCAGCGGCACGGCATCGAGATCCTCGGGCCAGTGGGTGTCGCGGCACGTACCGCCGGTTCGGTGGCCGCGGCGTTCACGATCTTCGAGAAGTATCTGGGCGCCTACAGTTCGGGGCTCACCGCGCGTATCCAGCCCCTGCCCGACGACCGTTTCTCCTTCGTCGAGCTGCGACTACTCACCCCGCACCTGCCGGCACATCCGCAGACCACCGAACTCAGCCTCGGCGCCACCCTGCAGGTGCTGCGGTTCCTGCTCGGCGCCGGCTACGCCCCGCTGTCGGTACATCTGCCGCACGAGGCGCTGACCTCCCGTGACGACTATCTGCACTACTTCTCGTGCACCCCGCGCTTCGGGGAGCCGCGTGCCGGGTTCACCATCCTGACCGCCGACCTCGACCACCCTCTCGTCGACGACGAACACACCCACCGCGCAATGCTCGGCTACCTCGACACCGTCATCGACCGCACCGCTCCGGGCGTCACCACGTCGGTCCGGGAGTTGGTGCGGCAACTGTTGCCGACGATGTCGGCGACGCTGCCGGTCGTGGCCGATCAGTTCGGGCTGCACCCCAAGGCGCTGCAGCGACTACTCGCCGGCGAGGGCTCCAATTTCCTCGCCGTCGTCGACGACGTGCGCCGCGAGATGGCGCAGCGCTATCTGCGTGACACCGACGTGACGTTGTCGCACCTGGCGCACGAGTTGGGGTATGCCGAGCAGAGTGTGTTCAGTCGGTCGTGCCAGCGGTGGTTCGGGTCGTCGCCCGCCCGATTGCGCAAGCACTGGCGCACAACCCCCGCGTCATCGGCTGTGAATCACCCCGCCTGACCGCCACGGTGTCCTGTGCTGTCAATTTTCTGTCTTCTGCGGTCAATACATGGGCTGGCAATTCGGACAATGATGCGGGTCACACCTGTGTGTCGAGTGAAAGGGGGTCCACAGGATGCGCTGCCGGACCGCGCCCTTCGCGAAACCCACCGTGAGTGCCACCTCGGAGTGCCACGCTCAAATGTGATGCGTCCACCCGCCGACCCGACCCCGAACACCTGAAGGAGAAGTCTCGATGCTGAGCACCATGCAAGATGCCCCGCTGTCGATCGCGCAGCTGCTGCGCCACGGCAGCACCGTCCACGGCACCGCCGAAGTGGTCACCTGGACCGACGACGGTCCGCGTCGTCGCAGTTACGCCGACGTGGGCAAGCGCTGCGCGCAACTCGCGCACGCCCTGCGCGGGCTGGGCGTTACCGGCGACGAGCGGGTGGGCACGTTCATGTGGAACAACGCCGAGCATCTCGAGGCCTACCTGGCGATCCCGTCGATGGGCGCAGTGCTGCACACGCTGAACATCCGGCTCTTCCCCGAGCAGCTGGTGTTCGTGGCCAACCACGGTGAAGACCACGTCATCATCGTCGACCCCACCCTGCTGCCGCTGCTCAATCCGCAGCTGCCGCAGCTGAAGACGGTCCAGCACGTCATCGTGACCGGCGACTCGACCGCAGGCGTGGAGGCTCCCGAGGGGGTGCAGGTGCACTCGTATGAGCAGTTGATCGCCGACCAGCCGACCGAGTTCGACTGGCCGGAGGTGGACGAGCGTTCGGCCGCCGCGATGTGCTACACGTCGGGCACCACCGGCGACCCGAAAGGCGTTGCCTACTCGCATCGTTCGATCTACATGCACTCGATGCAGGTGTGCATGACCGACGGCCCCGCACTCAAGCAGGGTGATCGGGCGCTGGCGGTGGTGCCACAGTTCCACGCCATGTCGTGGGGACTCCCCTACGCGGCGTTCATGATCGGCGCGTCGCTGATCATGCCCGACCGCTTCCTGCAGCCTGAGCCGCTGGCCGCGTTGATCGCCGCCGAGAAGCCCAACTTCTCCGCCGCAGTGCCCACCATCTGGCAGGGTCTGCACCAATACCTCGAAGCACATCCGCAGGACATCTCGTTCATGAAGGACGTGCTGATCGGCGGGTCGGCGGTGCCGCCGTCGCTGATGCACACCTTCGAAGAGGACCACGGGGTGCAGGTGCTGCACGCGTGGGGCATGACCGAGACGTCGCCGCTCGGCTCGGTGGCTCGCCCGCCCGCCGACACCGAGGGTGAGGAGCGTTGGCGCTACCGCTACACGCAGGGCCGGTTCCCGGCGTCGGTGCAGGCGCGCCTGGTCGACGACCTCGGCGAGGTGGTTGCGCACGACGGCAAGAGCGTCGGTGAACTGGAGGTCCGCGGC
This sequence comes from Gordonia sp. NPDC062954, assembly GCF_044543825.1. Taxonomy (NCBI): domain Bacteria; kingdom Bacillati; phylum Actinomycetota; class Actinomycetes; order Mycobacteriales; family Gordoniaceae; genus Gordonia; species Gordonia sp. NPDC062954. Next base: position 72,562 of record NZ_JBITWL010000019.1, on the reverse strand, counting down.
CCATGGATCACCGGCTCCTACTACGGGGTCGACGCCCCGGAGAAGTTCCAGGACGGCTGGCTGCGCACCGGCGATGTCGGCACCATCACCCCTGACGGCTACCTCACCCTGACCGACCGCACCAAGGACATCATCAAGTCCGGCGGCGAATGGATCTCCTCGGTCGACCTGGAGAACGCGGTGATGGGCCATCCCGACGTCATCGAGGCCGCCGTCATCGGCATCCCCGACGCCAAGTGGGACGAGCGGCCGCTGGTCGCGGTGGTGCTGCGGGAGGGCTCTGACGCCACCGCCGACAGCCTGCGGGAGTTCCTGTCCGACAAGGTCGCCAAGTGGCAGCTGCCGGAGAACTGGACTGTGATCCAGGAGGTGCCGAAGACCAGCGTCGGCAAGTTCGACAAGAAGCGCCTGCGCTCGCAGTACCAGGACGGCGACCTCGACGTCACGCGGATCTGACGCTCGGTTCTCCGCCGGCCGCGGGCCGGAACGTTCGTCCCCCGGGTGTTGTTTCATCCGCCGACTGCGGTCGGCGGGTGAGGCGATACCCGGGGGACGAATTGTGTTGGGGCGGAGCGTCGTCGTCGGCGGCGGCGATGTCCGCGGGCAGCCCGTCAAGCACGGGACCGTGGCGTATATGCTACGGTTGACGTGTTGGTGCATCAGCACTATAGGGAGCGGGGACGCCATGAACGAGGCTTTCAACACACTGCTCGAACTCGAGGGCCGTGACCCCGAGTTCGTGCGCGCCTACGCTGCGGAGTCCGCGCGGATTGAGGCAATCGACTCGATCATCAACGCACTCGACGAAGCGCGGGCTGAAGCAAATCTGAGTAAAGCGGCCCTGGCCCGCGCGATCGGCTCCGAGGCAAGCACCGTACGACGTCTCCTCTCAGCCGAATCGGTGAATCCGACACTCAGCACCATCGCCGAGGTGGCTGCGGCACTGGGCATGAAGGTGACGCTCACGCCGATGACAAGGGAGGAGCGCACCCGTATCACCGAGCCGATGCGGGCCTGCGCCTAGCACCACTAGATTCCGTCCAGCGCTTCGCGGATGTCCTCCGCGGTGACCAGTGACCGTGGGTTGCGTCGTCGGTACTCCTCGCCGAATTTCCGCACACCTGCGTACCGGACATCTGACATGGTCGTCTGGTAGCGCTTCGCGGCACCATCTATCACCACGAGCAATGGCGCTGCCTTTTCTGCAGCGTCGTAGTCCAGTAAGCAGAACAACCGGTAGTGCCACTTTCCGTTCGGGGTCTTCGAGGTGATCCGCACTTCGAAGTATCCGGTCATGTCGCCGTGCATCGCTTCCCACTGTCCGCCGCCGGCGAACCGCTTCGGTGGAGCCTTGGCCACCGCTGCAAGGGTGGCGAGCAGCCTCGCCCTCACCTTCACAGGAAACTCCAAAAGTGAATCAAGGCCGGGGGCCGCCCGCGCGGCGTCGTCGCTGTGGTGCCGTTTGAAGAACACCACTTCGTGCGGAGTGTCGGACGGGAGGGGATCGACCCGGGACTTACTGCTCACGAGTCCAGCTCATCACCACCGACCGACAGAACGCGGACGGCAGCGCAAGCGGCACCGTCCACGACGGTTCGTCCCCCGGGTGTTGTTTCGTCCGCTGGCCGCAGTCGGCGGGTGAGGCGATACCCGGGGGACGAATTGTGTTGGGGCTCAGTTGTCGAGCAGATCGGCGAGCGCGTCGTCGAGGTGCGGGAAGCGGAACTCGAAGCCGAGGTCGTCGAGCACCTGGGACCGGGCGCGTCGTCCGGTGAGGCCCAGGGCCGGGTCGGTGCGCAGCGCGATGGCGCCCAGCCGCAGCAGCGGGGCGGGGGTCGGCGGAGCCGGCGGACGGTGCAACGCCTGGCGCAGCGATGCCATCAGCTCGGCGTTGCGCACCGGGTGCGGGCTGGCGCCGACGACGACGCCGTCGGGGATGGTGATCGCGGGGTCAAGCCCCAGTGCGGCACGGGCGATCGCCAGCCAGTCGTCGATGTGGATCCAGCTGAACCACTGACGGCCCGATCCGACGCGACCACCGAGCCCGACGCGGGTGAGGTCGGCGAGGCGTTTCATCGCCGGGGCCTGATTGTCGAGGACGATGGAGGTGCGCAGCACTACGAGGTGCTCGGTGTGCGCGCCGGAAACCGCCTCCTCCCACGGCAGGGCGACGCCGGTCATCTGCGGCAGGCCCTCGGGGACGGGTGTGGTCTCGGTGCACCACTGCTCGCCGGCGTCGCTCCAGATGGCGGTGGTGCTGGCCTGCAGCCAGTGCGCGATCGGGCTGTCGCGCAGCTTCGAGGCAGCCACCAGGGCTCGGGTGGCGTCGACGCGGCTGTCGCGCAGCAGCGCGATGTTGCGTTCCGTCGGACGACAATCCACCAGCTTGCCGGCCAGATTCGCCACCGCGACCGGACGGCCCGACACGAGGATGTCGGCCCAGTCGCCGACGGTACGGCCGTCCCATTCCAGCTGCTCGAAGGGCGACGCGGAGTTTATGCTGCGGGTGAGGATGACCGGTCGATGCCCCCGCGACACGCTAGGTCGGCGGCCAGATGTTGTCCGAGTGCGCCGCTGCCGCCGGCCAGGACGACGGACAGTGCGTCGTCGACTGGTGCGAGGCCGGCCAGGCGAGCCAGGCGGGCGAAGTCCACTCGGTCGGTCACGTGTGGGACGGCAGACCGCAGCGTTCGGCTCGCCGGGCCTGTCACGGTGACCTTATCGGTGACAACACACCCGCCGTCGGCCGGTGTGAGGTGGAAGTCGATGATCGTCGCCCCCACCGGCTCCTTCTGCGTCAGCTGCATATGACGGCCCGGGTTATAGGCGGTGATGGTGAACGGTGGCGCGAAGCGTCGATGCAGTGGTCCGGCGACGCGATGCGTCTGCACGTAGGAACCTTCGGCGCCGACGGCGATCGCGTCGTCGACGGTCACCGATCGATACCCGCTGTGCCATTCGGGCAGCCGGGACGGATCGCCGAGCACCTGCCACAGCGCACCGGCGTCGAGGGCGATGAACTGGGCGTACGTCGTTGTACTGGCCATGTCTCACGGTAGGCCGGTCTTGGATTCGCAGCGCTGTCGCGATTGTCACGTTGACAGCAACGCGGGGAAGCGCCCGCCAGTTTCGAGAAGTGCTCCGCCGACCGCGCTAGCGTCGGCCGAACAAATGACGCCCTGATCACCGTTCAAGTCCGCCTTGTTCGAATTGGTATGCTCCCTCCGACAACGGGCGGAACTGACTTTTCGGGGGTATCAGTGCTGGTTGATCCAGACGTCCTACGTGCTCTGGCAACGCAGACCGTTGACGCTGCCGACAGTATTGACGGTGCCGACCTGCCGGGCGTGGCCGCGCGTGCAGCCGACGGGCTGGACAGATCGACCAGCCAATGGGCCGCCCGCCTGGTAGCTACGCATCTAGATCAGCAGTGCCAGAGGATGCAAGACGGTCTCACGACGATGGGGCAGGCCGTTCGCGGCGCGGGTGAAAACTACCGTGTCACCGATGAGGATCTCGCAGCGGACCTCACCCGCCTCTGGAGGTAGAGACAATGCTGCCGTCACGACCTCGGCTCGAGAGTTGGGACCCCGCGTCACTCGGACCAGGTGGCGCAGCCGTCACGACCGCCGGTCAATACGTTCACGATGCCGTGAGCACGTTGGACGCCGCCTGCCACACCCTCCCCGAGCTAAACGCTTGGTCTGGGGACGCGCACGACGCCGCAGCCGCGATGTTCGGCCGAGCGAACGCTGCCGCCGCTCATCTATCCGACAATGCAGCCGCCGTGGGCACGGCGACCAGCGCCGGCGCCGGTCCGCTCGGTGACGCACGGGCTTCGCTCCTCGCCAAGGCCAACGACATTGACGCCGGGGATCTCTGGGTGACGGATGACTGGGTCGTCCTGATCAAGGCAGCCCCGCTGTCAGCGGACGAAGCGGAAACCCTCGCGGACCGAGCAGTCGCCGAGCAGGTCGTAGTGAATCGCTTCTTGCTCGCCGTCGGTGACGCAGACGAGGAAACAGCCAACAGCATTGTGGCCGCGGCGAGCGCCCATGGGTTCGAGATTCCGAGATCGATCATCCCGCTGCCGGGGACCAGCAGGCCCGCCGATGAAGTCCCCAACCCTCAGAACCCCATGGGCCTGTACCAGCAGGCGCTGGTGCGCTCCGAGGACATGGGAGTGACGGTGCGTGAAACCACCAAGCACGAGGACGCGGTGGGGAACCGGGTCACCACCATGCACATGCAGGACGGGAGTCGGCAGGAACACATCCTCATGAATCCCTATCGCGGGCCGGTGGCAGCGTCCGTGTTCAACGACGTCCGGGTATTGCACTACGACAGGAACGGGAACGAGATTTCCAAGAGCAGGTCGTGGGAGAACTTCGAAGGCACGAAGTTCATGACGACCACATGGGCGGACGGGACCACGGTGCACGCCGAAGAGTGGGAGGACGGCTACAAGGTTGCCCGCGTCAGCACCGCCGACGGACGGACCGGGGAGATCCCCGCCGACAGTCCGTTCTTCACGCATCCAGGCCTGACGACAGTGGGTGGCGCGATGAGTGGACTCGACGAGTATGCGACGCGCGGGGGAGGTATTCCGACGCTCAGCGCCGACGACGTCAAAAAGGTTGGGGTTGGCGCAAAATTTGCTGGGCCGGCACTGGGTATTGCGACGGCCATCTACGATGTCGCCACCGCAGACGCCGGACAGAGATGCGAAGCCGCAATATCAGGAACGTTCGGCGTGGTCGGCGGCGCAGTGGCCGGCACAGCCGGGGGTGCGCTCGGGGCTGCAGCAGGCATGGGCGCGGCATCGGCACCAGCTGCCGTAGGCGGCGCCGCGGTAGGCGGCACGCTCGGCAGTTGGGCGGGCGGTTGGGTCGGCCAAGAAGTTGCCGGGGTGGTCTGCCGATGACCGCCCTCACCGCTCCCAGCCGCTGGCGAGGTCCTTCGAAATGGATGGTCGCCGGCATGGTGTTTTTCGTTGCGGCCGTGCCCTTCTGCCTCAACTGGGCTGTGCGAGCTCTGCTCAACGGCAATGCGCTGACGTCCCTGGTCGCTGTGGGCCTGGGCGTTTCGTTTTGCGGCTATGCAGCGGCCGGATACCGCCTCTATCGGAGGCGGGTAATCCCTCGGGCGACATCAACTTCCGACGGCACGATCGTCGAGCCCGACTACGTCTCGCGACGAATCATGAGCACGACTTTCTGCGGGCTCATCCTCAGCGGAGTTCTATTCGCTGTTCTTGCCCCCCAAGACAAGGTTGACCTCGATCTCAGCGACGGCCAGCGACTCTTCTTCTCGATCGGGGCATTGCTTGTTGCCATTCTGTGCGTCCCCGCTTTGATCGGTTCCGCATTCCGTGATGGGCCTCGCATCGCGCTTGGCAGACAAGGCGTCGACTTCTACAACGGAAGGCGGTGGACGACGTTTCAGTGGGACGAAATCCAGGCCATCCTCGACTACATCCCGGAGGGGAAGTCCAACACAGGCCATCCGATCACCGTCATCGCGACCGACGACCGGCAGTTCACGCTGGACACACCCGACTCCTACACGCCGGGAGGCACTGCGCTCTTCTGGATGCTGCGGTACTACTGGCTCACCTCTGACGCGCGCGACGAGTTGGCTGACGGTCGAGCAGTCACGCGATATCTGGAGAGCCGGTTCGAGATGATCTAAGAGCCGAGGCAAGAGGGCAGCTGATGGCTTGTTGTGCCGGAACGGGGTTCTGGACATACGACCCGCGGGCTTTGACAGCCGCGCTGCCGTCGAGGTGACCGAGCGATAGCCGTGCCGATCCAGCAACATGCCGGGTGCCGAGCATTTGCCATACAGCGCGTCGGCGTCGAGATGTTGGGAGCCGTGAACCTCGGCGTTGCGAACTCGCACCTGATTAACTCAGACCATGGCCCGCGTTCCCCGCCTTGTGTTTCTTCGTGTCCTCGTCATCCTCGGACTGGCTCTCGGATCGGTGGTGTTCGCCGCGGCACCGTCGGCGATCGCCGCACCCGGCCCGGGCTCACCGTTGCCGTCGGCCGACCCCTTCTACCGCTACACCGGCCCACTGGAGAACCTCGAACCCGGAACGGTACTGCGGTCGCGGCCGATGACGTTCCGCACCCCGACACTCGACACCCCGATCACCGGAACCCAGGTGCTCTACCGGACCACCGATCAGGCCGGTGACGGCGCCGTCACCGTCGCAACCGTGTTGCGCCCCTTGACGCCCGGGCCCACAAAGCTGGTGTCCTACCACATGGCCTATGACGCGCTCGGCTCGAAATGCGACCCGTCGTACACCCTCAGCGGCGGCTACGCGAACTCGCTGAACACCGCCGAACAGGGCGTGATCACAGGCTATCTCGCCGCCGGCTACACCGTGGTGGCGCCCGACTACGAGGGCGAGGACCTCGAATGGACCATCGGCCGGCAGTCGGGGTACGCCGCACTCGACGGCGTCCGCGCCGCGCAGAGTTTCCTGCGGGTCCCCGACTCCACGCCGGTGGGCCTGGTCGGTTACTCCGGTGGTTCGGTGCCGACCCAGTGGGGCGCCGAGGTCGCGCCGCGCTACGCACCGGAGCTCAACATCGTCGGCACCGCGGCCGGCGGCCTGCCCGTCGACCTGTCCCACAATCTGCCCTACATCGACGGCAGTGATCAGTGGGCCGGGGTGATCCCCGCTCTCGTGGTCGCCTACCAACGCACCTACGACCTCGACGTCGACTCCTTCCTCTCCACCCGCGGCAAGCAGACCTCCCAGCAGGTCAGCGATGAGTGCATCGTCGAATTCGCCGGCAACTATCCCGGACTCACCAGCGCCGACATGGTGAAACCGCCCTACTCCGGGCTGCTCGACGTGCCCGAGGTGGTCCGCGCAGTCAACGACAACATCATGGGCACTGCCGGTACCCCGCGCTCGCCGCTGTTCCTGGCCGTCGGAAACAGCGACGCCATCGGCGACACCATCATGGTCACCGGCGACGTGGTGGGCCTGGCACACGAATACTGCACCCGCGGAGTCGATGTCACCTACGCCCAGTACGACGGGCACACCCACGGGCAAGCGTTCCCGGTGTTCGAGGCGCAGGCCCTGCCGTATCTGACCGAACGGTTCAACGGGGTGCCGACCCGCAGTAACTGCGCGACGATCCCGCAGGGGAACAGTCTGGCGCCGATGGCGGTGCCGTAAGGATGCACCACCATCGGCGGAGGACTTCGCGCGCCGGTCGTTCTTGCGCGCGTGAAGCTTCGCGCGCGAGCGCACGCTAGACGCGCGAGAGACGTTCCGTCAGGCCGGCGCCCCCGCGACGGCCCGCGAGTGGTCGATCTCGATCGGGGTCTCCTCGACCGCTTCGGCGACTGCGGCCGGCTCGGCGCCCGGCCCGAAGTGCGCGAACTGTTCGATGTGCTGATCCAGCGACAGCGGGCTCGGGGTGCCGTAGGTGAAGTAGGTTTCCCACGGCAGCTTGGCGCCGCCGATGGCGAGGCCGGTGTCGATGTCGGACATCTGCCATGTCTTGGTCTGCGCGTCGGGGTCGAGGTGCAGGTAGCCGGCCTCGCCGAACAGTTCGATCCGGTTGCCGCCGGGCTCGAAGACGTAAAGGAACTGGCCCTGGGTGATGCCGTGTACGTCGGGGCCGGCTTCGATCTGGACGTCGTAGTCGCGGAACATCTCTGCAGCATCCATGTTGTGCTGACCGGTCCCGTAGTAGAAGGCGACGTGATGCAGTTTGCCTCGCCCGCCGGTCATGTCACGCATACAGGCGACCTCGTGGCCCAGGATGTTGGAGCTCATCCAGGCGCCGATCTCCTCGTCGCCATCGACGACGCGTTCGGTGGTGCGGAAACCGAGGTGGCGTTCGAACTCGTTCTTGACCGAGGTCACATTCGACGCCATCAGATTCAGGTGGTCGATGCGCTTGACCGGGATACCCGACAGCGGCTTCTTCGACGGGCGCGACAGGATCTTGCTCCGCAGTTCCTCAGGCGCCACATACTTCTCGGCCTCCCACACCAGTGACAGGTTGTGGCCGTCGGCGGAGTGATACTCGAAGGTCTTCCCGAAGCCGAACTGATCCTCCGACCACCTGCCGTCGACGTTGCCGTCCTTGAGGGACTTCACCCGACGTTCCAGTGCCTCGGGGGAGCTGGTGCGTAGCGCGGCGTGTCCCATGCCGGCCTGATCGGATTCGGTGATCTTCAGGCTCCACTGGTAGGGGTCCTCGTAGCCGCGCAGGTACACCGACTGCCCCTCGCGCTGCGTGACATACATGCCGAGGAACCGGGTGAAGAAGTCCTCGGTCTCCTGTGGCTTCGGGCTGAACAGTTCGACCCGCGCGAGGTGGGCGATCTCGAATCGGTCTGTGTTCTCGCTCATCGGTACTCCTGTGGTGAATCGTCCGGCACCGGGGGTTCCCTGGGGCCGCTCCATCGGTGGATGACCCGAGCATGCCGCGCTCCTGTGACCCGGGTCACGGCCATTCGGGATGGCCGAACACCGTCGGCACATCCGATGCCGGAATTCGGGCAGTCCGGTCGACGCCCCTCCGGCACAGCGCATCTTCGTACGGTCGAGCCAACGCGACAGCGAGTGAAGGAGAACCAAGATGAGTCGGTTGACGGCCGCGATCGTCGGGTCGGGAAACATCGGCACCGATCTGATGTACAAACTGCTGCGGTCCGAGCACGTGGACCCGGTGGCGATGGTGGGTATCGACCCTGACAGCGAAGGGCTTGCGCGGGCACGGGCTGCCGGACTGGACAGCTCAGCCGATGGGATCGAGTGGCTGCTCGCACAGTCCGAGCTGCCAGATCTCGTGTTCGAGGCGACGTCGGCGAAGATCCATTCCGCCGCGGCGCCGCGGTATGCCGAAGCCGGGATCGTCGCAATCGATCTGACACCGGCCTCGGTGGGTCCGTATGTGGTTCCCGCGGTGAATCTTTCCGAGCACCTGCAGGCGCCGAATGTGAATATGGTGAGCTGCGCCGGCCAGGCGACCATCCCGATCCTGTACGCGATCAACGAGGTCGCCGACGCGTCCTATGGGGAGATCGTGGCGGCGATCGCGTCCAAGAGCGCCGGCCCCGGCACTCGGCAGAATCTGAGTGAGTTCAGCGAGAAGACCGGCCGCGCACTGGCGCAGGTGGCCGGCGCCGACCGCGCCAAGGCGATCTCGGTGATCAATCCCGCCGAACCGCCGATGAACATGCGTGACACCGTCTACGCCCGCGTCCGCAACCCCGATGCCGCCGCCATCGAGCGCGCGGTGATCGACATGGTCGGAGAGGTGCAACGGTACGTACCCGGCTACTCGCTCAAGCTCGTCGACGTCGAGGGCGATCTGGTGACGGTCATGCTCGAGGTCGTCGGCGCCGGCGACTTCCTGCCCACCTACGCCGGCAACCTCGACATCATCACCGCTGCGGCCACCCGGGTGGCCGATGTGATGGCCCAACAGAATCTCGTGACAGGAGCAGCACAGTGACCACCAACGCCGATTCGACCCAGGCGGTGACCCTGGTCGACACCACGCTGCGTGACGGCATGTCCAGCGTGTCACACCAGTTCACCACCGACAACGTCGCCGCCATCGCCGCCGGACTCGACCGGGCCGGTGTGCCGACCATCGAGGTGGCGCACGGCATCGGACTGGGCGCGTCGTCCATCCAGTATGGCCAGGCCGCAGCCACCGACCCCGAGTACATCCGCGCCGCGGTCGGCGCCGTCGAACACGCCGACATCGCCGCCCTGTACGTGCCCGGCATCGCCACCCTCACCGAACTTCAGGGCGCCATCGACGCCGGCATCCGCACCGTGCGGGTTGCGGTGCACTGCACCGAAGCCGACTGCGCCCAGCAGCCAGTCGAGTGGGCGAAGAGCAAGGGCCTCACCGTCATGTGCTTTCTGATGATGAGTCACAAACTCGAGCCCGAGCCGCTGGCCGAGCAGGCCGCCAAGCTGGATTCCTATGGCGCCGACGTCGTCTACGTGGTCGACTCCGCCGGCGCGATGGTGCCGCAGCAGGCCGGTGCACGGGTCGCCGCCTTGCGAAGCGCGATCAACGCACACATCGGCTTCCACGCCCACAACAACCTCGGCGTCGGGATCGCGAATGCCTTGACCGCTGCGGAGAACGGCGCCACCTACATCGACGGGTCGCTGCGCGGTCTCGGCGCGAGCGCGGGCAACGCGCAGACCGAGGTGCTGGCCGCCGCGTTCGAACGAGCTGGATGGCGCACGAACGTCGACCTGTTCGGTCTCATCGACACCGCCGAGCACGTCGTCGCGCCGTTGATGACAGAACCGCAGATCGTCGACGAAACCGCGCTGGTCCTCGGCTATGCCGGGGTGTACTCCACGTTCTTCCACCCCACCAAACGCGCGGCCAAGAAGTTCGGCCTTCCCACCCGCGACATCCTGCTCGAACTCGGACGGCGCGGCGTCATCGGCGGCCAGGAGGACATGATCATCGACGTCGCCTCCGAACTGGCCGGACGCACCTACGAGACCCCGGAGGTGGCAGCGGTATGACCACATCACCGACGAGCCCGATCAACGTCAAGCACCTGATCGGTGGCGACTGGAGACCGGCCTCGGATGGCGCGACCTTCGAGACCCACGACCCGCACGACGGCACCCTACTCGGCACGATCGCCCGCGGCACCGCCGACGATGGCGCCGAGGCGATCACCGTCGCCCGCCGCACCTTCGACGAGGGCGGATGGTCGCAGATGGCACCCAAGGAGCGGGCCAAGATCCTGCATCAGGTGGCCGATGCGGTCGACGCGCACCGCGAGGAACTTGCGATGCTCGAAACCCGCGACGGCGGCAAGACGATCACCCAGTCGCTGCATGCCGAGATCCCTCGTGTGGCGCACAACCTGCGTTTCTTCGCCGACTACGTGTCGATGGCGGCCAATGAGGCCTACCCCGACGGTGATCTGCTGTCCTATGTGCTGTACCCGCCTGCCGGAGTGGTGTCGGCGATCAGTCCGTGGAATGCGCCACTGCTGCTGGCCACCTGGAAGATCGCGCCCGCGTTGGCGTTCGGCAACACCGTGGTCCTCAAACCGGCCCCGCAGACACCGCTGACCGCCAATCGGTTCGCCGAGATCGCCCTCGAGGCGGGACTACCGCCCGGGGTGCTGAATGTGGTGCACGGCTTCGGTGGCGAGGCCGTCGCCGGACCGCTCACGTCGGACCCGCGGGTCGATCGCATCACTTTCACCGGGTCGAGCGCGACCGGCGTGAAGATCCTGCAGGCCGCCGCCGCCAACCACACCCCGGTGTCGGCGGAGATGGGCGGCAAGTCCGCCAACATCGTCTTCGACGACGCCGATCTCGATGTCGCGGTGCCGATGTCACTGCGGGCCATCTTCGGCGGCAACGGACAGGTGTGCCTGTCGGGTACCCGGCTACTGGTGCAGAACTCGATCCGCGAGGAGTTCCTGGAGCGGTTCACCGAGGAGGCCCGCAAGCTGGTGGTCGGCGACCCGAAGGAGGCGTCGTCGTTCATGGGCCCACTCATCGAGCAACGCCACCTGGAGAAGGTGCACGGCTACGTCGAACTCGCCCAGGAGGAAGGCGGCAAGGTGATCACCGGCGGCGAACGGCTCACCGGTGACGCGTATGCGAACGGCTTCTACTATCCGCCGACCATCATCACCGGGCTCGACAACACCTCCCGCACAGCGCGCGAAGAGATCTTCGGTCCGGTGGAGACGGTGATCGGTTTCGACACCGAGGAGGAGGCACTGCGCATCACCAACGACTCCCCCTACGGACTCGCCGGAATCCTGTTCACCGAGAACCTCAATCGCGCCCACCGGCTGGCGGCTCGGTGGAAGGCCGGCACCGTCTGGATCAACACCTTCTTCGAGCGCGACCTTCGCCTGCCGTTCGGCGGTGAAGGCATCAGCGGGCTGGGCCGCGAAGGTGGGCAGTACTCGCGGGAGTTCTTCACCGAACCGCGTGCCGTCACCATCCGGCTGCGGAAGTGATGGGCATGAAGATGCCGTCAACGGAGACGTGCGTGGTCGTCGGCGCGACCGGCGCGTTGGGCTCGGTGATCACCGAACGCCTCGCACGCACTGGTTATCGAGTTGTGGCGGTCGCGCGCAGCGCCGACGAACTGGAGAAGCTGGCGACGTCGAGCGACCGGATCGTGCCGTGCGTGGCCGACATCGGCTCCGACGACGCCGTCGACACCATCCGCTCGAGTCTCGACGGGCCGGTTCGGTTGGCGCTGTTCGCCGCAGGCCTGCCGGTCCGCGGGTCGGCCGATTCGATCGAACCGTCGGCGCTGGCGTTGGCCGCGAACATCAAGGTGGCCGGCACCGTGCGTTTGCTGCATGCGGTGCGTGATCACGTGCGGGATGGGTCGAGTTTCGTGGCAATCGCCGGGTCGCTGGGGGCAGAACCGGGGCCGCTCGACGCCGGACCCGGTACCGCAAACGCCGCGCTGTTCAACTTGATGCGTCAGATCAGCAAGCTATACGGTCCGAAAGGCGTTGTCACCCATACCATCGCACCCGGACCTATCGATACACCACGGCTACGATCACTGGTGGAGACGCAAGCCGCCGAATCCAGGCGCAGCGTCGACGACGTGTGGGCCGACTACCGCGCCAAGACCTCGCTGGGTCGGCTGCCCACCCTTGACGAGATCGCTTGGCTGGTGGAAACGCTGCTCGCACCGGAAGCCGCCGTCCTGCACAGTGCCACCCTCGCAGCCGACGGCGGCGTACGCCACTCACTCCTCTGACCCCAAGGACCTGACATGCCTGTCGCCCACTTTCATTTGCCCCGCAACACCTTCAGCGCCGACGAGGAGCGTCGCCTTGCCCTAGCAGCCAGCGAAACCTATGCGCGTGTGCTGGATTCGCCGATCGACCGTGTCCGCGTCTTCGTCGTGCACTATGAGCCGACAGCTGTCGCGGTCGGCGGGCGACTCGTCGACGAGGGCGCTGCGGTGTCGCCCTACTTCACCGCCATCGTGTTGGCCGGGCGGACGGTGGAGCAACGTCAGGAGCTGGCGAGCGCGCTCACCGATGTGGTGGTCGACGTACTCGGGGTCGAGCGGAAGCAGGTGCGCGGACAGATCGTCGAAGTCGCGCCCGAGAACTGGTCGATCGGCGGGACCCCGGCAAGCGCGTTGCGGGCGGCGGAGATCGCAGCGCGTAGGTAGTCGCACCAACTGGTGGTCGAGTAGCAGCGAAACGAAGTGAGTCGCGTATCGAGACCTCGGTGAGTGGGCGCTGGTCTCGATACGCCATCTCGCCTAGCGGCTCGACGGCTACTCGACCAGCAGTGGGCCCGGCCTTGCATCGAACGCCTCGAACTGCTCGGGGCAGCTCCCTGCTGGTCGAGTAGTCGACGAGCGCAGCGAGGAGACGTATCGAGACCAGTACCACCTGTGGATGAGTATCCGGCACCGATGGCTCCAGGCTGCATAGTCGACGTATGGGGGCGTTCGTCTACATCCTTGAATGTGCCGATGGCAGCTTCTACGTCGGGAGCACGCGGAATCTCGAACTACGACTAGCGCAACATAACTCGGGTCGAGGATCGGTGTACACGTCTGCTCGGTTGCCTGTGCGGTTGGCGTACTACCACGAGTGCGAATCGATCGATGTTGCGTTCGCGCTGGAGAAGCGCATTCAGAACTGGTCACGGGCGAAGCGGCTCGCGTTGATCGAAGGCAGGCTCGACGACCTTCCGATGCTGTCGAAGAAGGGGCGTCGGGGATGAGGTCGATCGCTGGCCGTAGCACTGGTCTCGATACGTTCTCGGCTAGCGCCTCGAACTACTCGACCAGCAGTTTGGAACTCCTCGACCAGCAGTTTGCAGGACCTACCAACCCCTGCTGATCGAGTAGCGGCGAACGGAGTGAGTCGCGTATCGAGATCCACTGTGGGCGGCACTGGTCTCGATACGCTCTCGGCTAGCGCCACGAACTACTCGACCAGCAGTCGGGGGCGCCTCGAACTACTCGACCAGCAGTTGGAGCGTCTCTCCTGCTGATCGAGTAGCGGCGAACGGAGTGAGTCGCGTATCGAGATCGATCGGCGGTCAGGGGCCGGTGGTGGTTTCGTCGACGAAGTACATCGTGGCACCGCCGGAGGCGAAGTTGGGGACGTCACCGGCAGCGGCCTGCCCGGCGTCGGAGCCGAGCGCCTGGGCGCACGCGTCCTTCGATGTGAAGGTGAGTGTCGCAATCGCGTAGGCGGCCGGCAGGTTGCCGTCGAGTGATTCGCACCGGCCCATCGAGAACCGCTCGACACCGGGGATGGCTTTAACCAGGCGCACATGCTTGGTCTCGTAGTGCTCGTCGAAGGCCACCGGGTCGGTGGGCTGGTTGTAGATGACAGTGAGCTGATACATCGGTGTGCCTCTCGGGTGGGTGTCAGGGTGTCGCGACGGATGCGGCGGGGGTGAACTCCTCGCGGAAGATCAGCCGCGGCGCCATACGGCGACGTTTGAGCGACTTCACCGCGGCGTCGATCATGGCGGGCGGACCGCACAGGTAGGCGCTCATGCCTTTACAGCTGCGGAAGTCGCCGACCACGACGTCGGTGACCAGGCCGGTCGCGCCGTCCCATGACTCGTCGCTGAGCGCCGGGCGGTAATGGAAGTGCTCGTGCTGCGCGGCGAGGTCGGTGAAGAACTCGACGTCGTACAGGTCCGCACGGCCGCGACCACCGTGGTAGAGGTACATCTCCGGCACCAGTTCGCGGTCAAGAGCGTGTCGCACAATGGATTTGAGCGGCGCGAGGCCGGTTCCACCGCCGATGAGGATGGCCGGTTCGGCTTGCTGGTGGACCAGGTTGAACTGGCCCAGCGGACCGCGGAGGTCGATGCGGTCGCCCACCGCGAGCGAGTCGAAGATCCAACCGTCGGTGGCCAGCCCACCCGGTGTTCGTTTCACGTGGAACTCGAGTCGCCGCTGCTCACCGGGCGGATTGGCCATCGAGTACTGTCTGCCGACGCCGTGCCCGGGCACGATCAGCTCGCAGTACTGGCCGGCGTTGAACGCCATGTCCTCGTCGAGGTCGACGACGAGACGGCGGGTGTTCGCCGCGACATCTGACAGCTCGACGACCTCGCCGAGGTAGTCGCGCAGCGGATGGTGCGGCACTCCGTCGTCGACGGCACCGGTCGGCTCGACGACAAGATCGGACTGCGGGGTCGCCATGCAGGCCAGGGCGAGGTCGTCGGCGCGTTCGGCGCCGGTCAGCGTGTACTCGGGCGACTCGCGATGATCGACCGATCCGCACAGCACCTTGAGCTTGCAGGTACCGCAGGTACCCTGCGTGCACGAATGCGGAATCCACGCGCCGGCGCGCAGGGCGGCGTCGAGAATGGGTTGCCCGTCGGCGACGTCGAACGCGTCGGCCGATCCCTTGATCTCCACTCGGTGCGTGCTCATGGTCGCCTCTCGGTGCGGCGGGCCGGCGGGCATGGTGATGGTCATCGCTCACACCTCCCAGGTGACGTGCAGTTCCTTGGGGCCGCGGAAGCCCCAGCCCCAGAAGCTGACCTCGTGGTCGGGATCGAGTTCGATGTTCGGGATCGTCTCGAACAGTTCCTCTAGCGCGATGCGCACCACGGCGCTGGCGAAGTAAGTGCCGGCGCAGGCGTGTACGCCGCCGCCGAAGGTCATGTTGGGGATCACTGTGCGGTCCAGGTCGTAGCGGGTGGGCGCGTCGTAGGCGTGCTCGTCGTTGTTGGCCGACCCGTAGGACAGCATCACCAGCGACCCGGCGGGCAGCGTCACGCCGCCGACGGTGACCTCATCGGTGGCGACCTTCACGGCCGCCGACCAGATCGGTGCGACCCACCGCATACCCTCCCCCACCGCGCGCGGGATCAGCGTCGGATCGTCGATGACACGTTCGAGCTGTTCGGGCCGACTGAACAGTCCGGCGAGGGTGGTGCCCATGGCGTGGCCCGGTTCCTGCATCGCGCCGAGCAGGAACACGTACAGGTTCGGGTAGATCACCGACCGGTCGCGGGTCTGACCGTCGGGCATCCCATCATGCAGCCAGTGCGAAATCGCGGTGTGATCCGGATTCTCGATCCAGTGATCGATCTTCGGATCGAGGTGCGCGATGATCTCGGCCTTCGCCTCGTCACCGGGGATGAAGCCGTCCGGGTTGGCGAACTCGCCGTCGGCGGTCATGTCGGCGTTGGTGAACGAGACGCTGAGCTTGTGGAACCATTCGCGCAGTTTGTCGGTGCTGACGTCGTTGAGCCCGAGTAGATCGCCCAGGGACCGGACACTGACCGGTTCGAAGTACTCCGCGACGATGTCGGCGGTGCCGTTGTCTTCGATGGCCGCCAGCCGTTCCCGGGCGAACGGGCGCACCAGGTCGTCGATGTAACCGTCCACCGCGGCGGGCTGCAGGTGTGGCTCCACCATGCCGCGCAGGTTCTGATGCTCCGGACCGTTGGTGTTGAGGATGGCGCCCTCCCCGAAGGTGCGCCCGCCGGCCGGTGAGATCACTGCGGGCCAGTTCTCCGAGTCCTTGGCGATCTCCATGCACAGTTCGCGGGTGGACACGATGTGCAGACCCAACTGCGGGACGTATGCGATGGGCGCCTCGGCCCGCAGCCGCTCGTACACCTGGTGTGGATCGTTCTCCAGCTGTTCGATGGTGATGTCTTCGATCCATGCGGGAGTCAGAGATTGCGCAGTGGTCATGGGTTTCTCCGTTCGGATATGCGGAATCGACATCGGAATCGACCGGCGGACGATCCGGTGATGACGGCGACCGGGCTTGATGAACCCTGTGATCTGGAACACTATGGTCAGATCGGAGGAGAGAGAATGACCGATAGTGCACCGTTCGTTGACCGCGAGCGCACGGACCCTGAACCGGCGACCGTGGCGTTGAGTACCCGCGATCTGACGAGTACCGAGCAGCGCGCGCTGTGGTCGCAGACGTTGGATTCCACCTACTGCGAGATGGCTGTCGACTGGCCCTCGGGTAGCGACGGTTTTGCCGCGGACATCGTCGCGCGACCGGTGGGCAGTATCTCGGTGAGTGTGGTGCGCGCCGACCCGCACACGGTGGTCCGCACGCCGTCGATGATCGAGTCCGATCCCGGTGATGATCTGTTGCTATGTCTCATCACTCAAGGGACCGCGACGATTGCGCAGTCCGGGCGAAGCGGTGTGCTGTGTGAAGGTGCGTTCGGTTTCGTGGATTCCGCACAGCCGTTCGTGGTGCGTGGCGAGACCACTTTCGAGCAGATCGTGGTACGGCTGGGCCGTGATCTGCTCGCCCCTCAGGTTGCCGAGAACCGACTGGACAACTCACTCGGCCAACGATTCTCGGCTGAGAAAGGCATTGATCGGGTGGCGTCGAATCTGTTGGTGGACCTCGCTTCACACGACGACGACTTCACCGCCGGCGACCTGACCGCGGTGACGTCGGCAGTCCTCGACGTGGTTGCCGCAGCGGTGAATACACGAGTTCCGGCGGCAACACTCATCGAACGCGCACATGATGCCGACCTGCGCGTGGTGCAGCAGGTGATGGTGCGAGAGATCAGCAATCCCGATCACCGGCTCACCGATGTTGCGGGCGAGGTCGGTATGTCGGTGCGGTATATCCACAAGCTGTTCAGCGCCGCCGGCACCACCCCACGAACCTGGTTGTACGCGCGGCGTTTCGACCGAGCGCGGTCGCTGCTGTTGCAGACCGACCTGCCCGTCGCCGACATTGCCGAACAGCTCGGCTTCCGCGACGTCTCGCACTTCAGCCGGGCGTTCAGCAAACACTTCGGGACCAGCCCGGGCCGCTACCGCACCGCCGGGTCCTGACTGTTCGACGGGGCATCATTCGCCGACGTCGCGGCCCGCTCCGCGATCGTCACGTCGCCGGCGGCAAAGTGCGTCGGTGGCACTTCCCGGACCACCACGCGGATGTTGGCCGCCGGCGCACCGACGGCTCGTTGGGCAGCCGCGGTCAGCTCGTGGATGAGCGCGCGGATCTGCTCGTCGGAACGCCCTTGTGCCAGCGTCACATCGATGAACGGCATGTCACCCTCCCGCAATCGTGATCGAGCCCAGCGAGGTGAAGTGGGCGGCCACCCGCGCGCCTTCGGGCACGGCCACCGCATCGGTCATGCCGCCGGTGAGTACCGTCCAGCCGGCCTCGAGCGTGTGGCCACGAGCGCCCATGGTGTTCGCGGCGAACGCAAGCGCCTCCGCCGGGTGGCCCAGAACCGCTGCGCCGGTGGCACTGTCGATGACGTGACCGTCGACTTCCAGGAGACATGCCTCCAGGCCGAGGTCCAGGTCGGCGGGTCTATGTGGCACGGGTCCGGTCACGTACACACCCGACGAGTTGTTGTCGGCGACGGCATCGGCGAGGGTGAACTTGAAGCCGGAGTAGCGGCTGTCGATGATCTCGATGGCGCCGACGACCGTGTCGACCGCGGCAAGCGCCTGCGCGGCCGTCACACCCGGTCCCTTCAGTGGTCGTTTGAGCACGAAGGCGATCTCGGGTTCGGCCCGTGGATGAATGAGCTGGGCACGCGGCACCGGCAGACCGGCAGGCAGCACCATCGCGTCGGTCAGCCATGCCACCGACGGCACATCGACACCCATCTGCCGCTGCTTGGCGCGTGAGGTGAGGCCGAGTTTGACGCCGGTGATCACCTCACCCCGCGACAACCGGTCGGCCAATGCCACATCCTGTGCGGTGTAGGCGATGTCCAGATCGAGATCAGGCCATTCGGCCTGGATGGACGTGCGGGCGGTGCGGGTGCGTTCGGCGGTCAGCAGGATGTCGGCAACGCGGGCCGCACTCCACTCTGTGGCGGTCTCCGTGGTCATCGGTCTTCCTTTCCTGCGAGAACTGCGGTGACGCTGCCGACGCCGGCGATGTCGGCGACCACCGCATCACCCGGGGCGATCGGCACGGCCTTGGTCATCGATCCGGGCAGGACGACGTGTCCGGGTTCGAGTGTCACGCCGAGCGGACCGACGGTGTTGGCGAGCCACACCAGAGCGTTGAGGGGTGAACCCAGCACAGCCCCGCCGGCGCCGGTGGCGATGAGCTCGCCATTGACGTGCAGGGTGCAGCCGGCCAGCCGTAGGTCGACATCGGCGAGCCGGACCGGGCGGCTGCCGAGTACCACGCCACCGGAGGAGGCGTTGTCGGCGACGGTGTCGAAGATGCCGATCTGCCAATCCTGGATGCGGGAGTCGACGATCTCCAGCGCGGGCAGGCAGAAGTCCACGGCCGCCGCAGCTTCCGCGACGGTAACGCCGGGTCCGCGCAGCGGCTTGGCCAGTACGAACGCCACTTCGGGTTCGATGCGCGGTTGGATGAATGTGTCCGCGGGAATCGGCTGGTGTTCAAGGTGGAACATTCCCGCGGTGAGGTGGCCGAAGTCGGGTTGGTCGACATTCATCTGGCGCTGGATGGCGCGGGAGGCAAGCCCGACCTTGTGCCCTTTCACCACGTCGCCGTCCTTTACCCACGACTCGACCTGGGCGAGTGCGATCTCGTAGGCCGTCGACAGCGGGGCGTCGGCGAAGCGTGCGGCGATCGGTGAGATCGGTTGGCGGGTGCGGTAGGCCGTCAGCAGGGCGTCGGCCGCCCACTGCACATCAACGGTCATCGGATCTGCTTTCTGTGGAAGGGTCAGCCGGCGACGGCGCGCAGGCTGGGGTCGTCACGGTCCTGGCCGAACGGCTTGTCGACGGCGGCCACGAGCGACTTCGAGATGGCACCGGCTGCAGCGATGACGGCCCGCCGATACTCGTGGTGGCCGGCTTTGAACCTGGTCTCGGGCGCGGTCATGCTGATGGCGGCGACCACCACGCCCATCTCATCGCGGATGGGCGCAGCGACGCAATGCACCTCGGCGACAGCTTCTCCGGAGTCGTAGGCACAGCCGTTGCGCAGCACCGCCCCCAACTCGCGCTGCAGGTGGGCCGGGTCGGTGATGGTCGACGACGTGAATCGGCGCAGCGGCTTGTCAATGATGTTGCGTTCGATCTCGGCGGTGTGACAGTGCGCCAGCAGCACCTTGCCGACGGCGCTGCAGTGCGCGTCCAGGTGGGCGCCGACTCGTGCGCCGTTCACATTGATGACGTGGTTGCCCAGCACCTTGTCGACGTACATGACGCGGTAGCGCTCCATGATCGCCAGATGTGTGGTCTCGCCGTACTCCTCCGACAGGGCCTGCAGAATCGGTGCCGCGCAGGTCTTCACGTCGACGGTGCCCTGCAGAGTCTGATTGAGTTCTACCACCCGCCAGCCGATCCGGTAACGACCGCGCGATCTGCACTGCAGTAAGCCGATGTCGACGAGTGACGCCAGCAAGGCATGAGCGCTCGATCGCGGCAGCCCGAGTTCACCGGCGACCTCGGTGACCCCCCACTCCGGCCGCTGCACGGTGAACAGGTCGAGGACCGGGCCGATCTTCTGGACGGTTTGCAACGCGGCCATGTCCTAGAACCCCCAGCCGTCGGAGGTACCCTGCAAATCCAGGGCGCGGAAGCTGCCGGTGTAGAACAGCAGCGGCCGTCCGTTGTCGTACCAGAGTTCCTCCACCTGACCGACATGCAGCGTGTGGTCGCCCGCCGGATGCGAGTCGATGACCGTACACGACAGGTGCACCAACGCCCCATCCAATAGCGGAACCCCTTTTCGCCAGGTGAATCTCACCAAGTCGGGTTCATGCGCGGCACCGGCGAAATGCAGCGACAGCGGTTCCTGATCGCCGGCGAGGATCGACACACCGTAGCGGCCGGTCTCGGTGATCTTGTCGTTCATCCTCGCCCGGTTGGCGATCGACACGAGCACCAGCGGCGGGTCCAGCGAGACCGAGGTGAATGCGTTGGCGGTCATGCCGTGCACGGACTCTTCGCCCGGCCCTTCGGCAGTGGTGACGATGGTGACCCCGCTGGCGAACCGTCCGAGCGCTTTCCGCATCCGCAGCGGTGTCGGGTCCAGCTCGAGGGTGTGGTCGGTAATAGTGCTCATGGCAGCCCTCTCAGCGCCGGACGATGGCGAGGTCGTCGTTGTTGATCAGGTCCGGACGGGTCCAGCCGTCGACGTTGTACTCCGACATGCACTGTTCGGCGAAGCCCTTGAGCGCCAGATCCTGCCCGGTGCCCTGGTAAGCGAACAGAGTCTGGAAGCGAACGGCTTCGTGGTCGCCGCCGTAGTTGCGTTCGTACAGTTCGTGGCGTCCCCCGAACTCAGAGCCGACAGCGTCCCACAGCAGTTTGAGTAACTGCACGCGGTCGATGGCGGCGATGCCGTTGGAGCCGCGAACGTACTGGTTGAGGTAGGGCTCGATGTCGGGGTTGCCCCAATCGTCGGCGTGGGAGTTGAGATAGATCAGACCGCTGCCGAGCACCTGCTGGATGATCTCCTTGACCCGCGGATAACCGACACCCATGAAAGTCCGGTACGCCAGGCCGTAGTTGAGATTCGGCTGCACCGCACCGTTGACCCACTCGTCGGGCGACTTGGCCATCGCATCCGACAGTCCCCAGAACATGTCGCGCCAGTTCAGGATCTCGCCGATCTGCATCTGCACACCGCGGAACCCGGCGGAGCCGGTCATCTCCACGCCCTTCATCACGCAGCCGGCGATGAAGTCCAGTTTCACCGCGAGACGGGCGCAGCCGTGGAACATGAAGCGGTTCAGGAAGCCGGATCGCATCACGAAGTTGTTGGAGGTGTCGACGTCGTAGGCGAAGACGTTCTCCCACGGCACCAACACCCGGTCGAGCACCATGATGGCGTCGTTCTCGTCGAACCGGCTCGAGAGCGGATAGTCGAAGGGTGTTCCCATCACCGCGGCGTTCATCTCATACGAGGTACGGCACAGCAGTTTGAGGCCCTTCGAGTCCATCGGGATGGTGAAGATCAGGCCGTATTCCTTCTTGCGCAACGGCAGTCCGTAGTGCGCGATGAAGTTGGCGTTGGTGATGGCCGAACCCGTGGCCACCACCTTCGCACCGGAGACGATCAGGCCCGCATCGGTTTCGTCGACCACGTGCACGCAGACGTCGGCGGTCTCGTCGGCGGGCTTGTCGCGGTCGATCGGCGGGTTGACGATCGCGTGATTGAGATAGAGCATCCGTTCCTGCGACTTCTTGTACCAGTCCAGCGCGTTCTGCTTGTACTCGCCGTAGAAGTCGGCATTGGCCCCCAAAGTGCCCAGGAAGGATGCCTTGTAGTCGGGTGAGCGGCCCATCCAGCCGTACACCTCTCGCTGCCAGGTGACGATCGCATCGCGCGCAGCGACCAGATCATCCGCCGAGTGCGCCGTCTTGAAGAACGGATGGGTGAAGCCACCGTTTCCGGTGTCGGTGGGTACCGCCAGCACACCGTTCGCGTCAGGCTGATGCATAGCGTCATACATCCGGGCGATCGACCGCGCCGAATTCCGGAATGCCGGATGCGTGGTCACATCATCGACGCGTTCTCCGCGAAAGTAGATCTCCCGGCCGTCCCGCAGCGATTCCAGATACTCTGCGCCGGTCATGGGGCGGACGTCGTTCTCCTCGGATGCGGTTGCTGCCGGGTTCACGGTTGCGGGTGCAGATGTCACGGAACAAACCTCCTGGTACGGACCGACGATGTGCCCGATCGGCCGGGTCATCGGTCGAATCTGTTGCGTGGGTGCCGAAATGACAGCCACTCGCGGGGCCGTGACGTTTCGGTGTATGTTGGCCGAGCCACGTCCCTGTGACGTAGAACACTAAGAGGCGGAGGTGTGGCGCGGAATGGCTGAGAACGAACAGTCACATGGCGGATTGCGCACGGCCGACACCGACGATGTCGTCGAGCTACGAACCGGTGATCTCGATTCAACCGAAGGGCGAGCCGAATGGGCGCGCACGATCGGCCAGCTCTACGGCGAGATGGACGTGACCTGGGACAAACCCACCGAGCGCTACGACGCCGAGTGGGGCGGGCGCGCGTTTGGTCGGCTCCACGTGAGCGCGATCCGGTCCGACGTCCAGACCGTCGTCCGGTCACCGGCCATGATCCGCGACAGCGGAGAGGATGGCTACCTGCTGCTGATGGTGACCGACGGCGCGGTGGAGGTCACCCAATGCGATCGGACGGCAGAACTAGGGCGCGGCGCGTTCGCGATGGTGAACCTCAACCGACCCTTTGTATTTCATTCACTTGTTCCGTTTCATCAAGTGGCGGTGCGTATTCCGACGTCGCTGATGGAATCTCGGCTGCCGGCACGACTTGCCGGCCACGCGGTTGCGCGAACATATGAACCCTTGGGGGCGCCTGCTGTTCTGGGACGTCTGCTGGCAGACCTGGCCGGCAGCGACGAGTCCATGTCGCAGTCGACGAGAGCTTCGTTCGGGTCGGCCACGGTCGACATGCTCGCCGCAGCGCTGAGTGAGACGACCTCCATTGGCCCCGCGTTGACGCAGCGGGAACGGGATCTGGCGCGGATCGCCCAGATCATCTCCGATGGGCTGCACGACCCGTACCTCAGCCTGCCCGACGTTGCGGCTGCGGCCGGGATGTCGTTGCGCAACATGCAGAAACTGGTGAGTGCCACTGGACACACGCCAACCGGCCTGCTGCATCAAGCTCGTGTCGAGCGAGCCAAGAATCTTCTCCTGACGACCGACCTGTCGGTCGCCGATGTTGCGGCAGCCGTCGGATACCTCGACGTGTCGCATTTCAGCCGCACATTTCGCCGCCTCACCGGGCACAGCCCGGGGCGGTTTCGCGCGGCGAACTCCTAGTCGCTACTTTTTCCCGCAGGTGCAGTTCTCGCCACACTGGCAGTCGGGCCCGCAGGTGCAGTCGGGGTTGTCGCAGCCTTTTGTATTGTCAGCCATGCATATGAGCATACGCGCTCGCCGGCTCGCTGCGTCGTGCTCGACGCGGCCACCGCGAATGGGTGTCGGTGGGCCATACCCGCTACGCAGCAGGTTGTTCCCCATCGTTGTGCGGGGTCGGCTCCACCGACCGTCCCCGTCCGGTCAACTTCATCGTCCACCGCGGACGACGCTGTCCGGCAACAGCACTCACGGTCCGATCGCTCGCCGACCGCCCCTCGAGACGATCCGCCAACCACCCCACCGCCATCGGCCCCGACAGCGGCAGCAGCGAGTAGTGCTCGCTGAGCTGGTCGCGGACGTAGGTGACCGTGGCGCCCTGCTCGCGGTAGCGGGCGACCTGACCGTCGATGTCGTCGACGGCGATCACCTCGTCGTGCACCGCCTGCACCACCAGCAGCGGGATCGTCGGGGCGTGGGTGCCGAGCTGGAGGTCGTCCATCATCTCGACGATGTCGGGTTGGGCGAGCAGGTCGGCGAGCGGGATGTCGAGGTAGTCGTCGATGTCGTGGTGGCGGAACTGCCGCACGGCATCGAGCACCGGCAGCCGGGCGATCTCGTCGAGGTGCCGTCGCCCCTTCTCAGTGGCATGCTCGCCGATCGCCCGTTCCAGCTGCGGATAGACGCGGCGCAGGCCGGCGATCGCCATCACCGGCAGCCCGGCGTGCAGGCCACCGTTGAGCCGCATCAGCGCCGAGGCCATGTCACCGACCGGGGACCCGAGCACCGCGCCGATCAGGTTGAGCTCGGGCGCGTAGTCCGGTGCAACCTCCGCTGCCCACGACGTCGCCATCCCACCACCCGAGTAGCCCCAGAGACCGACAGGAGTGTCGGCGGGCAGTTCGTGATGCGGGAATGCCAGGGCGGCGCGGATGCCGTCGAGGGTGCGGTAGCCGGGTTCACGGGGCGCGCCCCACGCACCGACCATGCCCTCGTGGTCTGGGATGGAGACCGCCCAGCCCTTGGCCAGTGCACGACGCACCACCAGGAATTCGAACGGCGCGATGGTTCGGACCGAGTCGGCACCCTTGCGCAGTGCATACGACGGAAAGCATTGGCTCGAGACCGCGTCGATGGCGCACTGGAACGACAGCAGCATGAACCGGCCGGCGGGCGCGGGCTTGCGCGGCAGCACCACGGTGGTCGCCGCCACACCGGCGCCGCCGTGCAGGTCGGTCGAGCGGTACAGCAACTGCCACGCCTGGCTACGGTGATGCGACGCCCAGTAGTCCTTGAGCTCCACTTGGCGTGACCGGATCAGGTCGCCGGGCCGCATACGGTCCAGGTCGGCCGGGACGTCGTAGAACGCATCGTCGTTGGGTAGCAGCAGGTCGGCAGCGTTGGCCGGCCCGCGCGCGGTCTGCGTGGTCATGGTCACCTCGGTTCGGCCCTGTTGGGTGTCGATCCACGTTGATCCCCCCTGTTCAGAGCCTGTTTGTGCTGTGTTTAACGCCGTGGCCTCGACAGCGATTCCATCGACCTCGCCGCGGCGACGGTTCACCTGACCTGCGGATGTAACGCGACACCCATCGTTGCGCGATGCAACAATGACACCGCCACCGGAATCAAGCCCGCGTTCCGAGGGCGTATCCCACCGAGACGATCGCGTCATCCTGTCGGATACCTCCCCTATGGTTCAGACACCGAGAAGCACCGCGACACCGTCCCGCGAGCGGCCCACCACTGCCGCCGCACCGGTCACGTCGCACGCCTGACGAGAGGAGATGCCATGCGCGACTTCGATTTCGACGCATCTGTCGATGACGCCTGGCGTGCGTTCCGCATCGACCTGGCCGACCGGGCCGCACAGCTGCGCGCCGACGACGAGCATCATATGGTGCAGGTCCAGCAGTCCCCCGACGGCCCGCGAGGCACCCTGACGTTCACCGTCACCCGCGCGCACCGCATCCGCTGCACCGCGCATGTCGCCGACCTGCACCCCGCACCGGACGTCCACGCCGAGCAGCTCGACGCGCTGACGGCAGCCGGGTGGCGGCTGCTGCGCGACGGACGGCTGATCGTCGAGGTCAGCCGCCGCCACGTCGACCGGTTGGCGCAGGTCGCCGTCGACGCGCTGCGCGAGAACTGGGAGGTCGTGCACCCGTCCTTCCTCGAACAGGACCTTCCCATGATCCGCGAAGCGTCCATCGCCGTCGGCGCACACCCGGTGTCGCGCGAGCACCTGCTGCGGTTGATCGTGTCCGCGCTGCAGGACATCGCCGGCCGCCGCATCACCGTCGACGACGACGGCGACATCCCGCTGCCCACCGGGTCGCTCGCGTCGTGGCTGCGGGTACTCACCGAGGAGCCGACCATCGAGTTCGTCGCGACGCTGGTCGACGAGGTGCCCGACACGGCGATCGCCGCGGAGTTCATCGCCACCGAATCGGTGCGCTGGCCGGGTATCACGCTGGTCCTGCACCAGGGATCGCTGATGGCGTTCTCATCGGTCCCGATGACCGCATTCCACCGGGAGAACCTCACTGCAGCCGTCGGGCACTGGTTGCAGTTCACCGCCGAGACCGCGCCCGGCATCATCAGCGCACTGGCCGGCTCCGGCGCCGCCGCGCACGACGAGGCGCTGCCCGATCCGCTACAGACGTTGATCGTGCTCGACGAGGACGGCTCCACCCTCGACCCGCACGAGGTCGCGACGATCTGCCGCCATGACCAGTCGGCCATCCTCGACTACATCCGCACCAGCCAGGAGCAGTACCTGGAGTGGATGAAGTCGGCGGCCGAGGCCGACCTCGCGGGCGACGCCGACGAAGCGGCGGCCTGCCGACACGAGGAGCAGGCGTGGCGGGCAACCACCGAACAGTTGCGCGCGGCGTTGCGGGTGGTGGTGTTGCGCGGGGACGGGGATGTGCCGTCCCAGCGAGTGCGGTGAATCGGAGCACCATCCACGTCTACCGCTCCATCGACGCGACGGAAGACAATCGGCATCGGCTGAGCCAGGCCCCGGCAACCATCATCGCACCGAGAGCTTCCGCACCCGACGCGAACAGCTCGGTACCGCCCTCGGTCAGCGTGTCATGCAACGCTTTTGGTCCGTCGAAGGCGGAGATCAATGCAATGGCGACACTCACCTTGTCGAGATCGGTCCGCATTCCCCGATCCGGTCAGGTGGACGGTGTTCGCGGAAGAAAGAAGCGCTCGCAGTCCCGATAGCAACGTTCGATACGGAAGCTCTGTGTTCGATATCGCGGCGTGAGGTCACTACTACGTGTACGTGTAAAAGCCTTCGCCGGTGGATGTTCCGAGCTTTCCTTTGTCGATGTAGTTGGTTTTCAGGTAATCGGCGAACTGCTGCTGGATCGGACTCTCTGATGCCGCAGCGATGTTGCGGGCGGTCGTGAGACCCACGATGTCGAAGATCTGGAACGGGCCGAGTGGCGCGCCCGTACCGATCCGCCAGGTCTTGTCGACAGTCTCGATGTCAGCATACCCACCGACAAGAAGTTCCGCGGCGGCGTCGAGAAGCGGCACCAGCAGCGAGTTCAGGACGTAACCCGCCTTCTCCTTCTTGAGTTCCACCGGCACCATGCCCATGCGTTCGGCGAAGTCCACAGCGGTCTGGAACACCGCATGATCGGTGTCGCTGGTGCCCATGATCTCGGCAGTGTTCTGTGCCCAGATGTGATTGGCGAAATGAATGGCGAGGAACTTCTCCGGTCGGCCGGTGAAATCCTTGAGCGAGCTGGGCAACAGCGTCGACGAGTTCGTCGCGAAGATCGTGTGCTCGGGGGCCGATCCTCCGACCCGCGTCCATGTGTCCCGCTTGATGGAGGGATCCTCGGGCACCGCCTCGATGACGAGATCCGCCTCGGCGAGCGCGGTTGTGAGGTCGGTCGTGAGCGTGATCGACGTGGCCGTGTGACGAGCTTTGTTTGCGTAAGTCGCGCCCTCCACATCACTTTCGTAGGTGTCGGCCAACTGCTGGAATCGCGTGCCGGCCGCGGTGACGGCGTCGTCGCTGATGTCCCACGCCGTGACGTGGAAGCCAGCGTACGCTGCCTGGTAGGCGATCTGTGAGCCGAGCACCCCGGTGCCCAGAACGGTCAGATTCTCGATCGTCATGATGGTTCTCCTTGCGTGTGATGGTGGTTGTGTCTGATCGGGTGTATGGGGTCCACGTCGATGACGGAGCGACGAGAACTTCTGTTGCCGAGTATGTTCCAAACCAGAACGACGAGTGTGCCGGCCCCTGCGTAGAGACCGAGGCAGAGCAATGCGAAACCGTTGCCGGCCTGTGGGAAGTAGAGGGAGTTTCTGATGAGCTCAGCGCCTCCTCCGGTTGGGAGCCACTCGCCGAGCACCGCCCAGAATCTCGGGAGGAAGTCCCACGGGATGGACGCGCCGGAAATCGTTGCGCCGACAAGGAAATAGAACGCACCAGACAGCGATCCCACCGGCCCGAACAGCGTGACGAATCCTGCGGTGGACCCGGTGATCGCCAGGGAGACGAGCGTGTATGTCCAGAAGAGCTTCGTGGTATCCGACGAGCCGCCGACGCCGAAGAACGACGAGAACAGCAGGACGATGGCAGCCGAAACCACCGCGTAGGCGACGAGCGCGGCCACATGACCGACGCCCCGGCGCAACGATTGCGGCACACGCGGCATCAATCGTCCCAGCCCGAGCGAGGCGATGCTGCCACCGAGCGAGATCACCTGGAGGATGTAGCCCAGTGACGATCCGTTGATGTCCTCGTCGGAGAGTTCGACCACATCGACCGGCAGGGTCTGCGACATCCCGTTCTGTTCATTGACTTCGGCGGCAACTGCTTTCACGGCCGTGGCGGGCAGCGCTCCGCCCGCCCCGGCCGTGACGGCGACGACGCCGTCCGGGGTCACCTCTAAGCCGCCCGCCTCGGTCCGCTTCTCCACGGCGTCCGTCAGTGCATCGAGTGTCGGATACCCGGTGACATCGAACGATCCGTCGGACTCCAGACTTGCCGTCAGCTGTGCCGTTTGCTGGTCTGACCCGACGATGCCGATGGGCATCTCGCGCGGCGACGGCGAATGGCCGACTGCCAGATAAAACGTACCCAGGGCGAACTGGGTGAGCCCGCCCAGGAGCACCACGGCGAGCAACAGCCTACGATACTTGGCGCCGAACGTCATCGGTTCGGGTGACAGCAAGATCAATGGTGTGGTCCTTCGATGTCAGATCAGATCACTGTCGCTGAGCAACTCGCCGATCTCGGTTCGGTCGAGCTTGGCCAGCAGTCGCTTTCGGAGGAACTCGGGTCCGGGGAGGCGGATCTCTTGACCATCGCGAACACGACTGGTCGCCGCGAGGAGGCTGCGGATGTCGTAGGTCGAGTTGAACACCTCGGGCACGCCCCGCTCGACGTCGAGAAGGGTGTAGACGGCCTCCATCGGTGTGCGCACCGAATACTCGGTGGTGAAGATGCAATCACGTTCCTTCGATTCGGCGAACTGGCCGATGAAGGCGAAGTTGACTGCCCCCTCCGGCACCACGTCGGGTCGATCCCCGGCCTGCCTGGGCATGAAGAATGAAGTGACGTAAGGCATCATCACGGGAACCGTCTTGGCGCCGGTGGCGGCCAGTTCGGCGATGTCCTCGACAGGGACGCCGAGGTGGTAGAGCCACTCCTGCGTGATCTCCTCGCCCGTGCAGTTCTGCATCGGCTTCTTCACGTAGTCCCCAGGGGTATCGACGAAGAGCGCGTACACCCATACGACGATCTCCTCGGCTTTCTGTGCCTTGAAATGCGGCTGGCGGTTCACCGTCCAACTCAAAAGCCACTGTGAGTCCTTGGCGGTCACGATCCCACCGGTGACGACCTTGCCGCTGAAAGGGTCTCGCTTGCAGATCTTCTCGATGTAGCCCGGTATGCGGGGGTCGACGGTGGTGACTGTCGCCGATTCCCACTTCGTCTGCGGGATATGGCCACCGAAAACATCGGGGCGACCGAATGAATCGTCCTTCGCGGCGATACGCCGCCACAGATCCCACGCGGGAGCAGGGCCTTCGTCGAGCTCGGCCGGATGATGGTGATCTCCGTTGAACGAGTTCTCGGTCAGCGACCCGATCGTCATGAACAACAGATCGTTCTCGCTGAGGCTGGTGCCACCCTCGGTGCCATTCTCGTCGATCCAGTGGAGGTACGACGCCTGCTTGCGGCCGGAGCGGATGTCGAAATCGACGTCGGTGACCTCGGTGTCGAAACGGAACTGGACGCCTTGATCGAGCAACCACGTGTACAGCGGCAGCACCAGCGATTCGTACTGGTTGTACTTGGTGAACTTCAGCGCGGAGAAGTCGGGGAGACCGCCGATGTGATGGATGAACCGGTGCAGGTAGAGCTTCATCTCCAGCGCCGAATGCCATTCCTCGAAGGCGAACATCGTGCGCCAGTACAGCCAGAAGTTGCTGGCAAGGAATTCGTCGGAGAAGACCTCGTCGATCCGCTTGTTCTCCATCTCTTCCCGGGTGGCGAGGAAGACCTTGACGATGTCCTTCTGCGCCTTGTCGGACAGCGCGAAAAGTCCATCGGTGTGTGCGTCTTTCCCGCGGTCCACGGTCGCACGTTGCAGCGAGTAGTTGGGGTCGTCGCGATTGAGGCGATAGAACTCGTCGAGCACGCTCGCGTCCTCGACCTCGAGCGAGGGAATCGAACGGAAGAGATCCCACAGACATTCGAAGTGGTTTTCCATCTCGCGACCACCGCGAATCACGAAACCCTTCTCGGGATGCTTTATGCCGTCGAGCGCACCGCCGGGAAGTGGCAAGCGCTCCACGATGGTGATCCTGTCTCCTGGCATCTGTGCATCGCGGATGAGGAATGCCGCCCCCGACAGCGACGACAATCCTGCACCGACGAACCACGCGGTCTTCTCATCGACTCCGGCCGGCCTGCGCGGCCGAACGAACGCCTCGTAATTGCCACTGGTGTAACGCATCTGTTCTTCCTTCTCTGTGTAGTGAGATGTCAGCGATCCTCAAATGTCAGACGGGCGAAGAATCCCTCCACCGCAACACCGGCCTGCGCCCGGATGTCCTCGATCGGATCGCGGTCGGTGTGCGTCCGCGTAGAGGGGCGGGCGATTGCGAGGTGGGTGACCCCGAATACCATGTTCGCCGCGAGCGCGGCGAGCTGCGGATCCGGGCTCAGGCCCCGCTGCCGGGCGTCGTCGATCATCCGTCGAGCAATCCGATCCTGCAGTCGCAGAATGAGATCCAAACCCTCGGCGCGATACATGTCGTCGGAACTCCCGAACAGCAGTTCACGCTGGTAGGCGAGCCCATTCGTCGGATGGCGGTGCGCGTACTCGACAATCGGCAGCACCATCTGAGTGACTGCTTCCGCGGTCTCGCTCTCGACGGCGCCACGCTCCGCGCCGGCCTCGAGCGCGGTCCGAAGCATGTCGTTGAGCACCATGAGCAGGAGCTCACCCTTCGACGACGCGTACCGGAAGACGGTCCCGATCGCGACATCGGCCCGCTCGGATACCTGGCCGGTCGAGACGTCCTCGAATCCACGCTCCGCGAAGAGTTCGGCAGCGGCACGAAAGATCCGGTCCTGCTTGTCACGCATGTTGCGCGCTCTGCGGCCACCGGATTGGGGCGACAGGGTCGTCATGGCTCGAACCTCCAAGAGATAATGAGTGGACTCAATAATGAGTGTACTCCACAACTGAGCCATCGCCAGTCGACCAAGGAAATCCACCGACCCTGTGGCGTTCCTCCATCCCGGCGCAGGCGTCACTGACTCCGAATCTGCTCGGTGCACTGGACTCAGTGGGCGCCACCTCAGACGACGGTGCATCGGTGCCTGGTGTCTGCGTCGACGGCACCTACGATGTCGAGGACTCGGACGGTGCTGTCGGCCCCCGGATAGAGCCCATCCGACGTCACCGGTGCCGGCGGTGTGTTTGGGTACCTCCGAGGCGTCCGGCGGTGGTGGCACCGTGGTCGCGATCGATGGCACATCAGCGTTGTTGGGTGGTCGGCAGTAGCCCGCCGACTGTCGACGGTCCTGAGTGCACTGAACGTTGCGGGCACCGGTACGTTCAACGCACACCGCAACGACGATCGGAGCGCCGCCGATGACCGCTGAGCCGATTCAGGGCAGACGACGACTCCCCATATGGGGCTTCATCGTGCTGGCCATCGGATATCTGGCGATCATCCAGACGGTGCCGCTGCTGACCACCCCGGACGGCGCCGAGTACGGCAACTTCGAAACCGTCTCCGAGATCACCCGCGGATTGTGGGTGACCACCGGCCTGGGCTGTCTGATCGTGCTGATCGCGGTCGGAGTGCTGCGCTGGTGGCGGCCGGTGTTCGTCGAGGAGAACCGCCTACCCCGGTGGGTGTGGCTGTTTCCGGCGGTGATGCTGTTCGCGATCGTCGCCGGAACCGCCTACTCGCGGTTGGCCGACAAGGGTCTCACCTTCACCATCCTGCTGCTGCTCGGCACCCTGGCCGTCGGGTTCAGCGAAGAGGGCATCTTCCGCGGCATCGGTGTGGTGAGCTTCCGCGACGCCGGTTACAGCGAGCCCATGGTTGCGCTGTGGACGTCGGTGCTGTTCGGGTTGGCGCACGCCACCAACCTCTTCTCCGAAGGCGTCGGCGCCATCCCGCAGGTGCTGACGACCGCCATCGCCGGGTACTTCTTCTACCTCGCACGGCGCGTGTCGGGGACGCTGATCTTCGCGATGGTCCTGCACGGCCTGTGGGACTTCGGGCTGTTCACCAACACGATCGGCGACGACATTGGTCTCGGCGCGATGCTGTTCATCCTGGTCGACATCATCCTCGCCATCATCGCGTTCGCGACCATCCGCAAGCTCTTCGCACTGCGCAAGACCGCGTCCGCGGACGTGCCGCCGAATACCTGACCCGGGTATTTCAGCGCGGTTTCAGCATCGGCGTCGCACACTCGGGGCATCTGTCGTCCGGCCAGGAGTTCCCGACGGTGTGGTCCGCCACTGCTCGCACGTTACTGATGGCTGTGCTGTCGGCGGCCGGATTCCTCGCACTGCCTGCCGAGCCTGCGGCTGCGACGCCCGCGCCGATCAGACCCGCTCCCCCGCCCGGGTCGCTGATCGTGGCCTTCGCCGACAATCAACTCACCTACTGCTCGCTGATCTGTCCGCATCTCGTCGACTTCGTCGTCGACGTCCCGCGGGCGCTGGTGCAGGCTCCAGGTGTGTACGACTCGGCCCGCTCGAACGGCCATTCCCTCGAGCGCGCAACGGGTATCGCGGCGGCGACGGTCACCGCACCGGCCCGCTCGGCGATGAGCGGGATCATCGACAACGACCTTAACCTGGTGTTGCCTCGCGCACAGAACGCCCTCGAGGTGGCGGTGGTGGAGATACTCGACGTGGCCGACGTCGCGTGGTCGGGCGCAGATTCGGCGGCAGTGGGAGCACGCGTCGACACCGGCCGGGCGCGTGTGCTCGACGCCCTCACGGCACCGATCGTGCCGAATCCACCACAGATCGCCGTGCCGACGACCCCCGCGCAGCAGGCGGCGCTCGCCGTCGTCGACACCGGGTCCGCGGTGTTGTTCCAGGCTCCTGAGATCCTGATGACCGGTGCCACCGAGTCGGCCGACGTCGCCGCGAGCGAACTCGCCGTCAGCGGAGATGTCGATCGTGCGCGGGCGGGCGGGATGACCCGATTCGGCGAGTTCCTCGACGCGGCGGACGCGGTCATCGACGCCACCCGATGAGCACGGTCAGCGACTCGCGACGAGGTGGCTGACCACGATCACCACCGCCGCCATCAACCCCGACATCGCGAGCAGGAAGTCTGCGCCGGAACCGGCCGCAGCCGCCCACACCCCACCGAGCACGGCCACGGCAATCATCGCCCAACCGACGCGGCGCACCAGCTCCCAGCGCACGGGCGGTCGCGCCGCAATCGCGGCCATCGCCAGATAGCCGGCGGTATCTGCCGCGCCGTCCACCACTGCGAAGACCCCGCTGCGCGGTACGTCGGCGATTACCGGCAGCGTCGACGTCGCCAGCGTCATCATCAGCCCGGCCAGCGCGAGCGTGATGACGAGAACGCTCTCACGACTGGTGGGGTCCAATGGTCTGCCACGGTCCGGGTCGTCGGGGTCCGGGTCGTCGGGGTCGGTCATGGTCTCCGTCCAGAATCGGTGCCTCCACGCTACGTTTTTGTGGTGTGGGGGGGTGACCCTTCGTGACGCCCTCCGCAAGCTCCGGGCTCCTCAGGGACCAGATGTTGCGACGCCCTGCGCAAGTCCTCGGACACCCTTGCGCCGTCCCGTGCGGGAGAGCACGATTATCGGTGGAGTGGCTGCGGCCATGGGCCGTCGGTGTGCGACGGGACCTGCGACGGGTCGGCCACCACCAGATGATCTCACTGCGGAAATCCGCACGGAGGCAATCATGTTCATTCAACTCTTCCAAGGAAAAGTATCCGATGCCGACGGGCTGCAACGCTGCCTCGACCGATGGGACACCGAACTGAAGCCGGGCGCGACCGGCTACCTCGGCACCACCGCCGGCATCACCGACGACGGCACCTTCGTGGCGCTGGCTCGGTTCGAATCCCAAGAGGCCGCGAAACGCAACAGCGAACGTCCCGAACAGGGCACCTGGTGGGCCGAGACCGAGCAGTGCTTCGACGGCCCGGTCACGTTCATGGACTGCACGGATGTCACCGAGTGGATGCAGGGCGGTTCCGACGACGCCGGCTTCGTCCAGATCATGGAAGGCCACTCCAGCGACGTCGGCCGCATGCGCGAGCTGATGGGCGAAGTGTCCGACCGGGTGCACGAGGGTCGCCCGGACATCATCGGCGGACTGCTGTGTGGCGACGGCAGTGACTCGTATGTGGAGGCCATCTACTTCACCTCCGAGGCCGCGGCCCGCGAGGGCGAGAAGATGGAGATGCCCGACGATCTGCGGCCGCTGTTCGAAGAGGAGATGCGGTTGATGGGCGACATCTCCTACTACGATCTGCACACCCCGCTGCTGGCGTCGCGCTGAGGATTGTCACCCGCCGATGTCGGTCAATGCGCCAGGTACATGACGATGTCGGTGGTGCCGTCGTCGGCGCGACGGGATTCGACGGCGAACGGGGTGGTGTGGTCAACCCCGACGCCCAGCGTGGTGACACCTTCGAAGGAGGTGGCGAAAGCGATCTCGCGCAGTGTGCGGTACTGATCGTCGGCCGTGAAGTCGAAGGTGTCGGTCAGTTGTGGGTCCAGCACCGGCGCGGACACCGAGACCTGCAGGAACGCGTCACCGCGGAGCGGGACGGGTCGACCCGATCCGTCCTCGGTGACCTGCGGTACGTAGCGGACGTTGAAGCCGACGTCGGAGTCGGTGTCGGTACGGATGACGATGGTGTCGAAACAGTCTCCGGCGCTGGGGGTCACGTCGGTGACTCCGCCGTCGGTGACCGGGGCGAGCGGCGGTGCGGTGTCGGCGGCGGTGTTCCAGGTGGCCGGGTCCATGCCGTCCTCGACACAGTTGGTGTTGCCCGGTGATCCGGCGGCTTGGCTACTCGCCGCAGTGCTGGGGGTGACAACCAGCGTGCTGGTCACGGTGGCGACACCCACGTCGTCGTCGGAGTCGCCACACCCGCTCAAGGCCGCCGCGCCGACCAGCATCACCGCCACCGCCATCGCCCGTCGTTTCATCATCACGCTCCCTCAGATCCGGCATCGAGCGTAGTGGCGGTCTAAGACTCACTGCGGCACGCTGCGCCGTCGGTCAGGTGAATACCTCCGACGATGCCCGCTGGTGCAGCTCCTGCAGGGTCCGCGCCTGACGTTTCGCGTCCTCGTCATAGATCCGTAGCTGCTCAACGGTGCCCAGATCGACGACGTCGTCGCCGAGGGCGATGCCGAGTTCCCACATCGCCTTCTTCGCCAGTACCAGTGACCGCATCGCCTCAAGCGCGAGGACGCGCCGAAACCGCCCGCGGGTGGGGCGCAACGGGGCCACGACGCGGCGCACCCCGGCGGTGAGAGCGAACGTCGGCGGTACCCACGACTCGGACAAACCACTCACCGACGCCGCCCAACCCCGAGCGAAGGTGGCCTCGTCGGCGAGTTCGTCCGGTAGGTGGTCGAGCCGGCCGTCGGTCCAGGGATCACCGGCCAGCAGTTCGGCCAATCGAATGCCGGCGCCCGCGCCGACGAGGTGCATGCGCAGATACGTCGCGAGGAGTTGACGGCGGTACGGACTCGGAGTGGTCATGGTGACCGGATACCCAGGACAGGGCGGGTTGAGACACGTGCCTGCCGCTCTGAGCCACGACATCCGCATAGCGCTACCAAGCAACTGCTTGCTTTGCTAGCTTGCCAACGATGGGATTCCTGAAGCAGAACACCCCTGAGATCGACTTCCCGACGTGGAGTCAGGGGACGCGGGCGGAGAAGATCCGCCCGATGGCGAAACACTGGGCCGAGGTCGGGTTCGGGACACCGGTGGCGTTGCACCTGTTCTATGTCGGCAAGATCGTGGCTTACGTCCTGGTCGGATGGATCATCGTCGTCGCGACCCCGGGTATCGACGGGTTCTTTGATGTCACCGCCTGGTACAACGAGCCGATCGTCTTCCAGAAGGTCGTGCTGTACACGATGCTGTTCGAGGTCATCGGCCTCGGCTGCGGATTCGGGCCGCTGAACAACCGGTTCTTCCCGCCGATGGGATCGGTCCTCTACTGGCTGCGACCGGGCACCATCCGGCAGCCACCGTGGCCGGCACGCATCCCGCTCACCCGCGGCGACACCCGCCGACCGCTCGACGCGGTGCTCTACGGCGCCTTTCTGCTGATGCTGCTGGTGGCATTGTTCGGTTCCGGTACCGGACCGATCCCCGCGCTCGACACCACCGCCGGCGTTCTGCCGGTGTGGCAGATCTGGACGATCCTGATACTGCTCGCGGTCCTCGGCCTGCGGGACAAGACCGTCTTCCTCGCGGCCCGCGGCGAGGTGTACGCGGCCCTCACGGTGACGTTCCTGTTCGCCGGCGCGGACATGATCATCGGCGCGAAACTGATCTTCCTGTGCATCTGGCTGGGCGCGGCCACGTCGAAACTGAACAAGCACTTCCCGTTCGTGATCTCGACGATGATGTCGAACAACCCGATCTGGCGGTCGCCGGCGATCAAACGCAAGTTCTTCGAGAACTTCCCCGACGACCTGCGCCCCGGACGACGCTCCCGCTGGATCGCCCACTTCTCCACCGCCGTCGAGGGTCTGGTCCCGATCGCGCTGTTCTTCTCCCACGGCGGCTGGATCACCGCGGTGGCAGCCACCGTCATGCTGATCTTCCATTTCGGCATCCTGTCCTCGATTCCGATGGGGGTGCCGCTGGAATGGAACGTCTTCATGATGTTCGGCGTGCTGGCGCTGTTCGTCGGCCACGCCGACATCGGCCTCACCGACCTCCAATCCCCCTGGCCGATCGTGTTGTTCGCGGTGTCGGCGGGCACTGTGGTCCTCGGTAACCTCTCGCCACGCACCGTGTCGTTCCTGCCCGGCATGCGCTATTACGCCGGCAACTGGGACACCAGCCTGTGGTGCATGAAGCCGTCGGCGTCGGCGAAGATCGAGAACGGCATCGTCGCCATCGCCTCGATGCCGGCCGCGCAGCTCGAGCGGTTCTATGGCTCCCCCGAGGCGGCGCAGATCCCGCTGTACATGGGATATGCGTTCCGCTCCTTCAACAGTCACGGCCGGGCATTGTTCACGCTCGCCCATCGCGCCATGGCGCCCCACGACGAGTCGGCGTATGTGCTGACCGACGGCGAACGCATCTGCTCGACGGCGATGGGGTGGAATTTCGGCGACGGCCACATGTGCAACGAGCAGCTCATCGCCGCGCTACACAGCCGCTGCCGGTTCGAGCCGGGCGAGGTACGTGTCGTGCTGCTCGACGGGCAGCCCATCCACCGGCAGACCCAGCAGTATCGGCTCGTGGACCCGGCGATCGGTGAACTCGAACGTGGCTACGTCAACGTAGCCGACCTGGTGACCCGCCAACCGTGGGACGACACCGTCCCGGTGACCGTCACCTGGCGCGCTGACGCCGAGACGGTCTGAGCCACATATAGACCTGGTGTTCGCCCCGCCGCAACCCCGCTCGAGTCGTCGAACCGTGCCTCACTATGCACGATCGCCGCGGCAGCCTTCACTGACCGAGTCGGCATGCAACACACCACGACCCCGGCGCCAGGGAGAGTGGGCACCGGGGTCGTGGCAGCTGGGTGTGGCGGGTCGGGGTTTACTTCCACACCCAAATCCAACGGCGCAGGCGCTTGTCGAACTGGCGAACCCGACGACGGCGGCGCTGCGGGGCGATGTTGGTGTTCTTGGCGGGAGTCGGCATCGTTGCCCTTCCTGTTCGGTCCGGCCTCACGCCGGCGCATCTCTGACAGGAACAACGATGCGCCCCGAACCTGGTCAGCACATCGGGTCCGGCTGGGAGATTGCTGACAGGACATCCGAGGTCTTTGCTCAGGACTCGGCTCCCCTGACGATGGACCGCAGCCGCTGCATGGCAGCTATTCCTCGGTCAGCTCGTCCAGCGACGCCTCCGAGGTCGCGCTGATGACATCGAGCACCCGCTCGTAGGACGGCGCATCCGATGAGACGATCGCCGCGTGGTCGATGTCGGAGAGCAGGACCAGCGAGGCGGTCCCGTCCTCGCGCTCCACGGCTTCGACATAGCGGCGCGAATTGACCGGGGCCACAACGGTGTCGGCGGAGCCGTGCATCGCGATCACCGGCGTGTCCGGATCGATGTTCTGAATCGGGTCCACCGAGGTGTACCTGTCGGGCACCTCGCCGGGAGTGCCGCCGAGCACGGTTACGATGCGGTCATCACCGTGTGTCGCGGCGTAGCGCATGTCCAGGGGACCGGCCAACGACACGACTCGGGTGGGCCGGAACTCCGGACGGGAACCGACTTCGTCGTTCTCCAGTTTGTGTCGGGTTCCGCCCCACACCGCCAACTGCGCACCCGCACTGTGCCCGACGACGAGCTCATCGTCGGTGGTCAGTTGCGGGTAACGCTTGTCCACGTCGACCACATGATCGAGGGCACTGGCGATGTCGCGGAAGGTGGTCGGCCACCCGCCACCGGATCCGACGCGCCGATACTCGACGTTGTAGACCGCCATCCCCCGCGCCGCGAGGTCGCGAGCCAACGGGTCGAACAGATCCGCACCCAAGTGGCTCTGCCAGGAACCGCCGTGGATCAGCACGACCAGCGGGACGGTGTCGGGTTCCTGCGCATTGGCGGGCAGGTAGAGGTCGGCCCAGTTCTGTTCGGTGTCGGCATCGTCGACGGTGGGGTACTCGATGCGGGTGACGGTCACCTCACCCGCATCGGCACCCGAGGTCGCGACTGCGCTGTGCTGGCCGCCGGCCGGTGGTTCGGAACCATCCGAGCCACAGGCGACGGCGGCCATCACCATCGCCCCGACCACTCCGGTCATCGTGGACTTATTGAATCGCCGCACGCGGGCTCCTGTTCAGCTTCTACCACCGCGACCGCCTCTGCGGTGATTTGTTTGTCGTCAGTGTTGTTCTGCTCGTTCCGAATTGCGCTCGCCTACCGGTGGGTGCAGCACCAGCACGACGACGATGGCGATCAGTAGCACCGCGGTCAGGGTCACCGGTACCGGGATGAACGGGTCGAACAGCACCAGCAGCGCACCCACCGGGACCACCGTGTTGACGACGCGATCGGCGTTGGCGCGCATCGCTATCCACCAGATGCCGAGGATGAAGATGGCGATCGGGACGGTGACGGTGAACGACGCCTGGGTTTCGGTGAGTTCGCTGTGATGGGTCAGCACGTCGATCTCCACCTCGATACCCGCCGAGAACGCTCCCGCCGCGGCGAACACGAAGTAGTGCACATAGCCGTACCGGATCGACTGCGAAAGTGAGCCGATGGCGCGATGGTGCGGCGGCCAGAAGTAGATCCAGAACAGCGAAGCAGTGACGATGAAAGTGAGGATCGCCAGCGAGATGAGGGGTGCGAGTTCTTCTTCACCATGTAGCGCCTCGATGATGGCGTTGGCTGAGGCCAACAGGCTCTCGCCCAACAGGATCAGGGTGAACAGGCCGTAGCGTTCGGTGATGTGATGCGGATGCCACGGCGTGTTGCCCGCCCGTTCGGCGACGACGGGCACGGCGAGTTCGCCGGCGATCAACAACACCAAGACGACCGAGGCCACCGGACCTTCCGGAATGAAGAGCCAGAGAATCCACAGCACCTGCACGACTGCAATGCCCGCGGCATAACGCCGGCAGGTCCGCCGGAACTCGACCGACGTGCGCGACGCCCGTAGCCACTGGGCCACCATCGCGAATCGCATGATCACGTAGCCGACCACCAGAAGCGTGAAATCGCGGTCGGTGAAGGTCGGCTCGATTCCCGCCGCGAGCACCAACACACCTGCCATCTGCACGAACGTCAGTACTCGGTAGAGCCAGTCGTCGGTACCGAATGAGGTGGCGAACCACGTGAAGTTCATCCACGCCCACCAGATCCCGAAGAACACGATCGCGTAGGACACGAGCCCGTCGGCCACGTGATTCTCGGTCAACGCATGATGCAGTTGCACAGCAGCGGTGGCCACCGCCACCACGAACACGAGGTCGAAGAACAACTCGAGCGGACTGGCGGAGCGGCCGGGTTCGGCCGGGTCGCGCGGTCGCATGCTGCTCAGGTGCAGTTGAGGCGGCATTCTCACCTTCCCGGTGGGGTCTTGGGTGACGGACTCTCGCATCATGTCACTCGAGCCCCGTCGCCGCTGTGGACATCCGTATTCGCGGCAGCGGACTCTCCCGCCTCGCAGAGGTGTACTATCCTGAATCAGCGATCAAGTATGACACTGGGGAGGCGGTCGCCACATTGGTCCGCATACAACGCATCGAGATCGTCGACGACATGGATGGAGAACCGATCGATCCCGATGACTTCAACCGCGTCGAGTTCGAAGTGAAGCTACCCGGCCGTCGGCCGGTTCGCTACCGTTTGGACCTCCGCTCCGCGAACGTCGCCAAGTTCGAGATGGGTATCGCGGAGTACGTCCAGATGGCTGCGCGCGTACCGGCCACCGATGGTCCGACCAGGGTGTCCACACGCGCCGAGGTGCGGCAACGGAATCGGGCCATCCGGCTGTGGGCACAGGAGAAAGGCTACGAGGTGTCGACACGCGGGCGGCTATCGGCCGAGCTCATCGACGCATTCGACGCGGCGGCGTCGTAAGGCGCTGCCGTGTCAGACGGTTCGGCATCCGACCGTTCACCACCGCATCGGCCGCCGCGATTGACCACCCAGGTGGCACCGAGTGCCATGCTCAGCCCGAGGATGGTTGTCCACGTGAGTGGTTCGCTGTACATCGCCGCTCCCCAGACCGCCGTCACCGGCGGCATGAGGAACATCAGGGTGTTCGTCGATGTCACGCCGACCCGGCGAACGAGCACCCAGTACAGGCCGAAGCCGCCCAAGGTCGAGAACACCACCAGCCACCCGATGGCGAGCCAGAAGTCCAACTGCATCGGCGGAACCACGGCGCCGGTCGCGATCGCCAACGCGGCGAACAACGCCGCCGATGTCACACAATGCACGGTGAACGCCTCCCACACCGACATCGGCGAGTCGATTCGCCGCTCCAAAAAGGTTGCCGCAACGAGACACCCCATACCGATGAGCGGCACCAGATAAGCCCACCACGGCGCGTCGGTGGCCGCACTCGCCGCATCGGTCCACGTCACGATCACCACGCCCGCGGCTCCGACGAGCAAACCCCACCACTGCCGTCCTGTCGCGGCGGTGCCGAGGACCGGCCCGGCCAGTGCGGCGACCACCAGCGGCTGCACGCCGTCGATGAGCGCAGTGGTCCCGGTGCTGACGCCCAGCCCGATGGCCCAGAACACGGTTGCGGCGTAGCCGAACAGTGAGAGCGCGCCGATGACGACCTGATGGCCGTAGACGCGCGCCGCACGGCGAGGTGGTGCTGCCCCACGTCGCACCAGGGCGCCCACCACCACGAGAAGTACGCTGACCACCACAAACCGCCATGCCAAGACGGTGGTCATCTGCGCATCGGCGGCGCCGAGCTTGGCGCCGATGAATCCCGACGACCAACAGAGAACGAAGAGCACCGAAAGGGCCGGTGTCACCCACGAAGCAGCTTTACCGATCGGTGAAGTCATCATGTTCGCGACTTTACCGATCGGTGTAGTATGTGCAAGGTGAGTATCGAGGTCGACTGGACACCAAAGGCGCGGGTGATCCTCGACGCCGCTTCCGAACTGTTCTATGAACAGGGCATTCACGCCGTGGGGGTCGAGGCGATAGCCTCGCGTGCCGGCGTCACCAAACGCACCCTGTACGACCGGTTCGGGTCCAAGGAGCAACTCGTTGTCGAGTACCTACGGGCGCGGGACCTCGCGTGGCGAGAACTGGTCAATGAACGTCTCGCGCAGGCCGGCGACGCGCCGGGGACACGCCTCCGGGTGATCTACGGCGCCACCCGGGACTGGGCTGTCGACCGAAGCCCAAAGGGCTGCAGCATGATCAACGCTCATGCCGAGATCAGCGACCCCGAGCATCCCGCGTATTCGATCATCATCGGCCAGAAGCACTGGATGCTCGACCTGTTCACGCAAGTCGCCGTCGACGCCGGGATCGGGTCGTCGGCGGACGTCGGCGAGCGGCTGCTGCTCATCCATGAGGGCGCACTGGTCACCAACGGGATGGGCGTCGTCGACGATGCTTTCCGGGTCGCGGAGGAGCTGTCGGTGACGCTGATCTCCACTGGTTGACGATGTTGTCCGCCGCAGGTGCGCGGTAGGCGATAATGCCTGCCATGGCGTCCTCGCGACTCGACCGCTACCTACCCGGACTGGCCACCCTCAAGTCGTACGACCGTTCCTGGCTGCGCGGCGATCTCGTCGCCGGCGTGGT
This sequence comes from Gordonia sp. NPDC062954, assembly GCF_044543825.1. Taxonomy (NCBI): domain Bacteria; kingdom Bacillati; phylum Actinomycetota; class Actinomycetes; order Mycobacteriales; family Gordoniaceae; genus Gordonia; species Gordonia sp. NPDC062954. The sequence continues at coordinate 29,745 of NZ_JBITWL010000019.1, read as the reverse complement.
GCTCACCGCCCTGCTGATCCCGGCCGGCATGGGGTACGCCGAGGTGGCCGGCCTGCCGCCGGTGACCGGCCTGTACGCCACCATCATCCCGCTCATCGCCTACGCGATCGTCGGTCCATCACGCATCCTGGTGCTGGGCCCGGATTCCTCTCTCGCACCGATCATCGCCGCCGCCATCATCCCGTTGGCCGCCTTCGACGAAGAACGCGTGGCCCTTGCCGGCGTGTTGGCCATCGAGGTCGGCATCGTGCTGGTGATCGGCGGGCTGTTGCGCGTCGGGTTCGTCACCGATCTGCTGTCCAAACCGATCCGGATCGGCTATCTCAACGGCATCGCGTTGGTGGTGTTGTTGAGTCAGCTGCCCAAGCTGCTCGGTTTCTCCATCGAGGGCGACTCGGCGCTGGAAGAAGTGGTCGACTTCGTCACCGGCATCGCTGACGGCGAGGTCGACGGGCTGTCGACCGCGATCGGTGTGTCCTGCCTGGGGGTGATCCTGCTGCTCAAGCTGTGGCGCAGAGCTTTTCCGGGAGTTTTGATGGCCGTCATCGGTGCGATCGTGGTGGTCGCCGTGTTCGGCTGGTCCGACGACATCCCGGTGGTCGGAGCGATGCCACGAGGTCTGCCCACCCCCGCGCTCGGTGGTGTCACCCTCGACGACGTGATCAACCTGATCGGGCCGGCCATCGGCATCGCGCTGATCGCGTTCGCCGACACCAGTGTGCTGTCACGGACCTTCGCGGCGCGCGCGGGCACCACGGTCAACGGCAGTCAGGAGATGGCCGCCATCGGTACCGCCAACATCGCCACCGGCTTCCTGAGCGGCTTCGCCATCTCGGCATCGTCGTCGCGGACACCGGTGGCCGAATCATCTGGTGCCCGAACACAGCTGGCGCCTTTGGTCGGCGCGTTGATGATCGTGGTATTCATCTTTGCCGCCCCGAATATCACCGAGTACCTGCCGTCGTCGGCGTTGGCCGCAGTGGTGATCTCGGCTGCGCTGACGCTGGTCGACATTCGCGGGGTGGTGACGCTGTTCCGGATGCACTGGATCGAGGGGGCCTTGTCGGTTGCGGCGTTCCTCGGTGTCGCGCTGATCGGCGTGCTGCAGGGCATTCTGGTGGCCATCGGACTGTCGTTCCTGGCGTTCATCAACCAGGCGTGGCGGCCCTATCGCACCGAACTCGGACGGGTGCCGGGCGTCCGCGGATACCACGACGTGAGCCGCCACCCCAGTGCCGAACGCATCGAGGGTGTACTGATACTGCGGTTCGACGCGCCGCTGTTCTTCGCCAACGGCGGGATCTTCGATGACTACGTGCGCACTGAAGTGATGCGCGCGCACCGCGACCTGCACACCGTCATCATCGCCGCCGAACCCATCACCGAGATCGACGCGACCGCGGTCGACGAAATCGTGGAGCTCGACGACTTCCTGCGCGCACAGGACATCACCCTGGTCTTCGCCGAGATGAAGGACCCCGTACGCGACCAACTCGCCCACTACGACCTCACGTTGCATGGCGAGCCGCGCTTCGACGAGAGTCGATTCGCACCGACCACCGGGGCGAAGGTGGATGAGATCACCGGGCAGTGGCGCGGGGATCTGGGGCCCGCATAGTCGGGAGCTGGCAGTTCGTCGGTGGACATCATTCGTGCGACCGACGTGACGGCGGGCCTCCCACGGTGCCGCGCAGCGGTCCCGTACGGTGCTGCGCGACATGACCGCCCATCCGTACGCCCCGCCACCGACGACGGGACCTGCCGCCGACCTCGGTCGACGACCGCTCCCCACCCGCGCGTGGGCGCGTCGACCGCACGTCGCCTCGTCCCAACCGGTGCGTCGGCCCGGTCGGGCACCGCGACAGTTGCATCAGGGTGTGGCGATCACATGCCGGCTGGCGGCTGCACATCTTCCCGCGCCGCTGGGCGGTGCTCATGTGGTGGTCGACGGTCACGAATTGCTGCAGGGACGGTGGGGGCGCATCGAGCTTCCGCTGCCGGCCGGACATCGTCAGGTTCTGATCTATCTGCGGCGCGGACGACGGCGGAGCCGGGTCGCGCAATGTGCGATTCATGTGCCCGCACACCATCTGGTGGAGCTTGAATACCGGGTGGCGGCAGGGTGGTTCGGTGGGGCGGGGTTGGCGCAACCCCCCGATACCTGAGGAGGACCGGAGCCTGCGGAGGTCCGTCACGAAGGGTCGCCCACAGATGCGTCGTCGCCGACGAGGGCACGGACGTCGGCGGCGCTGATGACGGTGCCGAATAGGTCGCCCTCGTCGACGACGGCGTCGAACAGGGCGCGCTTGCGGTCCTGCAACTCCACCACTTTCTCCTCGATGGTGCCCTTGGACACCAGGCGGTAGACGGTGACCGGTCGGGTCTGCCCGATGCGGTGGGCGCGGTCGACGGCCTGGGCCTCGGCGGCCGGGTTCCACCACGGATCGCACACGAAGCAGTAGTCGGCTTCGGTGAGGTTGAGGCCGAAACCGCCGGCCTTGAGGCTGATCAGGAACACCTTCGCGGTGCCGTCGGTGAAGGCGTCGATCTGGGCCGTGCGCTGGGCCGCCGACATCGAGCCGTCGAGGTAGCTGTAGGCGATGCCGAGGTCGTCGAGCCGCTCACGGATCAGCCCGAGGAACCCGGTGAACTGGCTGAACACCAGCGCCGCATGGCCTTCGGCGATCAACTCGGGCAGTTGTTCGGCGAGGTAGTCGATCTTCGCCGACGCCACGTCGCGATGCTTGTCCTCCACCAGCCCGGCGTGCAGGCTCAGCTGTCGCAGCATGGTCAGCGACCGGAAGATCGCGAATCGGTTCTCCTCCCAATCCCCGAGCAGACCGAGCACCCGTTGCCGCTCCCGGTTGAGGCGAGTCTGATAGATCTTGTCGTGTTTGGCGGCCAACCCCACGGCGAGCACCTGCTCCTGTTTCGCCGGTAGGTCGCCGACCACCTGATCCTTGGTGCGGCGCAACATGACCGGCCGGATACGCTGCCGCAGTTGCTCGAGCCGGCCCGGGTTCTGTCCGGACTCGATGGGTTTGCGGAAATAGTCGCCGAACACCTTCGGCGACGGGAACAACCCGGGCGCGGTCAGCGACAGCAACGACCACAGCTCCATCAGGTTGTTCTCCATAGGGGTGCCGGTGATGGCCAGCTTCATCTCGGCCCCAAGACGACGTGCACATTGATGGGTTTTGCTGTTGTGGTTCTTGACGAACTGCGCCTCGTCGAAGATGACGCCCGTCCATTGGAATTGGCTGATCTGCTGGAACTGCAAGCGCAGCAGTGTGTACGAGGTGACCACGATGTGTGCGCCGTCGACCTGTTCGGCAAAGCTCACTCCGCTCTTGGCTTCGGTGGCGGTGACCGCGACAGCCCGCAGATCGGGCACGAAACGCTGTGCCTCGCTGACCCAGTTCCCCACCACACTTGTCGGCGCGATCACCAGGAAGCTGCCGGTGGGGACCTCGGCGGAGGCCTCGGCGATCAGCGCGAGCGCCTGCACCGTCTTGCCCAGTCCCATGTCGTCGGCGAGGATGCCACCGAGCCGGTTGTGCCAGAGGAAGCGGAGCCAGTCGAGGCCGTCGGCCTGGTAGTCGCGCAGCTCGGCGTTCAGACCGGCAGGTGGCCCACCTGGACCGGGCAGGGTGGCGGTGGCCAGTTTACGCACGCGCTCATGCCATTCGGCGAGCTGATCATCGACCACACCGAGGCTGAGCAGTTCGTCCCAGAGGCTGGCGTGATAGGTGTCGCGGCGCACGTGCCCGTTGTCGACCTCGCCGAGTTCGTGGGCCTCGTCCATCAGTTCGGCGAGCCGCCGCAGGCCTGGGTCGTCGAGCGGAAAGTAGGTGCCATCCGCCAACAGCAGGTGGGTGGCGCGCGCGGCGATGGCCCGGATCACCACACCCAGCGGGACGTCGTGCCCGTCGACGGTGACGGTGATCGCGAGATTCAGCCAGTCGTTGCCGGCGGTGGTCTCCTCCTCGGAGATCGCGATCTCCGGTTCGTTCTCGGCGGGCCGGAAATCGGTGGCGTTGCCGGTGATCTCGACGGCGATGTTGTCGCCCAGCTCTGGGATGAGCTCACCGATCAGGACGGCCGTGTCGAGCATTGAGTAGGTGAAGGTTCGCCGAAGCAGCCGGGTGCTGGCCTTCTGGACAGCGGTCTCGGTGTCCTCGGCCACCACGGCGTCGAGATCGGCGTCGACGCCCGCGGCACCACGCAGATCGCTGTGTACCCATCGCGTGGCCTGCGGCAACCACCGTGAGCAGCGCATCGCAACGAGCTCCAGCGCAGCGCGCGCATCCTTCCAGGCCTGCGCTTCGGCATCGACATCACGCAAGGTGCTGGCCGCCGGCGACTCCCGCTCCTCGAAGTCGCGCGGCCGCCCGTTGATCGTGTAGCGGATGCTCCAATGCACGAGCGCCGACTCGTCGCCGACCTGAACCGTCAACAGGGGTGTGGGACCGTCGATGACCGGGGCGGCGATGGCGTCGTCGACGATGTCGACCGGTACATGCGCCGACAGTTCGGGTAGCAGCTCGGCTGCGAACTCGTCGATGTCGTCGTAGGGAATGGTGATACCACCGGAAGCAACCAGACTGTCCAGGGCGCCACGGTGGGTGGGGCATTCGAACGGTCCCATCAGCAACACACCTTCAGCGACGGTGAACGCACTGTGCGGCATCGGAGAACCGATGAGCCCCACCGGCGACTGGTCCCACTGCTCGTGGTCGACCTGCAGATACGGGGAGACCAACGCACCGTCGTCGACGGCGGTGATGCGTAACGCGATGCGCGCACCCGCGAATACCTCGACCCGGTCGGCGCCCGTTGACCGATCCGCGACCAGTGCCACCCCGGCGGCCTGTGCCTCGGCGAGCATCGTCCAGATGTCGGCGGGCGCCCACGTCAGCGACAATGTGTCGACGTTCATCCCGCCCTCGGCGACGGCACGCGCGATCGCGACGACGGCCCGATGCTGGGCGGGGTCATAGCCGGCCGGCGACCTCGCGCTGAATGCGCCCGATGCGGCGCCCGACACCGTGCGCCAGTTGATGCCGGTCCGAACCCACTTGCCGCTGGTGCCGCGCCGAACCAGCCGCAGAGTGGGCGCCGGATTGGGCGCATACCGATGGGTGGGCGGCAGTTCCACGAGGATGCCTAGCGGGTCGGGTTCGGTCTGCTCCGGCTCGACCGGGACAAGTGCGCTCAGCGTGGTCCGCCACTGCGCCGGCAGGTGCGCAACCGACGCAGGCGCCACTGGCGTAGGTGGGTGTGCGGTCCGTCGCTCTTCGTCGAAGGCCGTCAACAGCAACGCGACCGCGTGCTTGCAGAAGAACCCGACCGGGCAGCTGCACTCGGTTGTGTCGAGTCGGCGGGTGCGCTCCTGGGAGGTGAACTCGATGGTGGTGTGATAGCTGTGGCCGCCCGATCCTTGACACAACCCGGACAGCACCAGTTCGTCGTCGGACCAGCTCATACCGGCGATGCGCCCCTGGTCGGCATAGGCGGAGCCGCGATCGACGGTGCGCTCGTCGAAGGCAGTGAGGTGGTCAGCCCCGTTGGTGCCGATGGGTTGATAGCCGGACATGGCCCCCAGCGTAGGGCTCGACGACGACGAAATTCGTGATGAGCGTGCGTTGTGCACAGGATCTGTGGTTACCGTGTCGTCTGTGAATGAAGTGATCGACGAGCTCCACCCGTGGCGCTGGAGCAGCTATGCCACGCTGGCCGACGTCCTGCCCGCGATTGACGACTCGCTGAACGGTCAGCTGTCGGCGGCGGTACCGGTGCCGGGGAGCAAGGATGTGGTGCTGCTGCTGATCGACGGCCTCGGTGACAGTCTGCTCACCGCGCACGCCGATGTGGCGCCGACCCTCACGTCGCTGCGCTCGACCACCATCCGCGCCGGCTTCCCGGCCACCACCGCGTCCAGCATCACCAGCCTCATGTCCGGGGCTTCGTGCGGCAGTCACGGCGTGATCGGTTACTCGTTTCGCACCGACCGTGCGGCCACCAGGGCACCGAACCGTCAGCTGCTCAACGCCTTACGCTGGACCCTGGACCGCTCCGACGGCCGCTCGGCGTTGGGAACCTATGTACCCGAACAGATCCAACCCATCGAGGGATTGTTGCCGGAGATGGCGGCGCGTGGCGTCGAGGTCACCTATGTGATGCCGGGGCTCTACCGCGGATCCGGTTTCAGTCGGGCAGCATTTCGAGTGGAGGGCACCTATCGGCCGGCGCAGAACCCGGCCGAGATCCTCGCCGGGGTGGGTGAGGCGCTCGCGCCGCAGAGTCCACGGCACCGGTTCGTGTACGCGTACTGGCCCGACCTCGACGCCGCCGGCCACCTCTTCGGACCCGGATCTCCGCAGTGGGTCAAGGCGTTGGCTGTGGCCGACCGCATGGTGGCCGACCTGGCCGCCGCGCTCGGCCGCGACGCCACGCTGGTCGTCACCGGTGATCACGGGATGATCCAGGCGGACAACAGATTCGACATCGACACCACCGACGAGATGTTGAAGGGCGTGGAGGCCGTCGCGGGCGAGATGCGGGTGCGTCAGGTGTACACCCGGCCGGGCGCCCGCGACGATGTGCAGTCGTTCTGGACCGACGCGCTGGGCGACGATGCGCATGTGGTGGCGCGTGAGCAGGTGCTTGACGAGGAGTGGTTCGGGGTGGAGGTGACCGACGCCGTGGCCGAACGGATCGGTGACCTGGTGGCGGTGGCGCGCGGTACGACGATCCTCACCCGCAGCCTGACCGATCCCGAGCTCGAGGTGAACATGGTCGGCCACCACGGGGCGTGGACCGCTGCCGAGCAGCTGGTGCCGGTGTTGTTGGCGCAGGGGTGATCTCGGCGTTGGGTGACGTGGTCTCTCGGAGATAGGTCACGTGGTCTCGATACGTCTCTCGCCTAGCGGCTCGAGACTACTCGACCACCGACGGAAGCGGCTCGACACTACTCGACCACCGACGGAAGCGGCTCGACACTACTCGACCACCGACGGAAGCGGCTCGAGACTACTCGACCACCGACGGAAGCGGTTCGAGTAGCCGCGACCGTAGTGAGCGGCGTATCGAGATCGACCGCCGACGGAAGTGACTCACCCATTCGGTGGTCGAGTAGGGACGAGCCGCTAGGCGAGGACCGTATCGAGACCACGGCCACCGACAGGGTAGGGATGCGCCGCATAGAACTCGAGGTGCGCTTGGGCGGCGTTGTCCCAGGTGAGCGACCTGGCCAGCGCTTCACCGGCTGCGCGCCGGCCGGGATGGGAGGTGCGCGCCGCGTGTAGCTGCGTGGCCAGCGCGTCGAGGTCGGCGGCATAGGTGACGGTGTCGCCGAACACCTCGCGCAGGATGGGGAGTTCGCGGGCGACCACCGGACGACCTGCGGCCAGCGCCTCCATGGCCGCGAGACCGAAACCTTCCTTCGTCGACGGGAATGCGAAGACCTCGCACCCGGCGACCAGGGCGGGCAGGGCGTCGTCGGCCACCGGGCCCAGCACGACCGGCTCCACCCCGAGTTCGGCTTGCCGACGCTCGAACTCGGCCCGATAGTCACGGTAGTCGAACAGCGTTTCACCACCCGCGAAAACCAAAGCCAGATCGGGATTCTGCTGCCGCAGCGCGGCGTAGGCCTCCAGAAGATCGATGCTGCCCTTGCGCGGTTCGATACCGCCGACCGCGAGCACATACGGCCCGAGCCGCTCGCGCCATCGTCGACGATCCTTCGTAGCGGCGGGAGCTGCCGCATCGTGGAACCGCTGGTAGTCAACGCCATTCGGTATCACCGTCGGCGATAATCCCCAACCGTCGTGCACCTCGTGGGCGACCGCCCGGGACACACAGATGTGCGCGTACGGGTTGACGACGGCCTTCTCGTGGCATTCCACCAGGATCGGGGTGGTGAACTGGTCGAGATGATGAATGGTGCGGATGCATGTTCCGACAGCGTTGGCGCTGATGCAATCTTGCGCGTGCACGATGTCGTAGGCGCTCGGGTCGAACGCGTGACGCAGGGTCTCGATGGAGCGCACGATCCGCTCGGTGATGGTCTCGTCGGCAACGTCGGCGAACGGGATGAGCCGCTGCGTCACCGTCGGGTCGATCTGGCGGAAAAAGCCGTCGTCGCCGCCGCGGGCGAGACTCCACACCGTGACCTCGGCGCCGTGGTGCGCCAGCGCCTCGGCGAGGTTGAGCGTATGAACGACGCCTCCGCGCGGCTTGGTGGAGTACGTGAGCAGGGCGATACGCATGGTCATCGGCGTCCGTAGGCTTCGCTCTTGAGTTCCGCGAGGTGGTTGAGAACCTTGCGGGCGCGAGTGATCTCGGCGGTCACATCCACGTCCACCTTGGCCAGGCCGCCCTTGGATCGGGTATTGGCCAGGACATCGCCGCCCGGCCCGACGACCTTGGCCTGCCCCAGGAATCGCAGGGAGCCGGTGACACCGGTCAGGTTCGACGACGCGACGAACACCTGGTTCTCGGCGGCGCGCGCACAGTCGTACAGGTCGAACAACCGCGACTGACGGTCGGCGGGCAGTCGTGCCGCCCGGTCGGTGACACTGGCCGGCCAGGCGTTGAGGGCGGCGATGATCCGCGCACCATCCAGGGCGAGCGTGCGGGCCGATTCCGGGAAGGTCTTGTCGTAGTCGATCAGCATGCCCATTCGACCCACCGGGGTATCGAAGGCGCAGAACGACTCTCCGGCAGCGTAGGCGAGCGACTCTCCCGCCGGCTGATGCACCTTGCGATGCCTGCCGAGAACGCCGTCGCCGGACAGGCACACGGCACTGTTGTAGCGCTTGCCTTCTGCCGCTTCGGTATACCCGATGCAGACTGTCATCGCACCGGCGGCTGCGGCGATGGCCGCGAGTTCGGGACCGTCGGGATCCAGTGTCGGCGGCAACTCGGTGGTGTCGGGCCGACGCAGGTCGCCGATGTAGCCGCCGATCGAGGCGTCCGGGAAGACGAGCAGATCGACCCCATCTCGCCTGGCGGCTTCGATGATGCCCACCGCTTTGGACACGCCGCGGTCGACATCGCGTCCGAAATGCGCCGCGAGGGCGCCCAGCGTGACCGTGGTCATGTCATCGGACTCTACTCACGCGGCGCCCAATCCGGTGACCGTGGATGCGACGGCGACCGTCACCTCACCGTCGGGCCAGCGTAGTCGCACACCCGGGTCACCGGTCAGCCGTCCGCACGATGCGCCGACGGTGGGCCCGGCAACGGTGTCGTGCGCATGCCGATCTGCCACCAGCATCGCGTAACCGGGGAAGCAGGTGAGCCAGTTACCCATACTCGCGTCGGTCGGCCGCGGGATCGCGGCGACATCGAGTTCGGCGCCCGTCCCGGACGCCTCGGCCAGCATGCCGAGAGTCCCGGCGATACCGGCCATGCTGACGTCCTTGGCCGCGGCCGGCTGCAGTCGTCGGATCAGTCCGGCCATGTCGGCGAGTTCGTCGGCGGATCGTGCGCTGCTGGAGTCCCATTGCCGTCCGTGGTAGCCGGGTCGCCAGCCGCCGCCGAGGTCGGCGATCAGCGAGACCGTGTCGCCGACCCGGCCGCCGCCGGCCGGGACCGGTCTCGCGGTGCGACCCAGCGCCGTGACCGACAGCGACGCGTGCACACCCACCTGGGTGTGTCCACCGAGCACGGGCGCCCGCCACGCCTGCGCGGCCGAGGCGACACCTCGCATGATGCGGGTCAGATGTGATCGGGTCGGCGCGGCAACGGCATCGAGCAAGCCCAGGGGTGCGGCACCCATCGCGGTGAGGTCGTTGAGGTTGACCAGCACCGAACACCAGCCCGCCCATTCCGGGTCGCGGTCGACCATGGCCGGCAGGATGGCGTCGCAGGCAGCGATCACGTCGGACTCGGGTACCGGCACACCGTCGTCGCCGCGGAAGCCACTGGGACCCAATCCTCCCGGCTGCCGACCGAGTGGAGCGAGAACGTCGGCGAGCATGGCTTTGGTGGAGTCGGCGGTCTCCTGAATGTGCCCGATGGGCCACCGCATCTCGCGGTGGGCACGTCCGGCTAGTGTCGGGCCCGCAGCGCGGTCCGCCCAGCCGAGGGTGCGGAACATCCCCGCGTAGCGGTCCTGCACGGTCGCGTCGAACCGCACCACCCCAACGGACTCCACGTAGGCGCATGCGGCGCGAACCAGCGCCGCGCCGATACCGGCGGCGTGCGCCGGGTCGGCGACAACGAGTCGGCTGCCCGACCACCAGCCGATGTCGGTGGCGGTACACGGCGCCACCCGCACGCCCCCGATCAGCGTGCCGTCGCCGGTCACGGCGGCGAGCACCACAGCACGTGGATCGTCGTCGGTGTCATCACGATCGGTGCGGTCGAAAAGACCCTGTCGCTCGACGAATTCGCGGTGGCGCAGCGCGTGATACGAGGACAACTCGTCGGGTGTGTCGACCACTTGGATCAGGTACGGCGGCATGGGGCGGACTCGGGTGCCGGCCAAGATCGACAGGTCGCCGGATGGCCGCAGAGCCGGGATCATCGTGTGGGTGCCGTCCAGCATCGGTCAGCCTCCCACGTTCTGCAGGACGCTGCAGGCCCCGCAGGCGGCACAGCCGGCACGTTGCTCCGAGCCGGTCATGCCGATCCACTGTAGGTGCGCGGCGACCTCGCGACTGATCTTCTCGACGATGGCCGGGTCGGGCCCGGCAGCATGGTCCACGTCGACCGCGAGGGTGCCTGCGTGCGGCCGGAACGGCACGATGAACGGGTAGACGCCGGTGTCGGCGAGTTCTTTGGCGCCGGCGATCATCTCGTCGGGGTTCTCGCCCAGACCGACGAGCAGGTACGTGGACACCTGGTTGCGGCCGAACACCCGCACCGCCTCAGCCCAAGCGGCGCGGTAATCGTCCAGGGACACCGTCGCCTTGCCGGGCATCCAGCGTCGGCGTACGTCGTCGTCGAGGGATTCGACGTGGATGCCGATCGCGTCGGCGCCGGCGTCCCGGAGGTCGGTGATGGTGACGAGGTCGGCGGGCGGTTCACACTGCACCTGGATGGGGAGATCCGGCACGGCCGCCTTCACCGCCCGCACGCAGCGCGCGAGATGCTTGGCGCCGCGGTCCTTACCGTTCGACGTCCCGGTGGTCATCACCATCTGGGTGATCCCGTCGAGTTCGACAGCGGCGCGGGCGACGTCGGCGAGCTGCTCGGGTTTCTTCACTGCCACTGTCGCCCCGGACCGCAGCGATTCCTCGATGGAGCAGAAGCGGCAGCGCTGGTCTTCTGCGTAGCGGATGCAGGTCTGTACCACGGTGGTGGCCAGCACGTCGGCGCCGTGCAGTTTGGCGATCTGCTCATACGGCACCCCGTCGTCGGTGGTGAGATCGTAGAAGCGGGGCCGCCCGATCGTCGCCACCTCGACACCCGCGTCGACACCGTCGAACAGAACGCGGTCGCCGTCGAAGATGAATGGACTATTCGGGTTTCGTGGTATCGCGGCGTTGAGGCCATCGATCAGCAAGTGACCGTCGTCGGACGGTCCGGCGCCGCCGGTGCGATTGACCGGCGGGGTGCCGCGGATACCGAGCAGGGCGAGGTCGACTCGGGTGGACACGGTCATGCGGGTACTCCGTTCACGTGCAGGGTCGCCAGTTCCGGGCTGCAGCCTGTCAGCGACCGCCGGCGGATCTTGCCCGCGTCGTTGCGGAGTGGTCGATGGGCCAGACAGATGCGGTCGGGTCGGTGGGATCGTGGTAGGTGCGCTGCGGCGAAAGCCGCCAAAGCGTCGGTGGTGAGAGCATTGTCGGCGACGTCGGCCACGACGGTCAGCCGCGCGCCCGCCGCGTCGTCGCCGACCGCCACCGCACCGCGCACCATCGGGTGTCGCTCGAAGACCTGCTCGATGTCGGCGGGATAGAGGGTTGTGCCGTCGCGATGCACGACGTCCGCGGCCCGGTCGATCACGTACAAATATCCGTCGGTGTCGAGATACCCGATGTCGCCGAGTGTGTCCCAGCCGTCGGTCGTGCGCCGCGACCCGACACCGAGGTAGCGGTAAGCAGTGCCGAGCCCGCGGCGCATCCATATCTCGCCGGTCTCCCCCGGTGCGGCGAGTGTGCCGTCGGCACGTGTGATGCGGGTATGGGTGCCGCCGATCGGTTTTCCTACGCTGCCCGGATGGGCTAGCCACTCGGCTCCGCCGACCATCGTCAGCCCGTTGGACTCCGTACCCGCATAGACCTCGACGACGCGGTCGGCTCCGAGCCAGTCGATCAGGGCCAGCTTGTCCGGTACCGGGCAGCGTCCACCGAGGTGCAGGATCGATTCCAGCGAGCTGAGATCGTGGCGGTCGCGTACGTCACGGGCCAGCCGCAGCAGACGGCGGATCGACGGTGGCGACACCACCGCCCAGCTGATCTGATGTCGGTCGACCGCAGCGAGGAAGCTCCGTTCGTCGAACTCGGGCTCGATGACGAGGCGATGTCCCGCCGTCAGTCCGCGGAAGGCATACGTGAAGGCTGTCGCATGCCACAGCGGTGACGACACGAGTTGTATCGCGCGGTGCGGGACGAACGGCGCAATCGGCGCCTCGGGATCCACGAGAGCGGGTGCGGTACTGGCGATCACCTTCGGTCGTCCGGTGCTCCCCGACGACGTCGGGGCCTTCCAGCAGTGAGCCCACCGATCCGCCAGTTGTGCGTCGGAGAACCCGGCGGCCTGTGCCTCGTCCACCCACGCGATGTCGGCACGAAACGGCGGCGAGCCGAACGCCGCAGCCGGTCGCGCCACCTCCTCCAACGCCGCACGATCCTCGTCGGACAGTCCTGGCGGCAAGGGCATCGGGGTGGCGCCCACCCGCCAGACGGCCATGCAGGCCACCACGAATCCGACGTCGTTCGGTAGCGACACGGCGACGAGGTCGTCGCGCCGGACACCGCGATCGATCAGCAGACGGGCCAGTCGGGTGGCGCGGGTGTTGATCTCCCCGGCGGTCACATCACCGTTTCGATCGGTCACCAGGACGTCCGCCGGCCCGACGCGTGCGCGGTGCGCGAGCACAGCGGAAATCGGTTGTCGTGCCATCGTTCCCCGCCTACCGAACGGCAGCGAGCCGGGGCGCAGCGGCGCGGAGCCCGTCGATGATGGTGTCGGCGAGGTGTCGGGCGTCGCGGTCGACGCCGAGGAATCGTCCCGAACCCCAGGTGTGCATCCACGGCAGACCGATGAAGCTCAGTCCGGGCACCTGGGTGGCGCCGCGGGTCTGCATGGGCCGGCCGCCGCCGTCGAATGCGCTGGCCTCGATCCACCGGTAGTCCGGGCGGAAACCGATGGCCCACACGATGCTGGTCACGCCCGCCGCGGCGAGGTCGAGTTCGGTGGGATCGGCCTCGGGTGTCCACACCGGTTCGTAGCGAGTCGGTGGTGGGGCGTCGATGCCGACGGCATCGATGTGGCGGTCGATGTCGGCGCAGATGGAGTTGTAGACGGAATCGGCCTTGTCCAGAGCTGCGGTCAGGGTCGGGGCGAACCGCAGCCCTGTGTCCTTGCCGTCGGTCAGGGTGCCGTAGAGCTGCATGCCCTCGGCGGCGAACTGGCGCAGATCCACATCCCGGCCACCGTCGCGGCCGGTCACATAGTGGTTCGTCTTCTCCTGCGCGGCTTTGCCTCCCGGATATTCCTGGGCGGGTGTGTCGTAGAGTCCCATGTCGGCGAGCCAGGTCATGCAGTCGCGGCCCCGGTAGAAGCGGGCCACGCGCGGTGCGTTGCCGACGGCCAGGTGCACCTGCCGACCGGCCAGGTGCAGGTCTTCGGCGATCTGCGCCCCGGACTGGCCGGAGCCGACGACGATAACCGCACCGTCGGGGAGCTGCTCGGGATTGAAGTACTGCTCGGAGTGGATCTGGGTGATCGACGGGTCGAGTGATGACGCGTAGGGCGGGATGACCGGTAGCGGGTAGCCGCCGGTGGCGATCACCACCTGGTCACAGGTCACCAGTTCCACACCGTCGGAGCCGGCCAGGGTGAGTTCGAAGCCGCTATGGCCGGGCCGGCGCAGCCGGGTCACCCTGGTGTGGGTGCGTACCGGCGGATCGAAGGTGTCGAGCCAGCCCGCGAGCCAATCGACCACCTCGTCGCGGGTCATGAAGCCATCCGGGTCGGGGCCGTCGTAGGTGTAGCCGGGTAGTCGGCAATGCCAGTTGGGGGTGACGAGAGTGAAGTTGTCCCAGCGTGAGTCGGCCCAGGCGTGGGTGGGGGTCTCTGCTTCGACAACGAGGTGGTCGATGCCGGCGTTACCGAGGTACCAGCTGACCGAGAGTCCGGCCTGGCCGGCGCCGATGATCACGACGGGGTGATGAGCGGGAGCGCTCATGATGTCTCCAGTGGAATGGGCAGGGGCGGGTACATGCGGACGACTTCGACGGAGGCGTCGGGTTCGTGGTGTTGCGCGGTTCGGATGATGTCGTCGGCGGAGGCGGCGGCCGACGTACAGGCGAACCCGAACTTCGCCCGCACCCGCTCGGCGGCCTCACCGAGTGCCGTGGTGGCTCGGCTGGTGAACTCGTCGACCGTATAGTGTTGCCCGACGACAAGGTGGTCGTGCATCACCAGGCTCGGTGAATAACATTCCTGCACTTGACCGTCGGGCCAACGGACGGTGAACGTCATCTCAGGCATGCGACAGATCCCGCCATGGTGCTGTTCCGGTCGCGTCGAGTTCGGTGAGCACGCCGTAGGCGTCGGGCCGACGATCTCGCAGGTGGAACATGCCGCCACGCATGGCGGTGAAGGTGCCGGCGATGTCGACGTCGGCGACAGCCATGCCGCTGCCGAGCAGGGTGGTGTCGAGAATGTTGCCGCCGGGGTCGACGATCTTCGCGTTGCCGACGTAGCGCAGCGAACCGAAGGTGCCGGATTGGTTGGACGCGATCCAGAACACCTGGTTGTCGAGGGCACGAGCGGTGTCGAACAGGTTGAACCGGTAGGTCCACCGGTCGTCCTGCAAGTTCTCGGCGGTAGCCGTGCGGGCGGCCGGCCACGCCGACAGGCTCGCGATGATCTCGGCACCATTCAGTGCCATCACCCGGGCGGCTTCGGGAAACGCTTTGTCGTAACAGATCTGGAGTCCAACCCGTCCGACCGGGGTGTCGAACACGCCGTAGTCGGTGCCCGACGAATACGACATGTTCTCCCCCAGCGGCTGGTGCACCTTGCGATAGCTGCCGTAGATCTGCGAGCCGTCGAGCACAGCCGCCGCGTTGTAGCGGGTCTCCCCGTCGTCGGCGATCTCGCAGAAGCCGATGGCGATCACCATGTCACCGATGATCGATTGCACGCGTTGAATTTCCGGCCCATCCAGGCTGATCGCCGGCGGCAGCGACCGATTGGCGTTCTTGACGGTGTCACCGTGATTGCCGAGTGACGAGAGGTAGCCGCCGATGGCCGCTTCGGGGAAGACCAGGAAGTCGACGCCCCGCTCGCGGGCCTGCACCACGTAGTCGGCGATGGTTGCATAGTTCTGTTCGAGGTCGCGGGTGAAATTGGCCGCGACCGCGGCGATGGTGGTCATGAGGTTTGCCTCGGGCTCGGTCACACCATGTAGGTGGAGTTGATGATCGCGCCCTTGCGCGCGTAGTGGATGATCGCGTCCTGGACGTCGAGCGGGTGGGCGGGGATCACACCTTCGATGAGATCCTCCTCGCGGCCGCCGTGCAGGGCCAGGCCGAAGCGACAGCAGAACACGGTGCCACCCTCGGAGATGAACGTCGCCAGCGAGTCGTTGATGTTCTGCTCACCGGGGAAGCCGGAATCGCCGGTCTTCGGGAAGCCCCGGGTGGCAAGGCAATTGATGGCGCCCGGGCCGTAGAAGTAGATGGCCGATTCGAAGCCCTTGCGCAGTGCGCGGGTGGCCTGCAGAACCGCGACGAACGACACCGACGATTCATGGGCGATGCCGTGCACGAGGGTGAAGTAGGTTTCGCCGTCCTCGGCCTGGTAGTCGGGGAAGATCTTGGTGCCGCCGTAGATGTTGGAACCCTTCGGCAGCGAGGGGTGCGGGATCTCACCGAGTGACGTGGCGATGTTCTCGGTGATGGTCTCGTCGAAAGTAGGCACGGAGTCTCCTAGAATGAGGCGCGACGGTTCACGGCCGTCGACCCGGGTTGCGGAAGTCGAGGCGACGCTGCCTCACAAGAGGATTCGATCCGAAGATCTGGGGTGTGTGGCCGTCGGGCGGCTACAACATTCAGTTCACGCCCGATCTATTGCGTGGTGGTTACCGGGAGAATAATTGCGACGCGGGTTTCGTTAACATGGCCCGCTGTGCGGCTGTGTGGTCTCGATACGTTCCTCGCCTAGCGGCTCGGATCTACTCGACCACCGAAGGGGGCGGCTCGGATCTACTCGACCACCGAAGGGGCGGCTGCGCACCACTCAACCACCGAGAGGGGGCGGCTGCGCACCACTCAACCACCGAGAGGGACAGCTGCGCACCACTCAACCACCGAGAGGGGGCGGCTGCGCACCACTCAACCACCGAGAGGGACGGCTGCGCACCACTCAACCACCGAGAGGGACGGCTGCGCACCACTCGACCAACAGGTAGGCGGCTCGGACTACTCGACCACTGGCTGGGCGGCGACGGCGGCAACCCCGCCGTGGTGTCCACGACGGGGTTGCGGGGGAGGGCGAAGCCCGAGCTATCGGCGGAGGTAGGTCACTGCCAGATCCAGAGCCAGCGACGGGTGCGCTGGTCCCAGTGACGCACGCGACGGCGGCGGCGGGCGGGGGTCTGCGGGGCCTTGTTCTTGTTGGTGGTCTTATGCGGAGTGGGCATCGTCGGCCTTTCTCGTCGGTGTGCGATCCGGGGTGGATCTCGTTGACACCATTGAGAATGCGGGCCAGGGCTGGTGAAACCTTCGACGCCCGCTGGGAGGTTGCTGGCGATGGCCGATCAGACGGTGACCGGTATCTGCTCGGCGGGGAGGTCGTCGCCGAGCAGCCGACCTCCGTCGGGTTCGGCGCGCAGAAAACGTCGCTTCTCCCGCCATCCGGACACCAGGCGTTGCTGCTGGAAACGTAGATCCGAAACCACCTCGCGGGTCGGCACCCCCGGCCTACGCACTGCCTTGACCACGGCACTGGCCATCGTCGACGGCGACATCATGGCCGCCGGCGGCTGCACACGGTTGTAGATGTCGCTGAGCACGGCGGCGTAGTCGGGCTGTCGCTGCGCTCGCCGGTACAGCTCGTACTCCAGCGGCGACGGCGGCAGTCCCGAGGCCAGGAAGTTGGTCCACTGGAACACGTCGATGCAGTCGCGGTCACGTTGCGCCGCCCACCCGGCGGTCGCGCGGTCGAGCTCCGCCGCATCCACACCGGTTCGTGCACCGAGCACCGGCGAGATCGCCTCACCCAGAAGGCGGCCGTAGCGCAGTCCGTCACGGATGCCCTGTGCGGTCACCGGGTCCTTGAAGTGGCCGGCGTCGCCGGGCAACGCCCAGCCAGGACCGCTCGAGCGGCGGAAGTAGGACTCGATCCCGATGCCGGCCCGAACCCGGGAGGTCAGCTCACACCCCGACAGCCTGGCTGCCAGCCCCGGCAACGCCACCACTCCCTCCAGATAAGCCTCGTGGGCCTGACGTCCCCGGAACTGCGGGATCATGTCCACCGGCGGTTGCAGCAGGCGCAGCAGATCGCCACCGTCGCAGGGGAACGCGGTCCCCAGCAGCCGCTCGACTCGCCATTGGGATGCGATGTGGCGCAGGTCGTCACGGTTGTCGGACCAGTACGCGTAGTAGCAGGCGCGCCCGCTGGGCGCGAGAAGTGTCGGCGTCTGCGCTCCAACCTGACGGGCGACGAAACTCTTGCGTCCGTCCGCGCCGATCACGATGGGCGCGTGGATCTCGTGAGTCGTGTCGTCGTCGACGGTGTAGGTCAGGCCTGCCACCCGCCCGTCGACCCGAATGAGATCGGTGGCCGTGCACTGCTCGCGAATCTCGGCGCCCGCGTCTCTGGCCGTCTGGACGAGGACGTGGTCGAGGTGCGTGCGCCGCAAACACATCGCATAGTCGATGCCGGCGACCGCCGAGTAGGTGGTGCGCCAGCCGATGTCGTCGAGGACGGCCTCGGCCATCGGCATCCTGGGCGCACCGATCGCCTCGACCGCCGGGAGCGCACCCAGCGTCTGGATCTCGGCCATGGTGGTCGGCCACAACAGGTGGGTGGACAGGGTGTCCGACGGGAATCGCGCGGAATCGATCGCGAGGACCCGCAATCCCCGTTCGGCCAGCGTGATCGCGGTGGCCGATCCGGCGATGCGGGCCCCGACGATCACCGCGTCGAACTGCTCGACGGTTGAGCTCATGACCTCGCTCCTCCCGGCCGGCCCCCGACATGCAGTCCGACACAGTGTCAGGCCGACGTTATGCCTGCACAACCCGGGTGTCAAGGGTGGCGTAGCATCAGGCCCATGGGGTCGGTGACGCGGGCGCACACGGGGCAGACGCTGCAGCGTCGGGCCGAGGTCACCGATCGGGTGCTCGGCGCCGTGGAAGATCTGCTCGGCACCGGAGAACGCTTCACCGAGCTACCGGTGCAACGGATCGCCGAGCGATCGGGCATGTCGCGCACCAACTTCTATCAATACTTCCCGAACAAGAGTCAGGTGTTGATCCAGGTCGCGGAGATCGCGTCGAAGGAATTTTTCGCGGCCCCGACGTCGTGGTTCGCTGACGACGCCTCGCTCGATGCCGGGGTGTCCGGCGTGCAGCGCGCCATCGCCGAGATGATCGCGGAGTTCCGCAAGCACTGGCCGTTGATGCGCGCGCTGGGCGAGGCTGCCGCCTACGACACCGAAGTCGCCGAGTTCTGGTTCGGACGCATCCACGAGTTCATCGACTTCGCCGCCGACCGGGTGGCGCGCTGGCAGACGCAGGGCCGCGTCGACGCCGTGGTGACCGCCGAGTCGGTGGCAGCGGTGACCTGGATGGTGGAACGCAGCATCGCCCAGCACATCATCTCCGCAGACAGCGACGTCTCCGACGACGATCGGGTGGTCGCCGCGCTGTCCCGCACCATCTGGCTGACCATCACCGCCGGGCCCGACTGACCGCCGATACAGCGGCGGTTACAGCGAGGTCCCGGAACAATAATTGACGCGACGATCCGCGGGCACCGCTGGCGGATACGGCGCTCCCGGCACCTACCGCAGGTGGTCGGTTTCGTTGAGCGACATCACCTGGCGGTAGCCGCCCGGCAGCGCGATCACCCGCGACACCGAGGTGTAGAAGGGCTCGGTGAAGAACATCTGCTCGGCGCCGATGATGTGCGACAGGTAGGCGTTGATCACCCCGCCGTGACAGACCACAGCGACGGTCCGCTCGTCGTCGACGATCAGAGATTCGATCCCGTCGACAACGCGACTGCGGAACTCGTCGAGGTCGAAGCTGTTGTCTCCCAGGCGGCCGGCGTTCATGTCTGCGAGGAGGGTCGCGCGGTCGGTGTAGGTGTGCACGACCCCGTACGTCGTCCACCCGTGATCGAGTTCGACGAGTCGGTCGTCGAAGGAGATCTCATGCGACAGCGCTGCCGCGGTGACCGATGCGGTCTGCGCCGCCCGCCGCATCGGGCTGCTGACCACCGCATCCACCGCGCCGTAGCGTCCGGCGGCCATCGCCTTCGCCAGCAGCTTCGCCTGGTCCTCGCCCTCTGGCATCAGATCGGGGTCGGCCCCCGCCGGATCGGACAGCCGGAACGGTTTGGCGTGACGGATCAGCAGCAGTTCCATGCGTCCAGTTCAGCGCATCGTCGGCGCCGGCGCGACGTCGGGGCAGTGGTTACCCATCACCGGCTCGCCGCAGCCACCTTGTCGATCGCGGAGGTCACCGTCTGACGGAAGGTGTTCACGTCCGGATCGTCGGCGACGGCGCCCGCCGAGGTCACCGTCACTGCGTAATCGCCGACCGACGCCCAGGCCAGCAAGGTGGTGGAGGCAACCTCACGGCCGTTGAAGGTCGACGTACTGGTCTGCTCGACCGCGAACACGTCGTCGGCTGCAGTGTCGGAAAGGTCGATGGGGTCGCTGGTGATTCTCGATTCGGCTGCGCCACCTCCGTTGCCGATGGTCGCCGTCACGTTCGCACATTGTCCGGTGCGCGAGGCGCGGACGTCGTCGAGCGAGCCCCCGCCACCGGGCGTCACCGTCTCGGTGACCGTGGTGGAACCGGAGACGGCCATCAACATCACCATCCCGGAGTCGTCGGCGGTACCGGTCGCCGCACACTCGGCGGGACTGATGGTGGCACCCTTGGCCACATCGAGAACGCTGTTGGCGGCCTGCGCCACCTGCCCGGCCGGGATGGGCATGGTGCGGAATCCGGCCGGAAGCTCGTCGGTGGTCAGCAACAGCGCGTTGACCTCTGCCGACGCCGACTGCTCGGCCGACTCGCCGGTGTCCGGTTGCGAACCCGAATCCCCGCATCCCGTAACACCGATCGCGGCGACCGCCGACACCGATATCGCCGTCACCCGAAATAGTGATGTGTGCACTGATTCCACCCCCTGATCGAACGAACCCCGAAGGGCAGGGTAGCCGATCGGATCTATCGGTCGGTGAAGCGTTCGGCGATGGCGTCGCCCTCGGCCTCTTCGGGGATGGTGTCGCCGGTGCGTTCTCGCCACTGTGCCAGGGTCTCTGCCAGGATGCGCTGTGTCTCGCGGTGTGCGGGATCGTCGGCGAGGTTGTGCAGTTCCCCGGGATCGGCAGTGAGGTCGTACAGTTCGCGCAGCGGTCGCGGCTTCTGGGCGGCCGCCTGGTCTATCGAACGGGCCGAGCGGCTCTCGGCGATGTCGCGCGGCAGCTGCAGAGTGGGCCGTATGGCGTAGTTCTCGATGTAGGAGAAGTCTCTGGTGCGTACCGCGCGGATCGGATCGAATGCGTCGTGGTAGGTCTTCTCGGTGAAAACCTCGGTTCTGCATGGTGTTTCAGTATCGCCAACGATCGCTTCGGCATGCGACAGGCCGTCGACATCGTCGGGGACCGGCACCGACAACAGGTCCAGCACCGTCGGTACCAGGTCGACGCCCGACATCAGTCCGTCATGGCTGCGGGGCAGCAGGTCGCGGCGGCGCGGCGGGCGGATGATCAGCGCGATTCCCGTACCCGTCTCGTACAGAGTGGATTTCGCGCGCGGGAAGGCAAGTCCGTGGTCGGTGACGAAGACGATCCAGGTGGTCTCGTCGAGCCCGAGGTCGGCGACCGCGGCGAGCAGTCGTCCCACCGCAGCGTCGGCGGTCGCGATGGTGCCGTGCAGGCCCGCGAGGTCGGCGCGGACATCATCGGTGTCAGGCAGGAAGTCGGGGACGGTGATCGATGTCGCGTCCGCGGGCGGATACCGGTCCTCGGGGTATGGACGGTGGGCTTCGAAGAAGCCCGCGGTGAGGAAGAACGGCCGCTCGTCGGACACGCGCACGTGTTCGGTGAGCCACTCGGCTGCGCGGTCGCTCACCACGTCGCCACGGGTGTCGGAGTCGTCGACGGTGTCGAAGCCGAGGGTGGTGGCGTCGGCACTCTCGTGCTGCATCCCGATCAGCACCGTTCGGTAGCCCACCTGCGACAGCAGGAACGGCAGGGTGCGCACCCCGTCGCGGTACTCGAAACCGTGGTGCGCGAGGCCGATGAGCCCGGTGCTGTGCGGGTAACGGCCGGTGAACAGTGATCCACGCGCCGGCGAGCAGAGTGGCGCGGTGGCGTGCGCAGCCGTGAATCGAATTCCGTTGGCCGCCAACCCGTCCAGATGGGGACTGTTCACCCCGGCGGCCCCGTAGCACCCGAGGTGCCGGCCGAGGTCGTGCCAGTGGATCATCAAGACGTTCTCGCGCGGGGTCTCGCTGCTGCGGGCATCCGCAGCAGAGACGCCGAGGGATTGCGCAGTGGACATGACTTCCATGATGCGCGCATGAGGGTGATCAAGCCGCTCTTGAAGTTGAAGTCACCCTCAAATACAGTCCGGAGAGAGTGACCCAGACCACACGATTCGGCCGCCCGCCTGCGCAAAGGAGCCACATGAGCACCGTCAACACCGTCACCGGACCCGTCGATTCCGCTGACCTCGGCAATGTCCTCATCCACGAGCACGTCTTTGTCCTCGGCGAGGAGTATCGGCAGAACTACCAAGATGATTGGGACGAGGACGAGAAGATCGCCGAGGCAGTGCGCGACCTGACGGAACTCAAGGGATTGGGGATGGACACCATCCTGGATCCGACGGTGCTCGGGTTGGGCCGCTACATTCCGCGAATCCAGCGCATTGCCGAGCAGACCGACCTGAAGCTCGTGGTCGCGACCGGTTTGTACACCTACAACGACATCCCGTTCCAGTTCCATTACACCGGTCCAGGCCTGCTGTTCGACGTTGCCGAACCGCTGGTCACGTTCTTCGTCAAGGACCTGACCGAGGGAATCGCCGACACCGGGGTGAAGGCGGCATTCCTCAAATGCGCCATCGAGGAGCAGGGTCTGACGCCCGGGGTGGAGCGAGCCATGCGCGCCGTCGGACAAGCCCACGTGCAGACCGGGGCGCCCATCACCGTGCACACCAACCCGCACACCCAGTCGGGGCTGGTGGCGCAGCAGGTGCTCAAGGAGGAGGGCGTCGACCTGACGAAGGTCGTCATCGGCCACTCCGGCGACTCGACGAATTTGGACTATCTGATGCAGCTCGCCGACGCCGGCTCGATTCTGGGCATGGATCGTTTCGGACTGGATGTGCTGCTGCCGTTCGAGGAGCGCGTCAACACGGTGGCCACCCTGTGCGAACGTGGTTATGCCGACCGGATGGGCCTGGCGCACGACGCCGCCTGTTTCATCGACTGGTTCTCGCCGGAGGCCAAGCGCGAGGCGGTGCCCAAGTGGAACTATCGGCACATCAGTGAGGACGTGCTGCCGGCGCTGCGCGAGCGGGGTGTGAGCGACAAGGACATCCAGACGATGCTCGTCGACGTGCCGCGGCGGTACTTTGAGTGAGGGCGATACCGGTGATCGAGTAGCCCACGAACGAAGTGAGTGCGCGTACCCTCGGTGATCGAGTAGCCCACGAACGCAGTGAGTGCGCGCTCCCTCGGTGATCGAGTAGCGCGCGAACGAAGTGAGTGCGCGTATCGAGATCACCACCCACACAGAGCATGTCAGCCTGCGTGGTCTCGATACGCACCCTCGCCTAGCGGCTCGGACGCTACTCGACCACCGACAAGAAGCGACGACGACAGGACAGCTCGGACGCTAGCCGCTCCCCGACGGAGAGCGTGATCGATTAGCGCGCGAACGGAGTGAGTGCGCGTATCGAGATCACCACCCACACAGAGCATGTCAGCCTGCGTGGTCTCGATACGCACCCTCGCCTAGCGGCTCGGATGCTACTCGACCACCGACAAAAAGCAACGTCGACAGGGCGGCCCGGACGGTACTCGACCACCGACAAAAGGCAACGCCGACAGAACGGCTCGGACGGTACTCGACCACCGACGAAAGGCGACGCCGACTGAGGTCGACCACCGAGGGGTTCGAAAGCTACTTGCGGGTGAGGCCGAGGGCGTTGGCCCACAAGCGTGTTGCGGTGAAGACCAGGTCCTCGATGTTGTCGGCGCCGCCGACGCCCAGACTCTGATATGCCATCCGTGACACCATCCCCGATAGCGCCCGCGCGGCCTGCACGGGGTCGAGGTCGGCGTCGGCGAGGCCGGCCTCCTGGAGTTCGCGGATGCCGCGGGCGTTGCGTTCGATGAACACGTGGCCGCGCTCGACCCGTTTCTGCCGGAAGTCCGGACTGATCCCGGCCACCTGTTCGCGCACCATCATGAGCTTGGCGTTGCGTCGATATGCCTGGAAGTAGGCGCGGTTGGCCGCTTCGATGGTCGCGATCGGATCATCGGAGTCCGGTTCGCCATGCGGCATCCCGGGATGCAGGATCTCCTCTTGGGCTGCGGCGAGCACCGCGTCGAGGATGTCCTCCTTCGAGTCGAAGTAGGTGTAGAACGAGCCGGTCGCGCAGCCCGCCTCCACCGTGATGTCGGTGAGGCGGGCGTCGGCGAACCCGTCTCGCTCGAAAACCGTTCGGGCTGCGACGATCAACGCCGCCCGGGTACGTTCACCGCGCGCGGTGAGCGGCCGCACGGTCATCGCGATACGAGCGCCTGATCCGACACACCCGCCACGGTCTCCTTCGCCGCGGCCGCCGCGTCGCGGTACGGACGCAGCTCACGCCGGGCGATGGCGCGCTTGTGCACCTCGTCGGGGCCGTCGGCCAGCCGCAGCGTGCGAATGTGTGCGTAGGCCATCGCGAGGGGGAAGTCGTCGGTGACCCCGCCACCGCCGTGCACCTGAATCGCGCGGTCGATGATCTTCAGGGCGATGTTCGGCGCGGCCACCTTGATGGCCGCGATCTCGGTGGCGGCGGCCTTGTTGCCGACGGTGTCCATCATGTAGGCGGCCTTGAGCGTCAGCAGCCGAACCATCTCGATGTCGATACGCGCCTCGGCAATCCAGTCCTGGATGTTGGCACGCTCGGCGATGGGCTTGCCGAAGGTCACCCGCTGTGACGCCCGCGCGCACATCGCCTCGAGTGCACGTTCGGCGACCCCGATGGTGCGCATGCAGTGGTGGATGCGACCGGGACCGAGGCGGGCCTGGCTGATCGCGAATCCCTCGCCCTCACCTTTGAGGACGTCGGTGGCCGGAACGCGCACGTTGTCGAAGATCAGTTCGCCGTGGCCTTCGCGGTCGACGTAACCGAAGACCGGCAGGTTCCGCACAATGGTCAGTCCGGGTGCGTCGGTGGGCACCACCATCATCGACTGCTGTCGATGCGTCGCGGCGCTCGGGTCGGTTTTGCCCATGACGATCAGCACCTTGCAGTCGGGACGCATAACGTTGGACGCGAACCACTTACGCCCGTTGAGCACGTACTCGTCACCGTCGCGCACCATGGACATCTCCACGTTGGTGGCGTCCGAGCTCGCGACGTCGGGTTCGGTCATGGCGAACGCCGATGCGATCTCGCCATCCAGGAGCGGCTTGAGGTAGCGCTCCTTGTGCTCGTCGGTGCCGAACAAGGTCAGCACCTCGATGTTGCCGGTGTCGGGGGCGTTGCAGTTGAACACCTCCGACGCGAAGCCCACGTGTCCCATGATCTCGGCCAGCGGCGCGTACTCGAGGTTGCTCAGGCCCGGTCCCCACTCCGGATGCGGGTGGAAGAGGTTCCACAACCCGGCGTCCTTGGCCTTCTGTTTGAGCTCGAGCAGGATCTCCGGTGTTGCGTGCGGGTTGTCGGACTCGGCCATCTGCTGGGCGTAGACCGCCTCGTTCGGATAAATGTGGACGTCCATGAATTCGAGCAGCTGCGCGCGATACTTCTCCGCACGTTCGGAGGGAGTGAACAGATCCATCGGATTCTCCTTTGTCGAGGGGTTCAGCTCTGGCCGGCCGAGGCGCCGGTTCACGGTTTCTCGGAGTCGACCAGACCCTGCTGGTAACGGCGCATGCCGCGCAGCCATCGGTCGTAGTCGGCGCCCTTGTGCCGGTACATCTCGAGCACCTCGGGGTGCGGCAGGATCAGGAAGCGCTCATCGTCGAGAGCCTCGATCACCACGTCGGCGACCTCGGTGGTGGTCAGCACCCGCCCGGCGGTCTCCACCGCTCGTTGCATGAGCACCGCGCCCTCGTCGGCGGGGGTGTCGTCGGGGCGCAAAAGCTTGGTGTCGACACCCATGGGGCACAGGCAGCTCGCCCGCACGCCACGGTCGCCGTAGGTGACGTTGAGCCACTCCGCGAAGCCCACGGCCGCGTGTTTGGTCACCGAATAGGTGGCCGACCCGAGTTGGGTGAGCAGGCCGGCCGCCGACGCGGTCGACACGAAGTAGCCGGCACCACGCTCGACCCATTCCGGAACGAGCCGTCGAGCGGCTCGGATGTGGCCCATCAGGTTGACGTCGATGATTTGCGCCCACTCGTCGTCGGTCGCCGCCAGCCCGGGGACACCGGTGATGCCGGCGTTGGCGAAGTACAGGTCAACCTCGCCGAACTCTGATTCGGCGAGGGCGATGGTGGCATCGATGTGCTCGGGGGAGGCGGCGTCACCGGCGATGGTGGCGATCGACCCGGGGGCGGACTCCGACAGCGTCGCTGCGACGGAGTCGAGTCCATCGGCCGCCAGGTCGGTGATCACCACCCGTACGTTGCGCGCCACGAGTGCCTCGGCCAGTGCTGCGCCGATACCGCCGGCGCCTCCGGTCACGATGGCCACCTTGCCGTCGAGCTCCATCACCACATCCTCGTCGTGGACGGTTGCGGCCGAGTGGCATCACCCGGTCGCGTCGGGTTCGGCTCGAAACCTACTTGAAGGTGCGTTCAGGTTCAAGTGCCGTTCAGGTGCCACACCGCTGTTCACCAGCGCAGAGGGAAATGACATCGACGATGTTCAACAATCAGGAACAATATGTTTTCACAACGTCCGTTGAGAATTCTCAACTACCGTTGGGAAAAGAACAGATTCACATTACCGGGGTTAACTGAGACTTTGCTGGGGGAGAACCAAGATTTAGGTGACACCCGACTGGGTCATCCGTACACTTCGGTATATGGTGTTCGTGAGAATAAATTCTTCGGTGGTTGTAACGAATCACTGAGCGTCACCGAAACGCAGACCAGAGGATCGTCAAGCCCGCGGCGATCCCACGAGATCTGCCAGACCCCCCGAGCTTCGGCCGAGAGATCCAGGCCCCCTTTGGTTCTCACGGTCGTTGGTGTCCGTGTCCGTTACGTGTGGAAAGGAGGTGACAACAATGGATCTGTTCAGCATTCTCGGTAGCTTCATCGAGACCGCACTCGGCTTCCTCCAGGGCTTCTGGGGAGGCGCGGCATGATGAATGCTCAATAACACGAACGCCCGGCCTCACCGACATTGCGTGATGATCAACGCAAACGAGAGTCGTTCCCCCCCTGTACTCTCTTTTCACTGATCAATCCCGTACTCATTTCTGAGTACACCTCCGAAACCGCTCGGGGTGAAGACTTGCCTTTTTCACCCCGACTGTCATCTCGGACGGGATATTCGCAACGGTGGTGAGTCCGGGCGTTTCGCCGTCTCCCCGCCCCCTCGGGCGCCCCCGGCCAGGGGGTCGTCCGACCAAAGTATGCCCGTCGCTCCATGCTGTGATCTGGATTACACTTACGCAGGTAATCCCAGGTCACCGGAGGGAGGTGCGCCATGTTCAGTCTGATCGCCGATCTCGTATACGGCATTCTCAGCGCCGTCGGCAACTTCCTCTGGTGATCGTCGAGACCGCCGGCCGGCGCGGTCAGGTCACTGCAGCGATCGCCCGGTCGGCGACCGTCGGGGCAACGTAGTCGATCGCCGGTAGGAGTGCCCGCAATGCCGCGGGCGCGACCGCGCCGGGTTGATGGGTCACCGCCCGCAGAATCCAGCGCGCCGCGTCGTCAACCGTCAACGCGGTGACGTCGTCGTATTCGGCGGTCGGGGAGATCATCTCGGTCCGCACCAGCGGGAAGTGCACATTTGTCGCGCGCACGTTCGGGTGTGGGCGCTCGGCGTTGAGGCTGCGTCCGAAGATCGCGAGCGCATTCTTGGACCCCGCATACGCGGAGAACCGGGGAAACGTGTTGGCCATCAACGCCCACGTACACACGTTCACCAGCTGCCCGCGGCCACGGGCGACCATGCCTGGCAGCAACCCCAGACTCAGCTGGACCGCGGCAAAGTAGTTGAGCTGCATCGTCCGCTGGTAGTCGTGCAGACGGTCGGTCGAGTCCATGATGGAGCGGCGAATCGAGTGCCCGGCGTTGTTCACCAGTACGTCCACGTTCCGATCGGCGAGCTGAGCGAGCAGATCGACGATCGCGGACTCATCGGACAGGTCGCAGACGAGATACGCCGCTCCCGTCTCGTCGGACAGGGTCTGTAGTTCGTGCTCGCGGCGTGCCACCGCGATCACCCGCGCACCACGTTGCGCGAGCAACTGTGTGGTGGCCCTCCCGATCCCGGCCGACGCCCCGGTCACCACCACGGTGAGGCCGGCGACATCGCGGCCCGGCCCGGTCAGGGTCCGCTCCACTCGACCGGGCAGCAGCGTCCGCCTTTGGACCAGGTCGAGCAGGCCTGCGGAGAACGACGGCATTGCTGTCCTTTCGACGACCTCCCCGACGGTAGCGCGCAGAAATCTTGGCCGACACCGCCTACCTCGCCGGCCAGGCCATCCACAGCGGCGACGGGGTCTTCGCGCCGCTGCAGCAGATGCAGCCCGGCGCGCAGATCAGGCTCGACACCACCGCCGGCGCACGCACGTACCGTGTCGATGCGACCACAACCTACGAGGAGTGGAATCTCACCCGATACGACGAGGTGTGGCAGGCCGTGCCCGGGCGACTGATCCTGGTGACCTGCTTTGTCGTAACGGGCAGCCCACCGACGACGCTTATCTCGTCTATGCGTCGCCGATAGGACGAGCGTGAGGAGCGACATATTTCGGTAAAAGGAAAAATCCGACACATCTGCGAAACGAATGCGGGCCCGGTATCGAGGGCCCGCATTCTTTGCGTATTCCGTGGAAACCGTCAGTGCATCAGAACGGCAGGATGTCCTCCAAAGATCCGAATCCGGTGGTGGGTGCGGTCTTGGCGAAATTCGTGGTGCATCCGTTGAATGTCACATTGTCGACGTACACCGTGTCCGGCACGGAGGAGGGCTGGCTCGAGATGCCGTAGTCGTCGACGACGGTGTTCGCGCCCGCCGCATCCGACAGTTCCTGCAGCGTGCCGCGTGTGCCGCGGGGGAAGTTGTCACCCAGGTCGCGGGTGGCCCACCACTGATCGGAAGTGGTTGCGGTACGCAGACCTGCATCCTCGGCGTTGGCACTCCACACGAAGGTGACGAATCCGTTGCCTTCGCCGGTGTCAGCGCCGGTGGAACGGATCTGCCAGTTGGCGTTGCCGCCCTTGCTCTCAAAGGTGAGCGGCTTACCCAGGATGTCGGAGAGCTTTACTCCGCCGGCCGAGTGATAGGACGCTTTGCGCTTGTTCGCCGCGTCGGTCTTCAACTCCAACGATCCGTCCGTGTCGATGACGTTGGTCGCCGAGTAGGTGCCGGCCTGCCCCTGCTCGTCGGGCGCGGTGTTGCCCCAACCGTTGGTCTGGTTCTCGGCCGAGATCTGTGCGCATTGATTCGACCCGAGGCTGCCGGTGTCGGGTGCTGCTGTCGCGACTGCCGGAGAAATCATTGCGGCCGCCCCCAGTGCGCTGGCCACCGTCGCGGTGCGGACAAATCGACGCATCGGAAAGGTACCTCCATGGATTGGCTTCATTGGCATATCCGTGGGCCAGCGTATCAATTGTCGGCTGTGGCGAGTTCGCTCAAAAGGATGAATTCACGGACAGTTCCGATCACTACGATTATTCGGAATTGTCGGGTTCCGGGAGATTGCTGGCTCTTCCTGATTCAGAGTGCATCCAGGCGTTCGGCGAGCTGTCCGGAATGGATCAGGGACCGCAAGATGTAGTGGCCGAGGTTGCGGAATCCGAGGGCGATGCCGCGTAGATGCTCGAGTCGGCCGTTGATCGCTTCAACCGGTCCATTGGAGGCGCCGGTGTTCGAAGTAGGCCAGGATCTCGCGGTGCCGCGCCCACAACGATCGGCCGAGTTGGGCGAGCTCGCACAGTCCGGCGGGCAGGCCGGTGCGGATGCG
>NZ_JBITWL010000018.1:0-120378 GCF_044543825.1 Gordonia sp. NPDC062954 | reverse complement strand
GCAAAACCCCCCCCCCCCCGGGTGGCACCACCTTTCCCCCCGGGCCCCCCCGCCCCCCCCCCCCCCGGGGGGGGGGGGCCCCCCCCCCCCCCCCCCCCCCCCGTCTCTTTCCGTGTTCGCGCGCTTCGCCGGCGCACCGATCGATTGGTTCGGTAATGGGGCAATTCCTGCAGTTCGTCTTTCTCGGTCTCTCGACCGGTGCGGTGTACGCCGTTCTCGCATCGTCGCTGGTCGGCGTGTACGCCGCGACCGGTGTCATCAACTTCGCGCAGGGCACGCTCGGGCTGTGGGCGGTCTACACGGTCGCCGCACTGCGTAGCGACGGAGAGCTGGTTCTCCCCATCGGTCACATCCCGATCGGTAGCGCCGACGACCCGGTCTCGATGGGCCCGGCGATCATCATCGGCGTGCTCTCGGCCGTTCTCTGGGCCATCGTCGCGCACTATCTCGTCTTTCGGCCGCTGCGGCATGCGCCGGTGCTGGCGCAGGTGGTGGCGTCGGTCGGTCTGATGCTCTTCATCCAGGCGCTCGTACATCTCCGCTTCGACACCGAAGGTCTGCTGGCCCTGCGGATTCTGCCCGACGACACGATCGAGTTCGCCGGCGCAGTCGTCAACGTCTCCGACCTGATCCTGGCCGGCATCGCGATCGTGATCGCCGCACTGTTCTGGGCATACTTCAAGCTCACCCGGCTCGGTGTGGCGACCCGCGCCGGCGCCGAGGACGAACTCGCCGCGCGGCTCGTCGGATACTCACCTGATCGTCTCGCCGCTGTCGTCTGGGTGATCACCGGCGCCGCAACGGGTCTGATCGCGGTCCTGGCTGCCTTCACGATCGGACTCAGCGTCACCAGCTACACCTTCTACGTGATCCCGGCTCTCGCCGTCGCACTACTCGGTCGACTCACATCCTTCGGAATCGCCTGCGCAGGTGGACTTTTCCTCGGAGCTTTCCAGGCGGTCATCACGTGGTTGACCACCAAGGACTGGTGGCCCGAATGGGCGCAGGCGGGCTTGGGTGATGCCGTACCGTTCGTCCTCATCGTCATCGCGCTGTTCCTGATGGGTGGACGGATTCCCTCCCGCGGTTCACTGGGCGAGGTGAAGATGCCTGCGGTCCGCATCCCACACATCCGTCCCATTCCGACGATCACCGTGCTGGCCGCGGTGACGGCCGCCATCTTCTTCACGGAGGGGACGTGGCGCTTCGGTGTCGTCACCTCGGTGATCTTGTCGCTGATCGCGTTGTCGCTGGTGTTGCTCACCGGCTATCTGGGTCAGATCTCGCTGGCGTCCATGGCTTTTGCCGGCGCCGCCGGGTTCGCGTTGTCGAAGCTGACGGTGAACTGGAATGTGCCCTTCCCGTTCAGCATCCTGTTCGCCGCGCTGATCGCCACCGGCTTGGGCATCCTGGTCGGCGTACCCGCATTGCGTATCCGTGGCGCCCAACTCGCCGTGGTCACCCTGGCCGCGGCGATCGCGATCCAGGGTTTCGTGTTCAACAATCCGGGAATCACCGCCTACGAGGGCAATCTGATCACGGATCCGACGCTGTTCGGCATCGATCTCGGTGTGCGTGACGGCACAAACCTGGTGACCCTGCGGTTCTCGCTGATGGTTCTCGTGGTGGTCACCATCGCCACGCTGGCGGTGATGCGTCTGATGGCCGGGTCCACCGGGCGTGCCTTCCTGGCGGTGCGATCCAACGAGCGAGCCGCGGCCGCGGTCGGGATCAACGTGGCATCGACCAAGTTGCTCGGCTTCGCGCTCTCGGCCTTCCTCGCCGGCGTCGGCGGCTGCCTGATTGGCTACAGCCGAGGCCAGCTGTCGGCGGGATCGTTCACCGTGATGGTCGGTCTGATCCTGCTCGCCATGACCTATGTCGGCGGCATCACGTCGGTGTCCGGTGCATTCATCGCCGGCATCGTCGGACCGCTTGGTGTGGGCTACGTCTTCCTCAACCAGACGTTGGCCCTCGGTGAGTACTACGAGATCATCGCTGCGGCAGGCCTGTTGCTGGCGGCGATCCTCAATCCGGTCGGCATGGCCGGCGCGTTCACCGAGCTCGGCGACAAGTTGCGCCGGCGACATACGCACGCGGACACCCCGGCCGACGACAGCGGCGATGGTGCGGCCGCACCGCTCGTCACCCCTACGACCTCAAAGGCGGGCCTTCATGCCTGACAGCGCGACAACCGTAGCCGCCCCCGACGCCGAGCCGTTGCTGCGCACCCGCGGGCTCTCGGTGCACTACGGCGGTGTCACCGCCAATGCCGACATCGACCTCACCGTCGGAGCGGGGGAGATCGTCGGACTGATCGGCCCCAACGGTGCCGGCAAGACGACCTTCGTCGATGCGGTCACCGGCTTCGCGCGCTCCAGCGGTGAGGTGACCCTGTCCGGGCGGCGCATCGACCGTGCCGGGCCGCACCGTCGGCGCCGCGCGGGTATGGCGCGTACCTGGCAAGCCGGAGAGCTGTTCGCCGACTTGACCGTCGCCCAGAATCTGGCTGTCGCGGTGCAGCGGGTTGGACTACGCGCCATGGTCCTCGACGTGGTGAACGGTTCCCGACCGCCGGCCGGTGTCGTGGAGAAGGCGCTCGACGTCGTCGGCCTGACCGACGTCGCCGATCGCCGACCGGACGAACTGACGCTGGGGCAGCAGAAGCTGGTCGGTGTAGCCCGCGCGCTCGTCGGCGATACCGGGTTGGTCCTGCTCGACGAGCCGGCCGCCGGACTCGACACGCACGAGAGTCGTGAGTTCGGCGGCGAGTTGCGCCGGATCGCCGCGACGGGTGTGGGCATCCTGCTCATCGACCACGACATGTCGCTGGTTCTCGATGTCTGCGACCGGCTGTACGTCCTCGATTTCGGGCGCGTGATAGCGGCCGGGCCGCCGGCGGAGATCACGAACGACCCGGCCGTGGTTGCGGCCTACCTCGGTAGTGCTGAGGTACAGGCCGAGTCGGATTCGGGCGCCGACGATCCGGCACCCGACACATCGGCCGGCACCGTAATGACCCCGGTGGAATCGACCACTACGGACGAGACCACGAGAGAATCGACCACTACGGAGGAGACACGATGACAACGCCGACAGTCGCCGACGGCGCGGTCACGGACTCCGCCGCAGCCGCTCCAGTTCTGTCCCTGGATCGAGTCACCGTCGGTCACTACGGCGTACCCGCGGTGCGTGAGCTGACCTTCGAGGTTCGGCCTGGTGAGATCCTTGCGTTGCTGGGGCCCAACGGCGCGGGAAAGACCACGACATTGCTGTCAGCGGTGGGCGCGCTCCCTCTGATGTCGGGTCAGATCACCGCATTGGGTGAACCGATCGATCATCGTGTCGAGCGCAATGCGCGCCGCGGGGTGACGCTGGTGCCCGACAACCGCGGCTTGTTCCACCGTCTGTCCGTCACCGACAATCTGCGGTTGGCGCGACGCAAGGGTGGGCCGCAGGTGGATGTGGTCTTTGAGTACTTTCCCAAGCTGAAGACGTTGCGCAGCCGACGGTGCGGCAACCTGTCCGGCGGTGAGCAGCAGATGCTGGCCCTGGCGAAGGCATTGTTGACGCGGCCGTCCGTGTTGCTCATCGATGAGCTGAGCCTCGGTCTGTCGCCGGTGGCCGTCCAGGATCTGTTGCCGCGGCTGCGCAGCATCGCCGACGAGCAGAGCATGGCAGTGGTGTTGGTCGAACAGCACATCGACCTGGCGCTGGGCATCGCCGACTCGGCCATCGTGATGCACCACGGGCGGGTTGCGTTGGGGGGCTCGGCCGATGACCTGCGGGCCAGTCGGGATAAGGTCGAGGCCGCCTATTTCGGTCGGTTGGGTGGCACGGACACCCCCGGCTGAGGGTGTCGGGGGCAATGGAGTCCACATCGGTCTGGCCACCCGGACCACGAGGTGATATCAGGAGCCCACAGTGAACAAGCCCGGGCGGACGGGCGCATCGCGTCGTCGTTCGCGACCGCGCAGCACCCGCAATCGACCCACCGATGACCAACTGTTGGACGCCGCCCGGGCGGTCATCTCCGAACACGGGGTCGAACGGTCGACGATGGACATGATCGCCGAACGCGGCGGCACCACCCGGGTGACGTTGTACGCACACTTCGGGTCGCGTGATGCACTGGTCGACCGGCTGATCGAACGGGAGTTGGGCAA
The DNA here is from genome assembly GCF_044543825.1 of Gordonia sp. NPDC062954. Lineage (NCBI taxonomy): Bacteria > Bacillati > Actinomycetota > Actinomycetes > Mycobacteriales > Gordoniaceae > Gordonia > Gordonia sp. NPDC062954. Next base: position 116,212 of record NZ_JBITWL010000018.1, on the reverse strand, counting down.
CTTCACCGACTGGATGGCGGCTGCCTACGACGAAAGCGAAGACTGGTCCTACGGCGCCCGGGCGCGACACTCGGTGGAGGCGACCTTCGACTTCGCGCGGAGCAATCCGGAGGGGTTGCGGCTCCTCCTCGGGCACCGGCAGGAGGCCGAGGATCCCGGCCGTCGGCTCTACACGACGCTCGAACCGCGGGTCGCCGCTCGTTTGCGTCAGAACTACGCCGAACGCGGCGCCGAGATCGCGGCGAGCGCCGATACCCTGGCGTCGCTGCTGATCGGGATCAGTCTCGATGTCGCATATCGTGCGTTGATCGTTGATCGCGCCGACATCGACGTCGCCTGCGAGATCGCGGTGTCGGCCACCCTCGGAGTGTTGCGCGCGGTCTCACCCGAGCAACTGCTCGCGTTGGACGCCTCGCTTGCCGAAGGCGTCGTAGACCCGGACTCGGCGACCGGGTCGTCGCGCATCCACATAGAGAACTGACAACCACGGGGGTTGCTACTCACGTGGATGTCAGCTCCCCATGTGGGTGTCGGCGGCCGATCGGATCGGATCAGCCAAACGCGGCGGCCACCTCGGCGGCACGTCGGAGCTGATCCGGATCAGAACTCGTCGGGATCAGCTGGACCTCGTCGGTGCCGATGGCAGCGAACCTCCGTAGTGTCTCGACCAGCTCGTCCTCAGTGCCGGCCCACCCCGTGGTGGGGGCCATGGCGTCGACGAACTCGGTCGGAATCCAGTTCATGTAGTGGCGGAGGTGTCGGTGGATCTGCTCTCGCGGACCGTCACCGGTGCCGAGTGCGAACCAGAACGAGGTCGCCAGATGTGGACGGCGCCGCCCGGCGTCGGCCCACGCGCGACGCGCGACGTCGAACAGTTCGGCCTGTCGATCCAGTTTCAGATCCAGGGTCACCCCGGCCACCCCATCGGCCCATCCGGCGGCGCTGCGAATGGTCTTGGGTCCGGTGGTGCCGACGTGCAGCTCGGGTCCGCCGGACTGCGGCGGCGTGGGACCGACGGGGAGCATCGAGTCGGTGATCTTCTCGCCCGCCCACACCCGGCGCATCGTGGTCACACGGTCGGTCAATCCGCGGATCGTCTGCGTGCCGGTGTCGGCGCCGACCGCGTGATAATCCTCATGCCGTCCGCCGATCCCGAGGCCGACGGTCAGCCGTCCGCCGCACAGCATGTCGCCGGTGGCCAAGGCCTTGGCCAACATCACCGGGTCATGGAGCTGCGGCACCACCACCGTCGTCACGAGCCGTACGCGCTCGGTCCAGGCGGCCAGCGCACCGAGCAGGGTCAGGGTGTCCGGGTTGTCGAAGGCGATGCGCTCTCCGAAGCACAACGATGAAAAGGACCCTCGGTCGATCTCGGTCGCCCACGTCCGCAGGACATCGGCGTCGAGCCCCGGTTCCATCACCGGCAAGGTCATTCCGATCTGCACGACACCGATTCTGACAAATCGTCGGGCTCAGTTGCCGGCGCTCGGGGCAAACGAATCCGGATCGGCGCGCGTCCAGTCGTCGATCCACGACTCGGGTGGGTCGTCGAGTAACTGACCGGGTGTCAACCACTCGTAGATCTCGGCGTAGGAACGTTGCTCGGTGGCCGAGACGCGTTTGCGGAGCAGATGCGGGCCGAGCTCGGCGGGGTCGCGCACCCCGAGAGAAGCCATCAACCGCATCGCTTCGTCGACGGTCGCCTGGTGATATCGAAACGCGCGGTCACTCTTGTCGTCGACGTCGAGCGCGCGGGCGCGACGCCGATCCTGGGTGGCCACGCCCACCGGGCAGTGGTTGGTGTGGCACCGCTGAGATTGGATGCAACCCACGGCCATCATCATCGGTCGTGCGGCATTGGTGTAGTCGGCTCCCTGGATGAGTCTTTTGACGATGTCGTTGCCGGTCGCGACCTTGCCGCTGGCACCGATCCGGATGATGTCGCGCAGCCCGGTCCCGACCAGCGCATTGTGTACCGTCATCAGTCCGTCGGTCAGCGGCAACCCGACGTGGTCCTCGTACTCCAGCGGTGCCGCGGCGGTACCACCTTCGGCGCCGTCGACCACGATGAAATCCGGCGCGATCGACTCCGCGCGCATCGCCTTGCAGATGGCCAGCACGTCGACTCGCGATCCCACGCACAGCTTGAAGCCGATCGGCTTTCCGCCGCTGAGCTCGCGCAGGCGGGCGATGAAGCCGACGAGTTCACGAGGCGTGGAGAACTCCGAGTGACCGGCCGGGCTGACACATTTCTGTCCCTCGGGCACGCCGCGGTAGCGGGCGATCTCTGCGCTGACCTTCGCCGCCGGCAGCACGCCACCGATGCCGGGTTTGGCGCCTTGGCTGAGCTTGATCGAGATGGCTTTGATCTGTTCGGTGGCCGCCTTGTCCGCGAACTGGTCGGGATCGAAGTGTCCCTCGTCGGTGCGGGTGCCGAAGTAGCCGGAGCCGATCTCCCAGATGACGTCGGCACCACCGAGGTGATACGGCGTGAGGCCACCCTCGCCGGTGTCATGGGCGAACTCGCCTCTGCGTGCGCCGTTGTTCAAGGCGCGCAAAGCGTTACCTGATAGTGCGCCAAAGCTCATCGACGAGATGTTGAGCAGCGACATGGCGTACGGTGCGGCGCAGTCCGGGCCGCCGACCGACACCCGGAATGGATGGGGCGGCGGCTCGACCGGCGCGGTGGAATGCACCAGGTATTCGTAACCGGCCCTGTCGATGTCGCGTTCGGTGCCGTAGGACAGCTCAGCCGCGGTGCCCTTGGCGCGCTCGTAGATCAACGAGCGGACATCCCGATCGAACGGCCGACCATCGACGTTGCGCTCGATGAAGTACTGCTGCAACTCGGGCCGCACCGATTCGAGCAGGAATCGCAGATGGCCGACGACGGGGTAGTTGCGCAACACCGAGTGGCGGCGCTGGACCAGATCGTAGACGCCGAGCGCGGCGAGCGCCCCCACAATCACCGTGGGAATGAGCCAGCCCCACCACACCGCCGACGCCGCGCCGCACCCGATGGCCGCCAGGACCAGAACCGCAACGCACAGGATTCGCACCGCTCGCACACCTCCCGCCCGAGCATAGCCAGGATGCTCCGGCCGCAAACCCGTTGCGTGCACCAGCCGTGACGACCGTGTGAGCTCCTCGGTGCGCTCGTGCTGCCTAGGTCGAAGGTGCGCGAACACAACGCGAGAGACGTCGGCGTCGGATCGGATGGTGTCGACGAATACCACCCGGATTCGTTTTCTGCACAAATGGTTTCACCCAATGACAACCCGATACCGTGTGTGCTGTCAGAAGAAAACGGTCGGACGGGGATGGGCTCGCGAAACCCGGAGGTGGGAAGCCCTTTTGGCGCCATCGTCAGGATGGGCGGGATGAGGGCCGCCTGAGCGCCACCTGAGATCCGTGTTAGGTTCACTAGGCGTACGAAGCGATCAAATCGGAGAAGTTGGGCGTCGGTTCGGTGACCGGAGCGCGGGCTCTGGCCTGTACGGCGGGTGCGTCCCGGCTGTTACCGGAAGGCTGAGTTCATGGCATTGTCTGCAATGAAGAAGACCCTGCATCGTCGATCCGTCCGGACCATGGCGGCTGCAGTCCTGGTGGGCGCGAGTCTCGCGGCGTGTTCATCGACCGATTCCGGCGGCGATTCCAGCCTGTTGGAACAGTTGCAGGACGAAGGGGTCGTCACGGTCGGCTTCGCCGGTGAGGCGCCGTATTCGTTCGAGGAGAACGGGCAGCTGACCGGCGCGACCGTCGCCCTGCACCGCGAGATCTTCGGCAACCTCGGCATCGAGACCGTCGAAGGCGTCAACGCCGACTTCGGTGCGCTCATCCCGGGTCTACAGGCCAACCGGTTCGACGTGGTCAGCGCCGGTATGTCGATCCTGCCCGAGCGTTGCGAGCAGGCCTCGTTCAGCGATCCCGAATTCAACTACACGACCGCTCTGATGGTGCCCACCGGCAATCCGATGAACCTCACCGACATGCAGTCGGTGGCCGAGAGCGGCGCCCGCCTGGCCACCATGACCGGCGCGATCGAGTCCGACTATGCGTCGAGCCTCGGCATCGACAGCATGCAGGTGGCCACCCCGCAGGACGGGATGGACGCGGTCACCTCGGGACGCGCCGACGTCTTCGCACTCACCGGCATCTCGCTGAACTGGATGAAGAATAACAACCCGGACGCCCCGGTCGATGTGACGCCGTCCTTCGTCGCCGTCATCGACGGAGTCCCGCAGGTCGGCGCGGGCGGCACGGTCTTCCGCACCGATGATCAGGACCTGCTCGACGCCTACAACTCCGAACTCGAGAAGATCACCTCCGATCCGGAGAAGTACCTGTCCATCGTCGGTGAGTTCGGGTTCACCGAAGAGGAGCTGCCCGATCCAGAGCTGACCACCGAGGATCTGTGTGCCGGCAACATCTGAGGGGCGACGAGTAACGACTCGTGGGTGACAACTTCGACGCCTTCCTGGATGCGTGGCCGCGCATCTGGGAAGGCATACTCACCACTGTCTACCTGACCCTCGGTGGGGCTGCGCTGGCGTTTGTGCTGGCGCTCGTTCTGGGGGTGGCGGCGGGGGCGCGTCAGATCGCGATCCGCGGGACCGCTCGGGTGATCGTGGAGTTCTTCCGCGGCACATCGCTTTTGGTGCAGCTGTTTTGGCTGTTCTACGTGCTGCCGTTGTTCGGTTACGAACTCGACCCGATGTTCTGTGGCATCCTCGCGCTCGGTCTGAACTACGGCGCGTACGGCGCGGAAGTGGTGCGCGGGTCGCTGGCCGCGATTCCCGCTCCGCAGCGTGAAGCCGCTGTGGCGCTGAACTTCTCGGCCTGGCAGCGGTTGCATCGGGTCATCTTCCCGCAGGCCTGGGTGCAGATGATCCCGCCGATGAACAACCTGCTGATCCAATTACTCAAGGGCAGTGCCCTCGCGAGTTTCATTCTGCTGCAGGATCTGACGTATCAGATCGAACAGCTGCGCCGCGGCACCGGTGACACGCTGTTCTCCTTCGGTATCGGTCTGATCCTGTACTTCTGCATCGCCTACGTGCTGACGCTGTTCATGAATCTCCTCGAGATGCGTGCCAAGTCGCGCCTGGGCGTGGGCCCGACGCTGCGCGAGGTGCTCAGCCTGCGACCCGAGCGGGTCGACGAGAACGTGGGGGTGGGCCGATGAACGTCGACTGGAGTTGGCAGCGCGCCTGGGACTGCCTGCCGATCTTGTTGGAGGGCTTCAAGATCACCTTGCTCGCCACGGTGCTGGGCTTTGTGATCGCGGCGGTACTGGGGTTGGCTATCGCGGTACTCCGTCGAACCGGGCCCGCTGTGATCAGCGTCCCCATCCGGGCGGTCTGCGAGTTCATCAGGCTCACCCCGCTGGTGGTGCAGTTGCTGTTCGCCTACTATCTGCTGCCGCAGTTCAGTGCGCTGCAGATCGGCATCGTGGTGCTCGGCATCCACTATTCGACGTACATGGCCGAGGTGTATCGCGCCGGCATCGACTCGGTGCCCAAGGGGCAATGGGAGGCGGCACACGCGCTGTCATTGCCCACCGCGCGAACCTGGCGTGCGGTCGTGTTGCCGCAGGCCATCCGCAACACGACGCCCGCCCTGGGCAATTACGCGATCTCCATGTTCAAGGACACGCCGTTCCTGTTCGCGATCACCGTGGTCGAGATGGTCACCGCGGCGCAACAGTACGGTGCCCGCACCTTTCAGTACCTGGAACCGATCACGATCGCCGGTGTCATCTTCCTGATTGCCAGCTATCCCACATCCATCCTGATCCGAAAGCTGGAGAAGTCCCTTGCCTACTGAGCTACTACCGACCGAACCGTCGTCGGATGCGATGATCGTGTTCGACAAGGTCGTCAAACGTTTCGGCGATCACGTGGTGCTCGACCACCTCGACTTCCGGGTCGAGCGCGGGGAACGGGTGGCCCTGATCGGTCCCAGTGGCTCCGGCAAGACCACGATCCTGCGCCTGCTGATGACCCTCGAGGACGCAAACGGCGGAGTGATCTGGGTCGAGGGTGATCCACTGACCCATCAGTTCAAGGGCGACAAGTTGGTGAAGCCTTCACAGAAGCACCTGCGTGCTGTCCGCTCCAAGATCGGCATGGTGTTCCAGCAGTTCAATCTGTTCCCCAACATGACCGTGCTGGAGAACATCACCGAGGCGCCGATCCACGTGCTGGGCAAGAGCAAGGCCGAGGCGGCCGAACGTGCCCGGGAACTGCTCGCCACCGTCGGCCTCCAGGACAAAGAGGACGCGCACCCCACCAAACTGTCCGGCGGCCAGCAGCAGCGCGTGGCCATCGCCCGGGCGTTGGCGATGGACCCCGACATCCTCCTTCTCGACGAGGTCACCTCGGCGCTGGACCCGGAACTGGTGGCCGACGTGCTCGGCGTGCTGCGGCGCATCGCCGAGACCACCGACATCACCATGCTCATCGTCACCCATGAGATGGGCTTCGCACGCGACGTCGCCGACCGGGTGCTCGTCTTCGACCAGGGGCGCATCGTCGAGGAGGGCGATCCGAAACAGATCTTCACCGCCCCGCGTGAGGAGCGGACCCGGTCATTCCTGAAGGCCGTTGTGGATCACTGAGTGTCGCGGTGGTGTGCGGGTAGCAGCGCCCTCCGACCGGTTTGTGTCCGAGCAGACCCGTGATCTTGGTGAGTGCTACCAGATCATTGCCGAGATCTGGGACGTCCCCGCAGATCGTCTGGGCGACTGCGACCTCATGGTCTCACGAGGAGGCATTCGTCGGGGTGTGGTCCGCCGGTTCGGTGGTCCGCATCCGCTCAGGCCGGTGTAGTCGCGCATAGCTGCTGTGCCAGAGCCGTTCCAGGGGACCGCGATCGAATCGCCGGAGCCACAGCCGCGCGAGCACCATCAGCACTACGGTGATGCCGAGGAACAGCCCGATCGTCGCGGGCACGACCGTGGTCGGGTCGAGGCGTGCGGCCAGGCCGAGTCCCCACCCGTAGCAGATGGCGCCGGCCAGTGCGTTCTGGAAGACGTAGCAGCTCAACGCCGTCCGGCCGATCGGCGAGAGGGCGCGGCCGAGGATCCCGGGTGTCCGGCCGTCCGCGTAGAAAGCCGCGATCGCCGCGAGGATCCCGAGTGCGACGATCGGCGCGAGCAGGTAGCGGCCGACGATCAGGCCGGCGTCGCCGCCGGTGATGCCGACGACGAGGTCGAGCGGGAACGCGACGCCGAGTCCGACGATCATCAGCCGCCTCCGCAGCCGGCCGGCCGACGGTACGCGTGTCGTCGGCTCGAGGACGCCTGCCCGCAGGAGGGCGGCGCCGACGAGGAACAGCGCCACCGACATCGGTAGGATCAGGACGACCTCGGCACGGAACAGCGCGATGTGCGCGGCACGGAACACGACGAGATCGAGGAACGAGCCGTCGGCGTACGGATTGGGTGACAGCGGTTGTGCTCGGTCGGTCGGTGGGGCGGTCGCGAGCGCGGCGACGATCAGCGTCAGCAGCAGCACATGGATGACTGCGGCAGTGATCAGCGCGACGTGTTGTCGTCGGATGGTCGTCGACAGGATGAACGCCACGATCAGGCCGGTGACCGCGTAACCCATCAGGACGTCGAACTCGGTGAAGAGGAAGTAGTTGACCGTGCCGTCGACGAAGAGCAGTGCCGCGCGCCACGGATAGCCACCGGGCCATGATTCGCCACGACGTTCCGCGGAACGCTGTTGGATGGCGAGTCCGATGCCGAACATGATCGTGAGCAGGCCGAGGAACTTGCCCTGTGCGAGCTGTTGCAGGACGTCCTGGACCACGGACCACGCCCCGGTCGCCTCGTGGGTGCCGTTGAGATAGCCGACCAGACCGTCGACATTCGTGAAGATCCAGATGTTGGTGGCCAGCGTCCCGAGAATGGCGACGCCACGCAAGACGTCGAGGGCGGCGAAGCGTCGGGGCGCGGTGGGCAGGTCCGTCACAGTTCCTTCGTCGTCGTCGGGAGTCGTCCGGGCAAGGCGCAGACGATTGTGGTGGCACGACTGTGTTGGCAACGCGACCTAAGCTAGCACAGTTGGGCTACCATGCGGAAGTGCCCAAGCTGATCGACCACGACGCCCGACGAACTGAGATCGCGGAGGCGCTCTGGCGGGTGGTGCTCCGCGAAGGGGTGTCGGGGGTGTCGATCCGGGACGTCGCCGCCGAGGCGGGGATTTCCGCCGGGTCGTTGCGACATGTGTTCGCCGACAAGGAGGAGTTGCTCGCGTTCTCGATGCGGCTGATCTATCAGCGGGTCGGGGAGCGTGTCGTCGGGCACGGGTCTGTCCGCGATCCGCTGCGGCGCGCGGAGGCGATGCTGTCGGAGGTTCTACCGTTCGACGACGTCCGGCGGGTCGAGATGCACGTGAACCTGGCGCTGGTCACCGATGCGGTCGCACATCCGGGGCTGGCCGAGGCCGGACTCGAGGCGCACGACGGCCTGCGGGCGCTGTCTCGGCGGGTGCTGACCGATCTGGGCGACCACGGGCTCGTCGACGCGCGGCACGATCTGGAGGCCGAGGCGATGAGACTGCACGCGCTTGTCGACGGGCTGGCGGTGCATCTGCTGTTGGGGCACAACGACGCGCCCGCCCGGGTACGCCGGCTGGTCCGGGATCACCTGGGGTCGTTGCGCTGAGGCGCGCTTTTCCGGAATGTGCCCGCCGAAGAATCCGCCGCGCCGGAAGACCGCCCCAGAAAAGCGCCCTGCGTAGCGGGGCAGCCGACGCATTGTTGACGGGTTCGCTACGGAGGGTGCTGTGTCGGGGCGCTTTTCCGGGGACGTGCACGGGCGGCCCGGACGGGCCGGTCCGGTGCCGACGCGCGCCGGACGATCGCTACGACACGACCGGCTTGTGTCCGGCGCCGAGCGCGATGTCGGCGGTGTTGCGTTGTCCGGCGGACACACTGACCGCGAGGGCCGTCGGCTCGTACATGTTGGCAACCACCGTGAACGCCGAGTCGGTGAGTCCCTCGATGCGGTAGCGGCCGTCGGTGTCGGTGGTCACCGACGCGACGATCGTCTGATCGGGTCCGATTGCCGATACCGTGGCGCCGACGAGCGGTGTGCCGTCGGGGGTGAGGACCGTACCCTGCACGCCACCGGTGGCGATCAGGACGATGTCGACCACGCCGGGTGCCGAGGCGTCGACGGTCACGAGTTGACTTGTCGGCTGGTAGCCGGGCGCCGAGGCCGTGACGGCGACAGTGTCCCCGTTCGACAGGCCGCCGATGACGAAGTCGCCGTCGGAGCCGGCGTGCGCCCGGGTGACCACCGCGCCCGACCGGTCGGTGACCACCAGGGCCGCCGGTAGCGGACGGTCCCCGTCGCGGACCGTGCCGCGCAGAGTCGATCCCCCGGCGAGGACGAAGTCGCGACGGAAGGTCAGCTCACCGACGACGGACACCGTGAGCGCCCGCGGCGACCGGCCCGGTGCGGTCGCGATGACCGTATAGGTGCCGTCGGCGAGATCACCCACCGCGTAGGACCCGTCCGGCCCGACCGTGGCCGTACCGACCTGGTGGCCCCGGACATCGGTCACCGTCACGGCGGCTTCGGCGGGCGCGACGCCGTCGGACCCGTTGATGTGTCCGGTGATTCGGGGGTCGCCGCTCGCCGCGGAACCTGCCGTCGACGGGCCAGGCTTGCGGTGTCGTGCCCCGGTCATGTGCGCTTCGTCGATCAGCTCCGCGGGTGTGCCTACGCCGGCATCGGCGGCGACGGCAGCCAGTTCGGCGCCCACCATCTCCGGTGTCGCCGACTTCGGCGATCCGGTGAACAGCGAGGCGATCGCACCGATCACACAGCAGATGAGAGCGAAGGTGAACGCGGCGGTGAGGCCATCGGAGAACGGATCACTGATCAGATGCGGGAAGAAGTCCAACCCGGTCAGGTGATCCACCGCCGACTGCGGCAGGCCCTGCAGCGCTTGACCGCCGACCTCACGGATGGGGTTGTAGCCGAGGAACGCCGCGAAAAGGATGCCCACGGTGGGCAGATGAGCAATCCCGTCGGCGGGCGCGTCGGGCATGCCGTTGGCAGTGAGTCCGCTGAACATCGCGTCGGGCAGATGCGCGCTGAGTCCGGCGATCATCAGCGAGAAGAACAACCCGATCGACAGCACCATCGCGGCGTTCTGGAATGTGGTCATCATCCCGGCGCCCGACCCGCGGGAGGTGATGGGCAAGCTGTTCATCACCTCGGCACGGTTGGGGGAGGCGAACAGCCCCATGCCGATTCCGTTGATGAGCATCACCAGAGCGAAGACCCAGTACTGGAAGTCGACCGGCATCGCGATGAGTGCGGCGAAGGTACCGGCGGTGATGACCATGCCGGTGGTGGTGAACCATTTGGTACCCAGCCGATCGGACAGTGCACCCGATACCGGTGCGCTGAGCAGGAAGCCGATGGTCATCGGCACCATGTAGATACCTGCCCACAGCGGCGTGCGCGAGTAGTCGTATCCGTGCTGCGGCAGCCAGATGCCCTGCAGCCAGATGATGAGGATGAACTGAAGACCGCCGCGTCCGATGGAGGCCATCAGATTCGCTATGTTGCCGAAGGCGAAAGAACGGTTGCGGAACAGGGATAGTTCGAACAGCGGGCTTGCGACCTTGGTCTCGATGAAGACGAAGATGCCCAGCACGACGGCACCACCGATGAGTCCGGTCAGGACCCACGGGTTGCCCCAGCCCATGTTGGAGGTGCCGTAGGGCTGGATGCCGTAGGTGATCGCGATGAGGATGGCGATGAGCCCGACGGCGAAGGTGATGTTGCCCCACCAGTCCATCTTGGCCTTGCGGCGTTCGCCGGTGTCGTGGAGTTTCAGGTACGCCCAGATGGTTCCGACCACGCCGAACGGCACCGAGACCAGGAAGATGTAGTGCCACTGGATCGGTGCCAGCACACCGCCGATCAGCAAGCCGAGGAACGACCCGGCGATGGCGGCAACGCCGTTGATGCCCATGGCTAGTCCGCGCTGATTGGCCGGGAAGGCGTCGGTGAGGATGGCCGACGAGTTCGCCATCAGGAAGGCGCCACCGACGCCTTGGATGATGCGCCAGAAGATCAGCCAGATGGCCGCTTCGCCACCGTCGAACCAGGTGATGGCCAAGAAGATCGACGAGACGGTGAAGATCGCGAACCCCATGTTGTACATCCGGGCGCGACCGAACATGTCGCCGAGACGACCGAAGCTGACCACCAGCACAGCGGTCACCACGAGGAAGCCCATCATCATCCACAGCAGATAGCTGGTGTTCTGCGGTTCCAACGGATTGAGGTGAATGCCCTTGAAGATGTCGGGTAGCGCGATCAGCACGATGGAGGAGTTGATGGTCGCGATCAGCATCCCCACCGTGGTGTTGGACAGGGCAATCCATTTGTAGTTGGGGCCGAGTTCGGCAAGGGAGCGCTGTCGGGAGCCGCGGGCGGTGGTGCCCGGGGCGACGGCGGTGCTGGTGTCGGACATGATGCCTTTCAGATCAATCAGGAACAATGTGGTTGCTCAGGGGGTACGGATGGCCTGGATCTCCAGATCGACCGATGCGGTGCCGCCGATCTGCGCCACCCCACTGATCAGTTTGTCGTCGAAGCTGATGCCGAAATCGTTGCGCTGCAACGTCCCCGTCGCGCGGAATGCGGCCCGCCGACCGCCCCAGGGGTCGTCGACCTCGCCGAGGTAGGACAGGTTGAGGTCGACCGGAACCGAGGTCCCGCGCAGGGTCAGATGCCCGGCCAGGCGCCAGGTGTCGTCGCTGCCCGGGCACACCCGCGTCGCCCGGAACTCGGCGAGCGGATACTGCTCGACATCGAAGAACGCCGCGGAGCGCAGGTGTCCGTCGCGGGTCTGGTTGTCGGTGTCGATGCTGGCCGTGCTGATCTGGGCGCTCACCGACGACGCCTCGACGTCCTCGGGCACCTCGATGCGGCCTGAGAAGTCGGTGAATCGGCCTTTGATGTTGGCGATTCCGAAGTGCCGGACGCTGATCTCGACGGTGGAGTGGCCGGGATCGATCTCCCATGATCCGGCCGCCGGCACCGGCGCTCCGCCGGAGCGGGTCACCGCGATCGTGCCGAGGCTCACCTGTCCAGCGCCGTTGACCACCGCCGTGCGGGCGGTGGGCGCGAAGCCGTCGGCGGTGATGACCACCGTGTAGGTGCCTGCGTCGAGGGCGTCGGTGGTGATGGCGCCGCCGTCGTCGCCGCGCAGGACGGCCTGCTGCTCGCCGGTGGCGGACATGACGGTCATCACCGCGGCCGGCAGCGGATGGCCGCTCGACGTCGCCACGCGCGCGGTGATGGTGCCACTCATGCCTGCCCCCGTGCGCCCAGGACGAATTCGTGGGTGACCACGCGCCCGGGCTCGATGTCGATGGTGATGGCCTCCGGCGCATAGCCGTTGGCGATGACGGTGTAGTCGCCGGGTGCGAGGTTCGCGAAGAGATAGCGGCCGGCGGCGTCGGTCAACGTACTCGCCGCCATCTGCCCGGCATTGTCGAGTAGACCGACCTGGCTGTGCGGCACCGGTTGTCCTTCGGTCACGCCGTCTCCGTCGGTGATCACCCCGGCCAGCTCCGCTGCGGTCCGCAGCACGATGTCGGCCACGGCGACTCCGGTTCCGCCGACGGTGACCGTCTCGGCGACCGGGTCGCAGCCGGCCGCGGTCACGATGACGGTGTACGTGCCGACCGGCAGTCCGGAGACTTCCCACCCTCCGGTGGCATCGGTGACCGCGGTGGTGGTGACGTGACCTGCCCGGTCGGCCACGGCTACCGACGCGTGGGCCACCGGCTCCCCGGTCGCCGACGTCGTGACCGTTCCGCCGAGTGCGGCCATCGAGGCGAGCACCACCTCGACGTCGATGGGCGCGGCTCCCACCGTCACCGTCACCGCGGTGGGTTCATGGCCGGCCGCGGAAACAACGAGAACGTAGTGGCCACCAGCGGACACGTCGACGACGAAGGTCCCGTCGCTGCGGGCCATCGAGCGCGCGGCCTGACGGCCACCCGGATCGACGACGGTGATCGTGGCGTCGCCGACCGCCGTTCCCCCGGAACGGATCTCGCCACGTATCACGCCGCCTGATACTCGGGGCGGCGCTGTGCCATCGCCTTCGCGATGGCCGTTGGTGCTGGGCTGCATCAGGTTCCCTTCTGCTGAATGGGGGTCAGGGCGCACACGGTGTCGGCGAGCAGCCGCATCGACCGTTCGACACACCGGCGATCCGGATCGGTGAGTGCATCGAGCGCGGACTCGAACAGCGCCGAGTTCCGTGACGAGGCACCAGCGAGATGCGCACTGCCGGCGTCGCTCAGCGCGAGCAGACTCACCCGGCCGTCGTGGGCGTCGGTGGTGCGGACCACCATCCCGAGGTGCTCGAGCGAGGCCGCCACCCGCGACATGGTCGGTGCCGCGACTCGCTCGCGGTCGGCGAGTTCGGTCACCCGGATGGGTGCATGCTGCGCAATCGTCCACAGCGCCGACATCTGGCTCGGCGACAACAGGTTGTCTCCGGTCGTCGACCGGACGGCACGCCCGATCCGGATCAGGTCGCGGTGGATGGCCGCGGCGCCGCGCAGCGCCATCGTGTCGGCGGGATCGTCGACGATGTGACTCATCCCTGCCCTCCAAAAAACTTAGTAACACTAAATTAATTACTTAGCCACCCTAAATGGATCTGGTGGGCACAGTCGATTCGGATGGGTGTGAGTTGGGCGACATCGGAGCTGAAAATTGGGACAAAGCAGCATATTTCGGACAACCCACGTTGGCGGAGGCGGTGTTTTCGTGGTCGTCGGCGTCGCCGGAGCGCACGGGATCCGTCGACGGGTGTATCGATGTTCGCGTTGCCGCGTCGGCGATGTCGTAGCATCTCGGACACGTCGAACACGGTGCGACACATGGTCTGGGGAGCGAAGGGAAGGGTGGCGCCATGGGGAAGAAGTCGAAGAAGAAGCGCGACGGGGGCCGCGCCGGGCACGACACCTCAACCGGTGGCTCGGGCCAGTCGGCGCCGATCGACAACAAGCCTGGCGAGACCAAACCGGTCGAGGGCAAACCGATGAAGAACAAGGAGTATCGGGAACAGCTCAAGCAGGTGCACGCGGAGCTCGTGGCGATGCAGGAGTGGGTGCGCTCGACCGGCGCCAAGATCTGCATCGTCTTCGAGGGCCGCGACACCGCCGGCAAGGGCGGCGTCATCAAGGCCCTGACCGAGCGGGTCAGTCCCCGGATCTTCCGGGTGGTCGCGTTGCCGACACCCACAGAACGCGAGAAGTCCCAGATGTTCCTTCAGCGGTACGTACCCCACCTTCCCGCGGCGGGCGAGGTCGTCATCTTCGACCGCAGTTGGTACAACCGTGCGGGCGTCGAGCGGGTGATGGGTTTCTGCACCGAAGAGCAGTCGAAACAGTTCTTGTCCGATGCTCCCGAGTTCGAGCGGGCCATGGTGCGGTCGGGAATCCTGCTGATCAAGTACTGGTTAGAGGTCAGCGACGACCAGCAGACCCTACGGCTGCAGAGCCGCATCGACGACCCCCGTAAGTATTGGAAACTCTCCCCGATGGATCTGAAGTCCTACACCCGATGGGACGAGTACACCCGTGCCCGCGACGACATGTTCCGCTACACCGACACTGGCTGGGCGCCCTGGTATGTGGCCAACACCGACGACAAGAAGCGCGGTCGGCTCAACATCCTCACCCATCTCCTCGGGCTGGTGCCCTACACTCCGCTCGAAGCGCCCGACGTGGAGCTTCCGAAACGAACAGTGGGTGCCTACGAGGGGCCGTCCCTCCCGGTGACCAGGGTGCCGTCGGCGTTCTGAGCGCCACCAGCCGGGGCCCGAACACGGGACGGCCGAAACGCGAGCACCATTCGAATGCAGATCGATGAACAGTCCATGAACAGTGTCCGGTTTGTCGGGCCGCGTCTGATGGTGACCCCTAGCCTTGTCCTGTGGAGGACGCAGACGAACGACGGCAGATCGGCGAAGTGCAGGAACGATTGATCGCCGCCTACTCGGATCGTCCGAGTCAAACGGTGGCGGCCGCGGTCGAGGCCGCGTATCGACATTTCGACGGCATCCGCGTGCGGGACTTCGTTCCGCTGCTCGTCGAGCGTAGGGCGAACGCGTCGCTCAACGGCAACGGCTCCGCCCCGATGGCGGACTCGCACCTCGCGCCGCCGCATCACGAAGACTGAGAGTCACCGCCGCCGGATTCAGACCGAGACGAACGCAAGTTCAGCCGTGGGCGGCGTTCAGCCCGAACCGCTGCTGTAGGCGCTGGATGTAGCCGCGTACCTCGAACAACTCGGCCCGTTTGGCCGCGGAGGCGGCACTGCTGGGTACGCTCTCCATCTCGTCGACGAGAGCGTCGGCTGCGCGTTCCAGTTCGTTGACCAACTGGCGCGCCTGGGCACGTGCCGCAGGGTCGAGGTCGTCGAGCATGCGCACGAGCGTAAGTCACCTGAACGACCTGCGCCAACTCTGACTGGGTCGACGGTCCGGTTGTACTCCCACTCATCGCAGGCGTCACGCGGCTCAGGGCGCAAGCGCAGGCCGCAGTTCCGCCCGCCCGGATATGCCGAGCTTGCGGTAGGTGTGGGTCAGGTGCAATTCCACCGTTCGGCGCGTGAGGAACAGTTGTTCGGCGATCTCCCGGTTCCCGATGTCGGTGGCGGCCAACTGGGCGACGCGGCGTTCCTGCGGCGTGAGCGCCTGCAGTCCGGTCACCTGAGGTCGACGCGGTCGCGCACCGGTGGCCCGCAGTGCGCTCATCGCCCGCGACACGAGTCGCCACGAACCGCATCGATGTGCCGCGTCCATTCCGGTACGCAACAGGTCGCGGCGCTCGGCGACGTCGCCGGATTCGGGCGCGGCGCCGAGCTCGACCAGCGACTCGGCGAAAACAAGCGCGGCCTGCGACGGACGAAGGATCTCGACAGCCTCCCGCAGGTCCGCCACCGCTGCTGCCCCCGATCGGAGCTGTGCTCGCGCGAGCAACGCCTGGCCGACGGCTCGGGGTGCGCCGTAACGCCGGGCCTCGGTCAACTCCGCCTCGAGCAGATCCCGGCAGCGTGTGTCGAATGTGCCCTGCAGCGACCGGACGGTCGCGGTCATCGAGCGCCACGGCGACGCGACCGGATTGAGATAGGCAGACCGATGGCCGCGCTCGCTCACCTCGGCGAGGTCTGCCAGCGCACGCTCGTGGTTGCCGAGTGCGGCGAACAGCCGGGCCCTCGACAGCAGCAACGTGTCGATCGTGCCGATGTCCGGAAGCTCACCGTTCAGTCCGTAGTGCTCGAGCATCGACATGGCGCCGGCGCAGTGCTCCCGCTCCACCGCGACCTCGATCTGCCATCCCACCGTCATCGCGAAGCACATCGGATCGACATTGGCCAACTCGTCGAGGACTCGGTGTGCGTCGGTCTCGGCTTGATCTATCGCGCCGCGGTAGACGGAGTTGCCCGCGCGCAACGCCGTCGCGTAGGCGACGCCGACCAGCGACCCGCTGCCGACTGCGGCTGTGATCCCGGCGGTGGCGAACTCGTCGACCTCCTGATACTCGCCGGTCCAGGCCAGGGCGCTGCCGGCGTAGATGAAGACCGGGGAGGCCGACCCGACCTCCGAGATCAGGGCTGTTCCACCGATCGCGCGCCGGGCGAGGTCGGCGACCTCCCGGTGACCGGCTGCCGCGCGCACCGCGGCATCCCACGCGACATGTGCCAGCACCGCACGCTGGGCAGGGGTGGTGGCACCGCACACCACGGGCCGCAGTTCTGCTGGGCGGCCGCGGTTGCGACGAGAGATCGCCTCGGCGTTGAGCGCTGCGGCCTCCAACCGCAACCATGATGTGTAGTCGCAGGTCTGGTCCACGGTGGCCAGCGCCGCGCGGCAGACCTCGCCGGCCTGCTCGAGTAACGCGGCATGAAAGAGTGCGGTCGCATACGCCTCGACGATCTCGATCGCGGGTGCGTCGGTGAGGTCTCGCGAGAGTTCCCACGCCCGGTGCAGGTGATCGAGCGCCTTCGGGTCCTTCGCCTCGTCGTACAGTCTGCCGAGCTGATGGCGGATCGTGATCTCGGCGCTTGTGTCCAACGATTCGCCAAGTGCGAGTTCGAGATAGGCGACCGCTCGCGTACTGCCGCCCTGCCCGCAGGTGACGGTGGCCGCAGCCGTCAAGGTGGGAACCACCCACGGGCGGTCGAACGGCGCGAGCTGTGCCGCCTGCAGCAGGTGTTCGGCCGAACGGACCGGGTGACGTGCCGAGTTCAGCTGTGCGGCACGAAGTGCGAGGTCGAGTCGATGACCGGGTGGTACGGTCCCGGCCACCGCGTCGCGCAGCAACGGGTGACGAAAATGTCGCGGGTCGGTGGGGTCGAGCAGTTCGGAGCCGATGAGTTCGTCGATGGCAGAGGTGGCTTCGGCCGTCGACACCCGCGCCAACTCGACGATGTCGCCGAGCACAGCGGATTCACCCAATGTCGCCGCCGCGACCGCGATCGACCGCGCTGCGCGGCCCACGGTGGCGAGCCGGCGATCGGTCGATTCGACGATGGTCGCCGGCACCTCGTCGAGGCGAGCGCCCCGCGCCGCGAGATGGCGGGCGAACTCGCAGACGTAGAACGGGTTGCCGCCGGTGCGTTCGGTCAGCGCGGGTAGTACCGCGTCGAGGGCGTGATCGTCGAGGCCGCTGAGGGTCGCGAGGAGGTCACGGGTTGCGTCCGGACTGAGTGGTTGCGGTTCGAGGCGTCGGTGCGCCGCGCCCGTCAGCTCGTCGAGTTCGGGCGGGGCGGGGGTCGCGCTGCGCGCGGCCACGACCACGGCGATCGGATGACCCGCGAGTCGGTCGGCCAGGTACCGGAGGAAACGCAATGACTGGGGATCGGCGAGCTGTGCGTCGTCGACGATGAGTAGCAGCGGTCGCTGTTCGCTGAGGCTGATGGTCAGCCAATGCAGGCCGTGGAGTAGTTGGAACTCGTGCAGATCGGTTCGCTCGCCCTCGAAGAAGAGAGGCAGACTCAGTGCACTGGCACCCCGGAACACCGCGGGATCGGTGTCGAAGACCGCCTGATCGAGCAAACCGACCATGGCGGCGAAGGGCTGGCCGGCCTCGCTGGCGCGACCCCGATAACGGCACGTCCGGAACTGTTCGTTCCGCTGCGCCAACGCCTCGAGCAGGGAGGTCTTTCCGATGCCGGCAGGCCCACGGACCACGACTGCCTCGCCGTCGCCGTCTGCGGCTCGCGCGAGCACATCGGTCAGGATGCGCAACTCGTCGTCACGCTCCATCAGGACCGGACTGCCGACACCCGCGGACCGCATGACACCAGATCCTATGTCGGATATGTCCCGTTGGCCTACGGACCGGCCGCCGAAACCCTTCGGTGCCGAGACCACTCGACGGGTGCGCGTTCATGACAGCCTTGAGATCGCCCCTTCCACGACCTGGCCCGCCCGCCGCGGCCGTCCTCGCGACAGGAGTAGCAGTGACCAGCAAACACCAATCCCTGAGCCGGTTTGCCATCCTTGCGGTGGCGATTGTTCTCGCCGGGTGCTCGGTGTCGGTCAGCACCGGTGACTCGCAAGGTCTCAGCGCCGATCAACTCGAGACCGAACTCGGTGACGAGGCCGCCGCCCAGACGGGCGACGCGCTCGACGCCATCGACTGCACCAATGGTCTCGACGCGGAGGTCGACGACGCCACCAACTGCTCGGTGACCGAGAAGGGGGTGGTCGCGATTTGGGATGTGAAGGTCACGAATGTGGACGACGACAACGACTCCATCGACTTCAGCTGGCAGGTACAGGACGGATCTCAGCGGCTGTTGGCGTCCTCGATCGTCGATTCGATCGGCGCGGACTTCGGTCGGCAGACCGGCTACACGTTGACCGCCGTCCAGTGTCCTCAGCAGGAGATCTCCGCTCAACCGGGCACCACCGTGACCTGCGACGCCTCGACGGCGGAAGGGGAGACCGGCCCGCTACGCCTGACGATGGACGGGGCCGAGGGGATGGTCGTCAACTTCTCGTGGGATCTGCCGACCGGCGCGTCGTGAGCGGTTGGCGAGCGGGCCGGCTCCGGGTGCATCAGAACGGAAGCCGACGCGATTGCGGCAATCGGGGCAAATGTAACGAAGCGATTGCATCGGTGGCCATCGTCGAATCGGGGGACGATGCTGGGGTTCTAGTCGACGGTTCACACGACATCCGACACGCGCGATCCCGACCCGACATCGAGCCGTCGAGGATGGAGACGGCGACCTGTGGACACACTCGCTCGAAAGCTCGGTCTCAAGACGAACCCGCAGATCTTCTTCTGGTCGGCAGGGCTCACCATCTTACTGCTGGTGCTGTTCCTGATCTTCCAGGATTGGGTGGGTGACGCATTCGGGTCCGGCCGTGAATGGATTGTCACCAACCTCGGTTGGTTCTTCATCCTCGGGGTGACGGTATGGCTGGTCTTCCTGATCTGGGTGGCCATCAGTCGCTATGGGCGGCTCCGCCTCGGCGACGACGATGACAAACCGGCGTATTCCAACCTGTCGTGGTTCGCCATGCTCTTCGCCGGTGGTATCGGCACGGTGTTGATGTTCTGGGGTGTGGCAGAACCGATCTCACATTTCTCCAATCCGCCGTTCGAGGGGGTGCAACCCTACAGCGCGGAGGCCGCCGAAGATGCCATGAGCATCTCGCTCTATCACCTGAGCCTGCACACGTGGGCCATCTTCACCCTGCCCGGCTTGGCATTTGGCTACTTCATCTATCGCTACAAGCTGCCGATGCGTGTCTCGTCGGTGTTCTATCCGGTCCTCAAGGAGCGCATTCACGGGCGTATCGGTAAGACCATCGACGTCGTCGCGGTGCTGGGAACAGTTTTCGGGCTTGCGGTTTCGTTGGGTCTGGGCACCTCGCAGATCAACGCCGGTCTCAGCGAACTCATCGGTCTGCCGGACTCGGTGTGGGCCAAGGTCATCATCATCACCACGCTGACGATCGTCGCGACCTCATCGATCGTGGTGGGCTTGGAGAAAGGCGTCAAACGGCTCTCCAACATCAACATCCTGGTGGCGGTCGGCCTGATGATCTTCGTGCTCATCTTCTCCGACACCGTGTTCCTGCTCCGGCAGCTGATCGAGAGTCTGGGCACATATGCTTCCGACGTCGTGCCCCTTGCCTTCTGGAACGACGCCATGGCCGAGTTCACCAAGGACGGCGGTTGGGGCTGGCAGGGCGGCTGGACGGTGTTCTACTGGGCGTGGACGGTGACCTGGGCGCCGTTCATGGGGGTGTTTCTGGCCCGCATCTCCCGCGGCCGCACCATCCGCCAGTTCGTGATCGGTGTGCTGGTCGCGCCGTCGCTGTTCACCCTGGTCTGGTTCGTGATCTTCGGCTGGTCGGCCATGGAGATCGACGGTATCGGCGGTGACGGCGGCCCGATCTCCGAGGCCGTCGCCGAGAGTGTGCCGTTGGCGATGTTCGAGTTCTTCGACAACTTCCCGCTGACCACGTTGATCTCGGGTATTGCCGTCGTGGTGGTGGCGTTGTTCTTTGCCACGTCGTCGGATTCGGCATCCCTGGTGGTGGACATGTTGTGTTCAGGCGATGCCGAAGCCGGCCCGATCCGTCAGCGCGCCTTCTGGGGACTCACCGAGGGCGCGGTGGCCGCAACGCTCATCGTCGTCGGCGGCGAGGCCGGACTCAGTGCGCTGCAGGAAGTGATCACGGTGGTCGGCCTACCCATCTTCATCCTGGTGACATTGATGATCCCGACGCTGTTTATCGGTCTGCGCCACGAGAAACACAAGGTCACGCCGATGACCCATCAGCACTTCGTGCAGATGTACTCCGATCAACTCAACGGCAACGGGAACGGGTCGGACACCGGAGAGGCATCCGGCGGGGGAGACGAGTCGGTGAGCGCGCCGAAGTCCGGTGCGGCGCCTAGCGCCTCGACAACGCCGCCATCGGAAACCGCGACACCCACCGCGAATCCGGAAACACGTTCTGACACCAGCTGATACGCACACTGCGGTGCCCCGCGCCGAGTGATCGATCGGAGGGGATCGATCACTCGGCGTGATCGGCTGCGGTGGCGCGTTGAATCAGCCCTGCCAATGCTTTCGGGTCGATGAAGGCCGACATGTGCGACCAGTCAGGATGCAGATCGAACTCGGCACCGTGGATGCGTCGGGCGAGATCGGCCATGACCTCGGGCGTGGACACGCCGTCCTTACCCGCGGCCACCACGGTGACCGGCATGGCCAGGGAGCTCGTCCGCGACCATCGGTCATAGGTGGCGATTGCGGCCAGAGCGGCAGCCCAATCCTCGGTGTCGGCCTGGGAGAGTTGTTCTCGGGCAGCACACACCGCATCAGAGTCGGCAATCAGTTCGGCGGCGGTGAACCAGCGTGCCAGCGACCCGACAACCGATGGTCCCGACCCCGCGCGGACCTGCGCGGCCACCGGTCCGAACGCCGGGAACGGGGTGTCGCGGGTGCACAGCACGGTCAGCGTCCGAACCCGATCGGGGTGCGCCAGCGCGAGGTCGATCGCGATCTGCCCACCGAACGAGTGCCCGACAAGATCGAGATCACCCTCGAGGTCGGCAGCCACCTGTTCGGCCAGGATCGATTGCGCATCACGGGAGTTCGGCACATGCGTGCAATCGGGCGTGATCACTGTCCGCCCACTCAGATGTGTGACGGTGTCCGCCCAGATCTCCGGTGTCAGCGGCGCACCGTGCAACAGCACGAGAGTGCGATCGGAGTTCTGGACGTGGTGCGCCATTGCCGGAGACTACCGCGCCGCGGTCGCACACGTCACCGGTGTGCCACCGACGCGGAACACCAGGTCGGCAGTGTCATTTCGGCACTTGTCCGTCGATGGCATTTCCGCACTGCCGTCGGACACGATATTCGATTGCACGAGTACGACCAAAAGTATTGCCGCAGGCCATCTTCGCGCAGTCGCAACTCAACGGGCGTGGAGAATGAGAATGGCGAAAAAGGTGACGAGAATGGATTGTTGGAGGACGTTCGGGCTGATACCTTCGGTCGCCATGGCAAAGAAAATTCTCTGTTCTGTAGTGGGTTTGTCGGCGGCCCTCGGAGTCGGTGTCGCCGCGGCGGGCAACGCGGCCGCTGCGCTTCCCGAATTCGGGGTGACGTCGGCGGGGGAGACCGCCAATTCGGTGACCGTGCAGGTCGCCCGAGGTGACGATGGCGCCGGCACATACCTGTGCCTCGCCGTGGCGCAGCCCGACGGACTCCCGGACGGTGTCAACGTGTCCATTCCGAGCAACCCGGTACCTGTTGCACCCAACCGAGCGACGGACCTGACGATCACCAACCTGCAGGCCGACACCGACTACACCGTCACCGTGACCTGCACCAGCATCGCCGACCTGGACATCGGCAGTGCCTCGGTGCGCGTGCAGACCACCTCGGGTGCGGGAGGTGGAATCGGGAGCGGAAGCCTCGACTTCTGAGTTGCGCTCACCGCGCGGTGGTCGGGTACAGCGGCCGCGGGCGAGTTGCCGCGAGGTCGCGGAGCACCGGCACCGATGGGCCACCGGTCGGTGTATCTGTCTGCGGTGCCAGCGGTGGGCGGCGACGATAATTGACGCTGGTAGCTGCTGAGGCTGCAGACAGATACACCGGACGGGCGTCGCTCTCGGACGGCCGGCGCAACGGCTCAGGCGGGTTCGACCGCACGCAGGCAGTATCCGATCGCCTCCGGCTCGGAGAACACCCACGCGGTCTGATCGGCGGCGCAGGTGATCGAGTCGTCCGAACGGGTGACGGCCTTGGCGATGACGGTGTCGGTGGCCGCGGGGGCCGCGCAGTCCGACTCCCGGTAGTCGACGAGTTGTCCGCCCGGCAACGGGATCTGATAGCACCGGCTGTCGACGAAGTTGGGAGTCATGCAGAGCTTCTGCGGATCTCCGTCGAAGGACAGGCTTGCGCTGTTGTCCCCGGCGCAGTCGGCGTCGGCGGCGACCGTCTCGGCGGCGTAAAAGGTGAGTCCGTCGGCGTCGCAGGCGATGGTGGTGGCCCGGACGTTCCCCTGGTCATCGGCTTCGTCGTCGATCTGCAGGCAGTCACCGATCGTGATGTCGGAGGTGGATTCCACCGCTGAGTCGTCGGTACCGATCGAGACGCTGCACGCCGTCATCGCGGCGAGTCCGACCGTGGCCAGCAGGAGTGCGCAGTGTCGAGCAAGTGGCCACCGCGCGCTGGGGTGTGGGGGTTCGTCGGTGATGTAGGTGATGGGCGTTTTCGGGGTGGACGCGTGGTAGGACATCGCAGAGCCTTTCGGTAGCTGAACTGCCGTCAGCTTGTCGATCGGCTCTTGCGGCGCGCTTGGAGTCCACTTGGTCGTGGACGTCGGGCTACTCGGATTCCCGGTCGGGTGGCCGGGCTACCGCGGCACCACCGGTGGTGGCACGTATGTGTCGTTCGCCGCGGCTGATCCGGGAACGACGCCATAGAGGCGCAGCATCACGTTGAAGGGACGGAAGCCGACTGGCAACCAGTTCGCCTCTGGCACTCCCGGAGGCCGCACCCGCGCGATGTGGATGGAGATGGAACCGTCGCGGTTGCGCACCAGGCCCGGTGTGTAGCCGGCGACGACGTACTTGTTGATCGGATTGAGGATCATCTCGACGGAGTTCGGCGTGTAGGCGGTCAACGACCAGAAGCGGGAGGCCTCGGGGATCGCCGATGCCGGGAAGGTGAGGACGTAGCCGCCAGGTCGGCTGCCGTCGGGCGGTGCGCCGGCTTGGTCGCGGAACGCGTGGTAATAGGCGGCGGTGGCGATTCCGTTGCCGAACTGGATGAGCTCGGTGAGCAACGCGCGGTCGAGGACGTTGTCGCCCCGGTTGCCGAGGTTGGTGAAATGGATCCAGTTGTTGCGGTCCCGGTTTCCGAGGTAGTTGTTGATCAGCGCGGATGAGATCGGTGCCGACGGCGAAGGTCCGATCGAAAGCGGTTGCCAGGGTGCGCTGTCGGGCGACAAAAGAAGGCACCCGCGCCGCATTGTCGGCCGCACGCTGGGTTTGACGCAAGAACTCGACTGGTGCGGTTTGGATCAGCGTGTCGGCGAGGGTCTTGACGGGAAGGGCGAACTCGGCCACCGGGCGGATGCGGTGGGGCGAGTCGTAGACGTTTCCGTAGGCATCGAGTAATAGGACCGAATAGCTGACCGGTGTGTTGGGTACGGTCACCATCACCGGCCCGACCGAGGTGTCGACAGGCGAACTGGCATACAGGGTGTCGTCATTGATGTCCACGACGCCCTGATAGAGCGGCGAGATGGTGTCGGTCCGATGAGTCCGTTGTGCGGGGCGACGTCGAACTGGGTTTGCGCGAACCACAACCAATAGAACGTCTCCACCTACCGCTTCGTCAGCGCGGACACCGTGTCGACATGTGCCGGCGCAGAAATCAGCGCGGCGGCCGCGACACAGACGACGGCGACCGCCATTGTCACCCGAAACGATACTCGCGCAGCAGATCTCGTGAAACGGGCAGGGCTGGTGGACATGGCGGCGGCCTCCGCACCTCGCGTTCGACGAGGTGTCCGCACGGAAATCGCGGCCGGGCCCGAGCCGACCTGCGCGATTTTGCTGCGAGCCGGGTGTTGTCTATGCCGAAATGTCGGAATCGGTTCTCTGCGTGGATGGTGACGGGTTCGTGCTCGCCGCGCGGACAGGCCGCACGGCGTACGTTCTCAGCGGTGGGTCGGAGTGTCGTCGGGTCCGGGCTCCATGGGAACCTCGGGCGATGCTCCGTTGCGAGTGCCTCGGTGGTTCTTGACGTCGGGGTCGAGCTTGTCGGCGCGCGCGAACTCACGCTCGACCTCGGTGCGGG
Source organism: Gordonia sp. NPDC062954 (assembly GCF_044543825.1). Classification (NCBI taxonomy): domain Bacteria; kingdom Bacillati; phylum Actinomycetota; class Actinomycetes; order Mycobacteriales; family Gordoniaceae; genus Gordonia; species Gordonia sp. NPDC062954. Next base: position 91,299 of record NZ_JBITWL010000018.1, on the reverse strand, counting down.
ATTTAGCGGCGTGGCCCTGGTGGTTCTGGGCCTCTTCGTTGAGTTGTTTGGCCTCGGCGGCCTTCGCGTCGGCCTCGGCCTGGGCCTTGCGAGCGCGGGCGTCGGCCTCCTCGGCGATCGCCTCGCGGTGGCGGACCTCGGACACCTGCGAAGTGGCGTTCTCGCGGATCTCGTGTGCTTTGCTGCGGCGCCGCACGGTGCGCTGACGCAAGAGAAGGGCGATGACTGCAAGTACGACGATTACGATGACGACGGCCAGAATGATCCAGACTGCGGTGTCCATGATGTTTCTCCTCACTCGAGTGCACCGGGAGATACCCAGACGGGGTCGATCTCAATCGCGAACCGCGAGGTGGTTTGCGATTTTGTGCGCTCGAGATCGGTGAAATCCGGCATCGCGCCCGATCGTCCGGCATGATTGTCTGGTGTTTCGCCGAGAAGGCGGGGCGGTCCTCGCCTGGTCGTGAGGCCGCCCACGGGCTCTCTGAGAGGACCACTTCCATGGCTTTTACTGGTGTCGCAGCGCCTTTGACCGATGCCTACCTCCGCGACACGACCGGCGTGGCCGCCGCGCTCGACGTCGACGCCCGAGTCGGGCTGACGTCCGCGGAGGCCGCAGGTCGGTTGGCACGTTTCGGCCCCAACGAGGTGACTCCCGAGCCGCCGCCGACACTCTGGGCGGTCTCCCGTGGTCAGCTGGCGAATCCGATGAACATCATGCTGCTCATCGTTGCCGTCGCCAGCTTCGCGATCGGCCAGTTCGCCACGGGCATCGTGGTGGGGCTGCTGGTTGTGTTCAACGTGGTGATGGGCACCAAACAGGAGATGAAAGCCCAGGCCAGCGTCGACGCGCTCGCCCAGTTGCAGGTTCCGGTGGCGCGGGTGCGCCGTGACGGACAGGTGGCCGAGGTGCCGGCCGCCGAGCTGGTGCCCGGCGACATCGTGCTGGTGGAGGCGGGCGACCTCGTTCCGGCGGACGGACGACTCCTCAACTCCGCGACTTTGGAGGTTCAGGAGGCCGCGCTGACCGGTGAAAGTGCGCCGGTGCCCAAGGACTCGGCGCCGATCGCGGGCACGGAGGTCGCGCTGGGTGACCGCACCAACATGGCATTCCAGAACACCCAGGTCACCCGTGGGTCGGCGCAGTTCGTGGTGACCGCGACCGGAGCCGGCACGCAGATGGGCCGCATCGCCGACATGGTCACCGCAACCAAACGGTCCAAGTCGCCGCTGCAGCGCGAACTCGACGGGATGACCAAGGTCTTCGGTTTCCTCGCCTGGGGTGCCGTCGCGGTCATCGGCATCATCGGACTTCTGCGCGGACAGAACGGCGAAACGCTTGCGTTACTGTGTATCTCCACCGCGATCGCGTCCATCCCCACCGGTCTGCCGACCTTCGTGCAGACGATGTTGTCCTCGGGTGCACAACATCTCGCCGACGAGAAGGCGGTGGTCAAGTCGCTCGCCGACGTCGAGACCCTCGGCGGCACCACCGTCATCAACTCCGATAAGACCGGCACGCTGACGATGAACGCGATGACCGTCACGGCGCTGTATGCGGGGGACCAATGGTTCCGCGTGGAGGGTTCCGGCTACGCCAAGACCGGCGCAATCCTCGGCGCGGCAGGCGATCTGCCCGACTTCACGCCACTCGCGTTGGGGTTGTGTCTGTGTTCGGACGCCACAGTCGCCGACGACGAATCGATCATCGGCGATCCGACCGAGGCGGCGTTGGTCGTGTTGGCCGCGAAGATCGGGGTGGACGCCGAGGTCACACGCCGAGCCATCCCGCGCGTCACCGAGGTCCCATTCGACTCGGACTACAAGTTCATGGCGACATTCCACGACCGTCCCGACACAGTCCACGGCACCGTGGTGGACCAGCCCCATCTCGTGGTGGTCAAGGGAGGGCCGGACGTGGTGCTCGATCGGTGCTCCCACGCGCTGCGGCACGGCGATATCGTGCCCGTCGACCAGATGCGCCAGAACATCCTCGACGCCAACCGGGAGCTGTCCGAGAAGGGATTGCGCGTGCTCGCGTTCGCCGCGAAAGGGCTCGACGACACCGCAATGGCAGCCGCCACTGCTGACCCGATGGCCGCCGTCGGTGATCTCGTGCTGATCGGGCTCGTCGGCATCATCGACCCGCTGCGCGCCGAGGCGACCGCGGCTGTGCACACCGCGCTCGGGGCGGGGATCGATGTCCGGATGATCACCGGCGACCACACCATCACCGCTCGGGCCATCGCCGACCAACTCGGTCTGGGACCCGGCGTCATCACCGGCACCGATCTGCAACATCTCGGCGACGACGAAGTCCGGGCGCAACTGCCCGACCTGCATGTGTTCGGCCGGGTCGCGCCCGAGGACAAACTGCGGTTGGCCCGGCTCATGCAGGAGGACGGTGACGTGGTCGCGATGACGGGCGATGCCGTCAACGATGCGGCGGCTCTCAAACAGTCCGACATCGGCGTGGCCATGGGCAGCGGCTCGGAGGTGACCAAACAGGCCGCCAAGATCGTGCTCACCGACGATAACTTCGCCACCCTGGTGCGCGCGGTCGAACTCGGCCGCGACATCTATCGACGCATCTCCTCCTACATCCGGTTGCAGCTCACCGTGTTGTCGGCGGTGCTGCAGATGATGGTGTTGGCGACGATCCTCAACATCAACGGCGGCGTTGCACTGTTGCCGATGCAGCTGTTGTTCTGCAAGTTCTTCGTCATCGTGACGGTGGTGGTCGGGTTCATCGTCGACGCCTCCGATCCCGGCGTCATGCAGCGGCCGCCACGCGCCCCGGGAACACGGATCGTCAACGGCCCACAGATCGCTCGCTGGGTGATCAGTGGCTTCCTGATCGCGGGTAGTGCGCTCGCAGTTCTGCAGTGGGGGCCGGACGAGCCGTCCGCCGATCGCGGTTCGGTGGCGATGACGATGGCGTTCGCCGTGGTTGCCTTCAGCGGCGTCAACCTCGGCGTGGTGATGCGCCGGGAACGTGAGGCGCCGTGGTCGTCGCCGGTGTTCCCGTACTTCGGGTGGCTGATCGGCGGCTGGTCGCTGGCGTGGGCCGCCGTGGAACTCGGTATGCTCCAACGTCTGCTGGACACCGTGTCGCTTTCGGGTGGACAGTGGCTCGTCGTCCTCGGTCTGTCGCTGGTCGCGCCGGCCTTTGTCGGGATCGACAAGGCCATCCAGTTGCGGCGCATGGCATCTGTCTCCGGTGGCTCCTGAGGCCCGTCACCACCTGTTCCCCCTGGAACGAGCTTCACCTCCGGATTCCTGGGGAGCGAGCTTGCGAGCGTCACCGTTTGTTCCCTGAGGAGCGAGCTTCACGAAGGGCACGAACAACTCCAACCGTCGCCGGCCACCGTGACACACTGGTCGCAGGACGTGAGGGGTCCATCGATGACGACGGCGACGAACCAGGAACGGGCCGGGAGTGTCCGGTCCGCGCTGGACAAGGTGCGTCCCGGCGCGTCGCCTCCGGACCTACTCGGGATGACGGCAACCGAACGCGCCCGCTGGTGGGCTGGGCTCACACCCACCGAGCAGGTCTCAGTCGGGCTCGCTTTTCCCGAGATCATCGGTGTCGGACAGGGTTTGCCCGCATCGGTGCGCGACAGGGCCAACCGCCTGCTGCTCGACCGCGACCTCGCCCAGGCGCAGGCTGTGGTCACGCTCGAGGATCGCAGCGACGATGCCCGGAGAACACTGCGCAACGCACAATCGGTGCGCGCAGGCCTCGTGAAGGCGCAACAGACGGCACCTGGCGCCGCGGTCACGCTCTATGCCTATGACCCGCACGCTTTCGGCGAGGACGGCAAGGCCGTCGTCGCCGTCGGTGATCTGGACTCCGCACGCAACGTCGCATGGTTGGTCCCGGGCGCCGGCACCGAGATCTCCACGACCCCGGGCAACGTGCAGAACGCGGCCGACCTGTACAAGCAGGCCGGCGGGGAGCTCGGTGATGTCGCCGTGGTGACCTGGATCGGCTACGACGCACCCAGCGGTGCCGATCTCGGTGCGATCGTGGGGACCGGTTCGGCCCGCGATGGCGGTCGGATGCTCGCCGATGACATCGGCGGGTTCATCGCCGCTCGAGAACAATTGGGGGTCGGAGATGACGACCACCTCAACCTCGGACTCATCGGCCACAGCTATGGATCGACGACGGTCGGCTGGGCCGGCGACAACGGGCGCCTGTCAGGTGCCCTCGACACGGTCACGATGCTGGGGTCGCCGGGTGCCGGTGGCGTCGCGACGGCCGATGAGTTCGGGATCGGGGCGCGCAACGTCTTCGTGGGTGCGGCATCCGACGACGCCATCGGACACCTGGGCGGGGCCACGTCGACCACCGGCATCGGCGGATTGGGTATCGATCCCGCCACAACCGCTTTCGGGGCGCAACGTTTCCGTGCCGAGGGCGGCGACCTCGCGCCGGTTGTCGGCAACCACAGCAGCTACTTCCAGATCGGTTCGGAATCGTTGGAGAACCTGGGACGGATCGTGTCGGGCCGAGGTGGTGACATCACGCGCGAGAACCGACGCAGCGTGGCAGATGTCGTGGCCGGTCAGCTGTCCGGCGGGCGTCGCGATCCGGCCGTCGACTCCCGAAAGGCAGGACGGTGAGAGCGAGTTCCTCAGCACCATTACCAGATCGGACATCAGCCGTCGACGATGAACGGCCACTGACCGCTGCGCAGAGCGCGGTGGTGCGCCGACGTGCCAGGGAGGTCACGCAGGCAATCATCGACCTGCTGGTCGACGCCGAACACGTCATCCTCGACGATCGGGCATCCACCGAGGAGTGGGCCGGCTGCTGCGCCGTCGCCGATTCGCTCACCTACGGCACGCATTACAACGGTGTGCTGTACTCCGCACACATCGTCTTTGCATCGGACGTCGGCATCGACGTCGGGCGCCTGCACGAGGTTCTCGCTCCGGTGGGTATCGGGTGGCATGACGATGACCCCGGCATCGGCGCGGTGGGGATCTTCCGGGTCGCTGTCGACGCCACGCGGCTGCACATCCGGCTGACCACTCCGTGCTACTTCATCCGGGAACTCGGCGTTGCCGACGGCGGCACCTTGCCCGCTGTCGAGATCACCACGGTCACCGGGTTTCTCACCCGCTCCTGGGTTCGCCGCTAGCGATCTGCGCCGATCCCCCGGGCGAGTAGTCGGCCGATGAATCACGGCCGCGGGTTTTGTCTGTTCTTGTGGCACGCGATCGAGATCGAAGAGAGGAGAACACATGCGCAAGCTCGTCGTGACTCAGAACATCACCCTCGACGGTTCCATCGAGATGCTGACCACCTGGTTCGACCCGACCGAGGACGCCCCTGACCTCATCGAGGAATCGCACCGACAAGACGCCGCGGCGGAGGCCCTTCTGGTGGGACGACAAACCTTCGAAGATTTCCGTGGATACTGGCCACACCAACACGACGATCCGAATGGCATCTCCGACTATCTGAATGCGGTGCACAAGTACGTCGTCTCGTCGACGATGGCCGACCCCGCCTGGCAGAACTCGACTGTGCTGGCGGCCGAAGACGTGGCGCGGCAGGTGAACGACCTCAAGCACCGGGACGGCAAGGACATTGTGGTCACCGGCAGCATCTCACTGACACACGAGCTGATCTCGGCGCGGCTCGTCGACGAGTTCCGGCTCTTCGTTTATCCCACGGTGCAGGGACGCGGACGCCGCCTGTTCCCGCAAGGCGCTGAGCCGCCGCAGTGGTCTCGGTCAGCTGGATCCTGGCGGGTGCTGTGGCCATCCCGTGATCTGTCCGGCGTTGTGTCTCGACTTCACACCATCGGCGTCGTAGGCCGTTTCCTCGAGGCTGCGGCGGGGCATGCTCGTGACATGGCGATCAGCAAAGACGACAAGGTCGAATGGAACACGTCGCAGGGCACGACGGAAGGACACGCCCGCGAGAAGCGCGTCTCGGAGTTCACTTTCGAGGGGCAAAAGTTCAATGCCAGCAAGGAGGAGCCGTACTGGATCGTGGAGTTGTCGAAGACCGGCGCCAAGGCTGCACACAAGGAATCGTCCTTGACGAAGAAACAGTGATGCTCAGAAGCGGGTCACGGTGTCTCGGCCGATCATGAGTCCGTCCACACCGGATCACGCTTGCCGAGGAACGCAGACATCCCTTCCTGGGCGTCGCAGGTCAGTGCGTTCGTCGCCATCGTCTCCTGCATGAGCGCATACGCGTCTGCTTCGCTCTCATCGATCTGCTGGTAGAAGGCCTTCTTGCCGATAGCAACCGTCATCGCGCTCGACGCCGCCACCTTCTGCGCCAGGTCCATGACTGTCGAGCCCAGCGCGTCGTCGTCGACGACGTCGTTGACCAGGCCCCAGTCGGCGGCCGTGGTCGCGTCGATTGCGTCGCCGGTGAGCAGCATCTTCATGGCGCGTTTGCGCCCGACGGCCCGGCTGAGGGCGACCATCGGGGTGGAGCAGAACAGGCCGATCTTGACGCCCGGCGTGCTGAACATGGCCGAGCGTGCGGCGACGGCGAGATCACACGTCGCGACCAACTGACAACCGGCGGCGAAGGCAAAGCCGGCGACCTCGGCGATGACTGGTTGCCGAACGGCGTGCACCGCCGAGATCATCTCGGTGCACGCGGAGAACACCGCGCGTTCGTCGTCGAGAGTCCGGTCGACCAGTTCGGACAGGTCGTGGCCGGCGGAGAAGGCCGGACCGAGTGCCCGGATCACGATCACCCGGACCTCGGACGTGAGGCCGAACTCGTGCAGCGCGGCCGTAATCGCCGTCATCGTCTCGGTCGACAACGGATTGCGGCGACGTGCATCGGTGAGGGTGATCACCCCGATGCTGTCGTCGCGCGTGATGTCGACTCCGTGTGACATGACGGCCTCCTTGCCCGAGTCCCCCCCGGACGGTTGTAGCACGCACGCCCGCCCGGACAGGCCGACTGCCACACGTGTTCTTCCCCGGGTTTCGTTTCGCTCGCCGCCGAGTAACAGGCGGGAAGGAAACGATGCCCGGGGAAGAATGTCAGCTTTCGGCGATCGGGGTCACGGAAGCTTGGGTAGCGCGTCTGTGATGCCCTTGATGGCTCCGTTGAACTGCTTGTTGGCGTCGTCGAGCGTCTTGTCAATCGTCGTGCGTACCGTCTGCTCGACGTCCCGCTGGGTCTTGTGCCACTGTGCCGTCGTCGGCATGCCGAGGTTGTTGTTCCCGAGGGTTTTTGCTCCGTCGCCCTTGCGCAGGCCGAGTTTTTCGTCGTGAATCATCATCGCAGTACCGACGCCGCCCAGTGCCGCACCGACACCCGCAGCCGTCCAACTGACCGCGAGGGTCGCCGCCGCTCCGGCCACGAATCCGACCGGAACTCCGATCACTCCGCCGATGACACCGCCGGGAATCGCGCCGATCCCGCCGGCCAGGCCGCCTATGCCGGCACCGATCGCGGCGCCGATCACGCCTCCCGCTGCCGCGCCGCCGATGAGCGCCACGGTCTCGAAGGCCAACAGGGGCACCAAGGTGACATAGCCCGCGACCTGCGCGCCGGTCTGCGCATCGCTGCCGATTCGCTGCCAGTCGGCGGGGGTGAAGGCCCACGGGTTGACGTTGGGTGCCCTGGTCGGAATCGCGGATGCCGGCAGCACGATCACCTCATCGGCGACATCGGTCGGAGTGGTTGACGCCGGCTTCCCGCTGAGCCGATCCGACTGCGTCGACGGGATCACCTTCATCACCTGTTCGGCCGCACCAGTCGTCAGCTGCGCCGGCGCAGTGGTCACCGGCTGCACCGCCGGCGCAGCTGCGGCGGCAGGCCCGGCGAGCTGGCCGAACTGGACTGCAGCGGACACGGTGACCGCACCGGCGATCATCTTGAGCGACGTCGTGCGCACACGCGACAATTGCATGAGAGTTCCCCTTTGATTCCCCGACGGCATGATCGGCACGATCAGCCGGACGGGCCGACCGTAGCGGATGTGGAGGTCGGACTCTGCCAAGGGGGTGGTCGGGAGTTGTCTCGATCAGGAGTGTCAGCGGCCATCCGGGTCGGACCGGAAGCAACGACATTGCGGCGCATAATCTATTGGGGGACAGATGGTTTCGAGGTGGCTTTTGGTGGGTGCAGCCGAATTGTGCCGATGTACCGTCCGTGGTGCGGCCCCGCGCAGCCGATCACGAAAGGTCGGAAGTTCATTCGCGTGAACGAACGAACCTCCGATCCCCCGCACGCCGGAGTCGGCGTGGGGGAGACGGCGGCACCTTCGAGACCGGACCGCCATTTTGGTCCGTTGCCGGCGCTGCCGTACGGGAACCCGACGTTGCTTGGCCATGGTCGAAGTCATAGCCAAAACTTCCGCTCACCAGAACGCCGACGCCGTCAGGTTCACGAATCACGCCAGGCCCTTCGCGACGTGTCCAAGCCCGAAACGCGCCGCTTGTCCCGCCTCTTGCCGCGGACAGCGTCTGTGTTGGCATCTGCGCTCACAGTGAGTATTGAGCACGATCTGACTCAAACGTGGAGCCGATGACGGGAATCGAACCCGCGTATTCAGCTTGGGAACGTGATGGAAACATCGATCATGACGCTCACCAGCTGAGATAGCGCTCACCAGGAGCACGGCGAACCACCCCGTGCGGAGTACTCGTACCGAGGACTCGTACCAGACCGGACAGCTGCGAGCTGTCAATGGGGATCAACGCCACCAACGATGAACAGAGTCGGACGCGCCCGCGCCAGCGGGTCGGCCGAAACCGAGGCGCCGTCGACGAGAGGGTAGCGACCAGGAAAGGCGCGAAGCGAAGCGAGAGCGCCGACCAGGGGAGCACCACCCCGAGGCACGTAGCGCCGCTTGAGAATACGCGAAATAGTGAGTCTCACCTATCCATCCCCGGACCTGTCGATGAAGCGGGCCTGGCTCAACGGTGGTCTGATCGTGCTGTTCGTACCTCGATGATGGACTATCTCCATCGGAGGTCGTCCCTGTCTCGGGTTCAGCAGTGCGGGATCGTCGCGGTCGGTCCTGTGCACTTGGAGGTCGGCGTACCGCCTGAGGGTGGATCTCGGGTCGGACGCTTTCGGGGATTGAAAACCTGCGGGTCAGTGTGGGCCTGCCCCGTCTGTGCGCCGAAGATCGGACGGGCTCGCGCTGATCAGATTCGTGAAGGTCTGCTTGCCCATCGAGGTCGGGGCGGGTACGCGCTGTTCATGACGCTCACGATGCATCATCGTGCGGGAGTGGATCTGCAGGAGCTATGGGATGACCTGATGATCTCTTGGCGATCGTTGAAGCAGCGTTCGACGTGGAAGTATTTGCGACAGCGCGGGGTTCGTGATCTTCGTAGTATCGAGGCCACCTGGTCTGAGCAGCACGGCTGGCATCCCCATCTTCATGCGCTGGTGTTCGTTCCTGATGCGTCAACGCAGATGGAGGTGCTTCGTCTCTGGTCCAGTCTGGTTCAGGATTGGATTCGGGCAGTGGATGCGCGTAATCCTCAAAGTAATCGGAGGTTCAGTAGGACTGGTGCGCGGATTGAGCCGGCTCCTCGAGGGGTGAAGTATGCGGGAGTCAAGGCTCAGCACCTGAAGACCGTCAACTTAGATGACCCGGCAGATCTAGGCCAGTACGTCACCAAACTGGCCTGGGACGTGCCCGCCGAGATTGCTCTTGGCGCAGTGAAATACGCTATGTCAGTGGGTGACAGGGAGTCTCGCACACCGTTTGAGATTCTCGCGGCAGTGGCGACGGCGGATCGTACTGACAGGGATGATGCTCAGGTTCAGCGTGATCGTCTGCTCTGGTATCAGTGGGAGCGGGCATCTCATGGACGGCGACAGATCACCTGGTGTCATGGGCTGCAGAAGGATCTTGGGCTCACCGATGTTGGTTCTGATGAGGAGCTCGCCTCGGTGCCGGAGGAGTCTGAGCAGGTGGTGTTCCGCTCTGTCGCGGGGTTCACCAAGCATGAATGGTCCCGTGTTCCTGTGCCTTTGCGTGCTGCTCTCAAAGAGGAGCTGCTCCGGGTCTCGGAAATCTGCTCAGCTGAAACACTATTTGTGTCACTTCGTGCGGTTGCGGCTCAGTATCGAGTGTCACTGCTCACCGGTAGTTCGTGGACTGCTCATCTGGATCTGCACGGTGATGATCAGTTCTGCACTGTGCATGATGTGTCCAATATCGTTGCTGCGGTTCACCTTTCGAAGTCTATGCGATAGTATCGAAGAAGATTCGAGATAGCGGATCATTCTCTAGCGGAAAGGATTTCAATGCCAGCGATCACAGGACCGATCCCGGTAGATACGGCGGCGTTCAACAAGGTGGTCTTCTTCAGCTCAGAACCCGCGATGGCTTGGGACCAAGATGAGGGCGCGCCTTCGGAGACGGAGCAGGCCAAGGATGACGACGGTCGAGCGCTGTACACAGTGCGACTGGCTGTGGAGTACACCGGAGCCTTCGGTCGATCTGTCGCGGAGATCGTGGAACTGCGCACCACTGAACAGCGAGGTGAGGATCCCGCCAAGACGTGCTCGGGTAAGCCAATCCGTATCGACGGTCTCACGGTGAGCAATCAAGTGAGGACCACATCGGCCGGCAATTCCTTTCTGCAGCAACGCTGGTACGCCGAATCGGTAGGTCCTGTGTCAGCGAATCACGCTACGACTGCGACGACTCAGGTGAAGGCGTAGTCCAATGGGGGTGGGCGATGAGTTGTTCAGGATCTTAGGGGCAGGTGAAGTAGTAGCGCCGCGGCGATCTGTGGCCAGTTACGAGGGCCAGATTCGTCGTCACCGTCGGAATCGGTTGATCTTTCGGGCGCTTCGCTGGTGTGCACTTCACTGGTACGTGGTTGTGCCGCTTTTTCTGCTCCTGTTCAACTTCTGGCTGGGGCTGGTCGCAGCTGTGCTATCGCTCACCTATGTGTGGTATCGCCGAGACCAAGCCGGCAAGGAACGGGCACGTCGGGTTCAGCTGGTGGGCTCCGAGGCGGACTTTGCTCTCATGACGGCGGTGCATCAGTCCTGGGCCCAGACCATGGTGCAGGTGGGGCTGGCGCGTCGGCCAAATGGGATGCACGGTCTCGGTGATCGGCGGGCGTACGGAATGTATCGGTATCGTACTGAGATCCAGTACAACCGGCTCGCGGACGGGGATCGGGACTTCGAGGTTCCTCAATCTCAGGTGATCGGTTCGTCACCTGTGGGTCCGATGTTGGAAGTCAAGATGCTACTGGGCCAGGTAGTCGAGGAATGGGTTCGCGTTGCGGATCGGTTGGCTAACGCCTGGAACGTCCCCAGTGTTGGCATTGTCCAGGTGGGGCCGAGTCTGCTCCGCGTCACTTTGGTGTGCCGTGATCCATTGGCGCGCACTGTCGGTGGCCAAATACCGTCCCCGGCGGAGGATCTCACCAAGGTGTCTTGGGGTCTAACAGCAGACGGTGAGGAGCTTGTTCTCACCTTGAAGGACAACGCCGGAATGGTGTTCGGTGCTGAGCCGGGCGGCGGCAAGACAGCGTCACTCTGTGCACTGTTGGTACGTCTGGCGCAGAACCCCGCAGTTCAGTTCGCGGTCATCGACGGGAAGGCTGGCGCGGATTACGTCTGGACGGAGGAGCGCGCCCAGTTCTGGTTGCCCACCAAGGATAGGGAAGCTGCCGCCGAAGTGCTCCGTATGTATGCCGCTGAGTTGGATCGTCGTACTGCGTACTTCCGTGCTCTCGTGACGGAGTGGAAGCGGGTCGGTGCGCCGGAAGGAATCGACCCTCCCACGTCGTGGTGGCATTCGCCTCCCTCTGCACAGTTCCCGTTGCTCGTCATCGTGATTGACGAGGCACACGTGTTCGTATCTGGAGCCACTACCAAGGAGGAAAAGGCACAGCAGGAGGAGGTGACGGAGTTGATCGCAGATCTGGTTGCGCGCGGTCGCTCCGTTGGCATGTTCACGATCTGTGCGACTCAGAAGCCCACTTCCGATGCTCTGCCCACCAAGATCTCTGCGAAATCGTCCGTTCGGGTGGCCGGCAGGTTGGTGACGTCTCAGAGCACAGTGGCTACGTTGGGGCGATCACCCAACGAGGGGGAACCAGACCCAATGTTGCTGCCTGAACGGCCCGGCATGGTGGTCCTGGATCAGGAAGGTTCCGGGCGGTGGGTTTCCGGACGCACCTGGTACGTACCGAACTCGGATCTGGTCCGCTTTGGCATGACTCTGGGCCATCTTCGTACGCCGCTACCTGAGGCATCTGATCCCATCGATGAGGAGTTTCGTCACATGACGGAAACGAATGAGAAAGGAACACAATGAGTTTGGATCTGGGCATGTTTACTGGAGTGGAAGACCCCATCACCTTGCTGGCTTTGTTCAACAATGTCTTCACGGGTACGTTTCAGACCATCTTCTTCACCACTCCGGCGCCGTATCTGTTTTGATGCGTCATCATTCGATCCCGGAGGCAGCTCGGATGCTCGGCGTTGCAGAGTCCACTCTGTATCGGTGGGTCAAGCTGGGCACGGCGGAGGCGTCTACTACTCCAGGTGGACGCCTCTGTCTATCGGACGCAGAGCTCGCTAGGCTGCGGGACTACTGCTCCAGTAGGTGAGTGATCGCCCATTTGAGTGGAACACTGTTGTTCGCCATCGTGTCGATCTCGTCCACGTCCACTGTTGTGTCGTCCAACTCCTCGATGATGCTCAAGTCGTCCGCGTAGAACACCACTCGTTGTTCGGGCTGGTCTATCCGGGTATCAATCATCACGCCCGCCCAGTTGGGGTAGTCGCGCACCGTGCGTTTTACCCGCTTTGCAGATATGGGGCTGGGTGGTAGATGGATCTCCCCGCGCCTGAGCGCATCGATACTGTTGTTTACAAATACTTGCCAGCTTCCTATAAATATCGTCGTGTTCTGGTTCAGTTCCTCGGTGCCAGTCTGTCGAAGGGTGTCATATCGATGGTGTTCTGATATCTGTTGTGCATCGCAAAGCATCACCATGTATCGGAGACCCATATCAGCGTGTAGCGCCACAATATCTGCGTATAGTTCTGGGTCTGCGCTTTCTGTCCTATCGGGTGTCAGGACTAGCGCAGCGCTGCTGGCACTGCTGCTCGTGGCCAAGACAAGAGTTGCGATGTCAATCAAGTCGCTGCCTTTCGTCTATCGCATACCGAATCAGGGGCTGTTGCCGTATTTTGAAGTGGTCATCTCATTCTCGCGTTAAGCTCGTGTGGAGCTCGATCTAGTAGAGAGTATAGAGAAACGACTCACAGTCGTTCCTCGGCGCTCTGAGAGCGCAGTATAGGGTCAGCGGGAGACGAGTCTCCTTCCGAAACTTCCGATTCTTTCTCTGGTGCGCGACATGACCGAAGTGGAGGAAGAGCTGACCCTATACTGGACAACGCAAGATATTTACTGATATTCTCACATATAGAGCGAGATCCCCATCCTCACTCTATATGTGGTGGTGAGCCCCTCCTGGCTATGTCGGTCAGGAGGGGCTCATTCGTTTTGCACGGGCCAGATCACCGTCATTGGTTCCTGGTGTCGGGCAGGCGCTCCACGAAGGGGCCGCGTCGTGAATGGATTCTTTTCTGGTCGAATAGCTTTCGTGTTTCCGTATCCGGTTCCGTGAGTGCGAATGACCAGTCGTTCCCATGTTGCTTCACACCGGTTATGCGATACGGAGCTAGGATGAAGGTTTTTGATGTCACTAAAAAGACCTCGTCTATCCAATCCGGTGCATCTTTTACTGCCCAGTATCGGTTTACTCCGTCGATCTGTCGCTTCGTGTAGTTGTTGGGTAGGCCTGCGATCCACCCTTTATGGGTTCGAGGATCACCAGGAATCGGTGTTATTGACTCAGCGGGCTGCACTTTCACGGCGATTGCCCTTGGGTGCGGCAGATCTTCAATGAATTGTCGATCTGCAAGTTCTTCGACCGTTTCTTCTGGCCACGCTCGGGTCTTACCGATTGTTACAGGCGTCCCAGTGATTACGCCCAGCGCTTCCAGCGCCCGGATGTTGCTGGTGGGGATGGCCAGGCGTTTCGCAAGCTCGTTGGTGGTGATCACTGGGGCATCATACATCCCGCAGTCGGGTGGATTAATTGAATCCACGTGTTTATTATGTGTGGTAGAGTATCGAAGACGACGAGAGAGGAGGTGAGGGATGAAGCCGTTGATGCAGGTGGGAGAGGTCTCGGACGCGATCAGGGTGTCGCCGGCCACGGTGACGCGACTCACGCGGACGGGTGCACTGCCCGGGGTGCGAGTGTCGCCGCGACGGTGGGCCTGGCGACCCGAGGATGTCGAGGAATATGTGAAATCGAGAATCTGCTGAAGGGAGCGGGAAATGGGGATCAGCATTCATTCATGGGATTCAGACCGGTCGACATTCTTCGGATTCAAGGCCTGTGCTTGTGACGAAGACTATTTCGCCCGGGTTTTCCACGACGACATCGGCCACGAGATTTTCTGTCCGATATGCCATTCGTCACTCCGGGTTATGGAGTCGGATGTGTATCCGCCCTGGTTTTTGGAAATGAGGTGATTTTGTGATAGGCGGTGGCGAAGCTTTTCTCACATACGAGAACGGTCGCTGGATTTCTGAATCAGAGATCCTGAGGCGAAGTCGAGAAAAGCAGCAGCAAGAAGAGGCTGATGGCGAGCAAGAGGACCGTTAACGGTAAAACGAAGTGGCGCGGTCGAGTATATCTCTACGACCGCGCCACTTCGGCTGTTCGAGAACAAACCAAAACTTTTGACCGGAAAACAGATGCGCAGGAATGGGAGCGCGTTCAGCGAAAGAAGAACAAGCGGATACCCTCACGACGTGGACCTGTTACTCTGCAAACCTATCTGACGAGCGACAAACTCGATCAGGTGCTGTACGGGCTCGGTGCCCATACAAAAGAAGTGTATCGCTCCCATATTCGGGTCAGGATTTTTCCCGATCTTGGTCTGCTGCAACTGGATCGGATCACACCATCTCATCTTGAGGCGGCGCAGCTGAGTTGGCAACGTCAAGTCGGCACGTCCACGATCGCAGGGACTCGAAACTGCCTATCTCGTATCATGAAACAGGCAATCTCTGATGGATATACGACCGTCAATCCGGTTGATGATTCGCGTCGACTGAAAGCGCAACCTCGAATAGTGTCAGAAACAACCCTTTCACCGGTAGATGCCAATCGACTCATTGAGATACTATCGAAAAGAATAGAAAACAAGGATGTTTTGCTATTCATTCTCATTGCATTGCATACCGGAATGAGGGCAGGGGAAATTGAGGCGCTACAAGAAAAAGATGTTGATCTTAGCCGAAGAACAATTACGGTGTCTCGCGCATATTCAGGATACTCTCCACGAACATTACAGACCACAAAGTCCGGAAAAGGGCGCACCGTCCCGATACCCAACGCTCTGGGACGAGCGTTCACAGAGCTACATCCCCAAATCGGACGCACCGCCGACCCGCTGCTGCGAAAACCGGACGGAACCCGACTTACGGCAACCTCCGTGGTTCGGAACAAGGCCGTGAACTGGAACGCCACACTGGAGCAGCTCGGATACCCGGCCTTCAAGGTCCGCGACCTTCGCGCCACTGCCATCGTGGGCTGGCTCCGAGCAGGAGTGCCAATCTCCACGGTGAGGGAATGGGCAGGCCACGCGGACCTCAAGACCACCACCAAATATGCCCGTATCGCCGGCACTGACCTCGCCCACGGTCTCGCGCTCCTCGACGCGGTGGACAGAGCTGAGGAGCGGTGAGAGACCGCAGCCCCTTACTTAGAGGCTCGTTTCTCGTACCAACCACTCGTACCAATCGGAAGGAGGAGTGCAGCAAAAATCCGGTCTGACCTGCAGAGCCGATGACGGGAATCGAACCCGCGTATTCAGCTTGGGAAGCTGATGTTCTGCCATTGAACTACATCGGCGTGCGAGCCGAGACTCGCGAACGACAGCCTAGCAAACGGTCGGACATGCGGTGATGCCGACGCCCCGGTGGATGGTGTGACGGGTCGTTCGGTGGCGGTGACTGCCGTTCGGCAGACGTGGGGTGCAGGTGGGTTCCATACTCGACGGACCGCACATGCCCGACGAAGGAGTCACGCGTGGACTACCGCGACAAGACCGTCCTGATCACCGGCGCCAGTGGAGGTATCGGCGCCGCTTTCGCGACGGGTCTCGCTGCCCGCGGAGCCAATGTCATCTTGGTCGCGCGCAATGAGGCCAAGCTCAAGGAACTCGCCACCGACCTGCACGACAGTCATGGCATACGTGCCGAGTACCTGGCGGCGGATCTGTCGGAGCCGTGCGCGTCCGATGACGTCGTCGAGGAACTCGATCGTAGGGGACTCGCCGTCGACATCCTGGTCAACAACGCTGGGTTCGGGATGCACGCCGATTTCGCGGACTCCGATCCGGCGCGGATTCGTGACGCGGTCGCACTCAATGTCGGGGTGTTGACCGACCTCTGCGCCGTCTACATGTCACGGATGACACAACTGGGCGCAGGAGCGATCATCAACGTGGCGAGTGTCGCTGCTTTCCAACCGGTTCCGCACTTGGCCGTATACGCGGCCACCAAGGCCTACGTGCTGTCTCTCAGTGAGGCGCTGTGGTGGGAGGGGAAGCAGAACGGGGTCAAGGTGCTCGCCGTGTGTCCGGGGGCCACCGACACCGGGTTCTTCGAAGCTGCGGCGCCAACGCCGATTCCGTCGGACCGCGACGGTCGACGAGCCAGGTCGTCAACACGGCGCTTCGGGCTCTCGATGCGGGCAAGCCCAGCGTCGTGGACGGGCTGTACAACCTGGTCGTCGTTGCAGTCAGCCAACTCGTCCCGCGGCGGCTTGCACTGGCCGTCGCCGAACTGGCCGTCCGGCCCAGCGCACAGGGCTGAGCAGGCGTCCGTCACTCCAGCACGGGCGAAGAACCTACCGGGAGGTTTGTAAAAACCAACCGACAGGTTTACTCTTGGCAGGTGTGAGCTCTCCACAACCTTCCACGGCCAAAGGCGCCGCAACGCGAGCCCGCCTGCTCGAGGTCGCGGCCATCGGATTCGCTGAAAAGGGCTATTCGGCAACTAAATTCAGTGAGCTCATCAAAACATCGGGACTCACCAAAGGTGCGTTCTACTTCTACTTCCCGTCCAAGGCGGCGTTGGCCTCGGCTGTCATCGCCGACCAAGAGCAACGATGGGTCGACCAGGTGGAGAAGCGGGTCCTGGCCCACCAGACACCGACCGAGCAGCTGGCCGACCTGCTCCCGGCGATGCTCGACCTGCTCAAGCACGAACCCGGTGCCTGGAGCGTCGTCCGGCTGGCCGGCGAACTCGGTGCCGACGGCGCGCTCGACGGGAACGTGGCCCAGCCGACCGATGCGTGGGTGGAGTTGCTCGCCGGCATCATCCGAGCCGGCCAGAAGACGCGAGAATTCCGTGCCGAACTCGACGCGGGCGGGGTGGCGACTGTCCTCGTGGGTGCCTTCCACGGCATCAAGAGTCTCGCCGACGCCGGCACACCCGCGGACCGCGGCCCCCAATTGGAGCGTCACGCCGAGATTCTCGCCGACCTCGCGTTCGCCGGGCTCGGCATCCTCAACCTTCCGACAGCCTGACCGACAGGAGCGAACCGTGGACCACCGCGACACAACCGCACTCATCACCGGCGCCAGCGGCGGCATTGGCGCCGAGTTCGCCCGCACGCTGGCGGCCAGGGGTTCTCATCTGATCGTCGTTGCCCGCACAGAGGCCAAGCTCGCCGCACTGGCCGATGAACTGGCCGGCCGGCACGGCATTCGCGCCGAGGTCATCGCCTGCGACCTGTCGGTACCGGGGGCTGCGCACACCCTGATCACCGAGATCGACAAGCGAGAACTGACCGTCGACATGGTGATCAACAACGCGGGTTTCGGCACCCACGGCGATCTCGTCGACGCCGACCCAGGGCGGATCAGTGGCGAGGTGTCCCTCAACGTCGCTACCCTGACCGATCTCACCACGGTCTTCTTTCAGCGGATGGCGCAGCGTGGCGCCGGAACCATCGTCAATGTGGCCAGTACCGCAGGGTTTCAACCGATCCCACACATGGCGGTCTACGGCGCCACGAAGGCGTATGTGTTGTCGCTGAGCGAGGCTCTCTGGTGGGAGGGTCGGCAGCACGGTGTGAAGGTTCTCGCTCTGTGTCCGGGCGCCACCGATACCGAGTTCTTCGACGTGGCTGGTTCCGACGACGCGGCTGTCGGTGCGCGGCGCTCGACACGCCAGGTCGTCGACACCGCCTTGCGTGCTTTGGACGCCGGTAAACCGAGCGTGGTCGATGGCATGCAGAACCGAATCATGGCCGTCTCGAACCGGTTTGCGCCTCGGCGCGTGGTGCTGGCGATCACCGAGCGGGCCGTGCGGCCTCGCCGCCGGGCCTGACGGCGTCCATTACCACCGCGCAGCCGACACCGACCCTCGCTTCGTTGTCGCTCCCGCTCCAGCCGGACGCTTGTCCTCGGCCAGGCACATCGACCGCAATACGTTGTGGTACACCACAAGTCCATACAGGTTGGGTGCGCCGACGAGGCCGGTGGACTTCGGGATCATGTCCGCAGTGATGCCGGCGTCGGGAAGCAGGTCGTTGAGCAGGGCGGCGGCCGGATCGACCCCGGCTTCCGACCAGGCCAACTCGACCATGTGTGCGGCCAATGCGTACGCGTAGTAGGCCGCGGTCAACGTCTTCGTCACCGAAAGATCGGCGATCGGGGCCGTCGCCGCGAAGTCGGCACCCTGATTGCGGTTGTGGCTCAACCCGATCACCACGTCGAGTGGTGCGCCACCAACGTACGGGATCAACACGCCGATCTGTGAGATCGCGTACTCGGCGGTGTTGTAGTCGGCGGGATCGGCCGGGATGAGATTCTGATGGACCCGGGTGTTCCGCATCCACTGCGCCACACCGTCACCCATCGCAGCGATCCGGCGATCGGTTGCCGAATCAGTGGTGATCGACTGGAGATAATTCGAGGTACGCTCGACGATCCGCGACAGCGGCAGCGTGCCGATCGACGGGCAGTTCTCCGGGTCGGCGAGGTCCACCTGACCGGCGATGTCGCGCAGCAGGCCGGGCACGGCCCGGGTGAAGCGTAGATCCTTCACCGACTTGCCGGCATTCTCCTTCTCCGAATGCGTCACCGACACGATGCACGCCTCGACCAGACGTGCACTCACGGCCTGGTACACCTGTGTCGCGGCAAACACCCCCAGCAGGATCGGCAACGTGATCAACGTGCCGACCGAGATCGGCCCGGCGATCGTCGCGATCGACGGTATGGTCCGGCGTGCAAGGGTGAGCGGAACCATCACCGTGACGTACAGGTACAGCCACACCGTCTCGACCGCCTGCGCGACGGTCAGGTTCTCAGCCGGAATCGCCTCGGTGGCCTCGCCGTTGCGCACGTTGAGCAACTGCGTGACGATCCACTGCGAGATCGGGTCTCGGTAGGTCATGATCGGGTCCTCGTCGTCGGCGCCGAGGTCGTAGGGGTGATTGGAGACCGCGAGTTTCGAGATTCGCAGCCCCTGCATATCGCGATGGGCGCGCGCCTTGATCGACGGTGCACGCTGCTGGATATCGGCAGGCATCGTCGGTAGCAACGAATCGAAGATCGCGTCGTAGACGGCGCCGAAGGTCGCGAACCGTGACCCGACGCATTCCTCTGGCTCGGCCGTCGTCCTCGATGGGACTGCAGCCGACGGTACGGTCGGCGCCGCCGAGGCCAGTGCGCCGACGCCCCGCTCGGTGCCGAACGACATCGCCACCGCGGTCACCACTACTACGGCGATCCCCACCACCAGCGCCCGCCGTCCGGCGTGACCACTCACATCCGACAAAGCCGACCCCCCACGCTTGCGCATGTGCCCCTTCTTCCCACACGCGACGCCGGGTTCGCCCCGGACCCACCCACGGTCGTTGTCTCGCGCATGTCACGCAGCGATCACGCGAGCATCACGCGGCTCACTGTAGAAGACGATTCGACCCGTTGACCATGCTTCGGAACGATTCGCATTCGGTTCGACAGCCGGCGGCCATCCGTCGTTCACCGGCCCGCGTCGGATAACCTCACAACGTGCTCCTCTCCGACCGCGACATCCGTGCCGAGATCGCCGACGGACGGTTGGCGCTCGAGCCGTTCGATCCCGCGCTGGTCCAACCGTCCAGCGTGGATGTGCGACTCGATCGGCTCTTCCGTGTCTTCAACAACACGAAGTACACCCACATCGACCCGGCGCAGCGGCAGGATGAACTGACGTCTCTCGTCGAACCCGCGGAGGGCGAACCGTTCGTCCTGCACCCGGGCGAGTTCGTGCTCGGTTCAACCCTCGAGGTCTGCACCTTGCCCGACGACCTCGCCGGACGTCTGGAAGGTAAGTCCTCACTGGGGCGGCTCGGATTACTGACGCATTCGACGGCCGGTTTCATCGACCCTGGGTTCTCCGGCCACATCACCCTGGAGTTGTCGAACGTCGCCAACCTCCCGATCACCTTGTGGCCGGGAATGAAGATCGGCCAGCTCTGCCTGATCCGGCTGTCGAGCCCGGCCGAACATCCCTACGGCAGCTCGTCGGTCGGTTCGAAGTATCAGGGCCAACGCGGCCCGACGCCGTCGCGTGCATATCTGAACTTCACCCAGCCCGCCGACTGAGGACACCGCGCCCGATTCAGGCCGCGTTCACCGTCGACGACCTGGTGTTCACCCGATCGATCGGGGCGGGTCACGTCACCGTAGCGTCGACGACGGATACCCCGCGTACCCACAGAACCATGAAGTTGACGGTGATCGGGTGTGGCTACCTCGGGGCCACCCACGCGGCCTGCATGGCCGAGCTGGGACATGACGTACTGGGTGTGGATGTCGACGCCGACAAGGTGGCGCGGCTCCAGAACGGCGAGGTCCCGTTCTTCGAGCCCGGATTGTCGGATGTGTTGCGGCGCAACCTGGCCGCCGGACGGCTGCGCTTCACCACCGATCACCGCGCGGCAGCCGAGTTCGCCTCGGTGCATTTCCTCGGCGTCGGCACCCCGCAGCAGCGTCGCGGGTACGGGGTCGACCTGTCGCACGTCGAGGCGGCGGTCGACGCCCTGACGCCGCTGGTCCGCGGCGACCACCTCATCATCGGCAAGTCGACGGTGCCGGTGGGAACCGCGGCAGCACTCGCACAGCGGATCGCGGTGCTCGCCGCACCTGACACACACGTCGAACTCGTGTGGAGCCCGGAGTTCCTCCGGGAGGGTTTCGCCGTCGAGGACACCCTCGAACCCGACCGACTGGTGCTGGGCGCCGATCCCGACCGCGACGACACCCGCGCGGCGCGAGTTCTCGCTGAGATCTATCGAGACATCCTGCAATCCGGGGTACCGTTCGTTCGAACCGACTGGGCCACCGCAGAATTGGTCAAGGTATCGGCGAATGCCTTCCTGGCCACCAAGATCTCGTTCATCAATGCGGTCAGTGAGATCTGCGAGAACGTGGGTGCCGATGTCTCCACCTTGGCCGATGCGATCGGCTACGACAACCGCATCGGACGTCGATTCCTCAATGCCGGACTGGGATTCGGCGGCGGTTGCCTACCCAAGGACATCCGCGGGTTTCTGGCCCGCGCCGATGAAGTGGGCGCCGGGCGGGCGCTGCGGTTCCTGCGGGAGGTCGACGCCATCAACACCCGTCGCCGTGGCGCGCTGGTCGACCTGGTCGCCGACGCGGTCGGCGGCGACGTGTTGGGCACCAACATCGCGATCCTGGGAGCCGCGTTCAAACCGGAGAGCGACGACGTGCGGGACTCGCCCGCACTCAACGTCGCCGGTCAGTTGGCGCTGCGCGGCGCCACCGTGACGGTTTTCGACCCCAAGGCGGTGGCAAACTCGCGTCGTCTGTATCCGACGCTGGGCTATGCCGACAGCGCGGTGGAAGCCTGCGAGGCCGCCGATGCCGTCGTCGTGGCGACCGAGTGGGCGGAGTTCGTGCACATGGTGCCCGAGGAACTGTCCAACGTCGTGCGCGCTCGGGTCATCGTCGACGGTCGGCGTTGCCTGGACGCCGGCGCCTGGCAGTCGGCGGGGTGGCGGTTACATGCGCTCGGCGGCCCCATGCGGCCTGCGGTCTCGCACTTTCCCGCAGACCTGGTATCCGGCGGCGATCCGATGGCTCCGGAGATCGCCCGACCGCACGTGTGAGGCGGTCATGTTAGTGTCGTGACCGCGTGCCATGGAGCGACGTCGTCGCCGAGGCGCGCACACGGGGGAAATGTTCACGGACGCAGGGCATCGGATCGGATGACAGACGACTCGACGGATGACGATCGGTCGGTCGACGCGACCACCGACTTCGACGCACGTCCGATCGACCGGTCGGTTCTCGCTGACGTCTCGGCCCAGCAGAACGCGCTCGCCATCCCGCCAGAGCTGCCGTTCGTCGTGATCGACGTGCGGCCCGGCGGTCTACGAGTGGGGCTGGCCGACCCGCGACTGGAAGCGGTGATCGGGGAGCGCACCGCCGCCGGTATCCGTCCAGACGTGCTCGATCAGCTCCTCGCCGATCATCTCGTGAGCACCGGTCGTGTTGCCGAGCCGACCAGTGACGAGTGGACCGCGGAGTTACTCACGCTTGCCGCACGAGCCCGCGCTCGGCTGGCCACCGCGGATGCGACCTTCATCATGGGCCGCGAGCACGTGCGGTTCTTTCGTGTCGCCCAACGTGACCTGGACGAGGCGACGGCATCACTGGCCGACGAGGTCGTCCGACTCTGCGACGAGGTGGCCACGACCACCACCGAATCCGTGCGGTCGGTGGTGCTCGCACCAGGGCATCAGACATGGCCGGGTCTGCTCACGGCGCTCGCCGCGCGCACACCGTGGCCCGTCCTGGCGATCGGGACGGCGGTCGACGCGGGCCCGCGTAGCCGCCATGACGCGCACGATGAGGTCCGTGAATCGGTCGTCGAGCGGCCGGCCGGTCCGATGCCGAGCGAGGCGATCGGGGCGCAGCTCATCGACTCGGCGACAACCGAATTCCCGCACAGTGACGGTGGTTCGGAGGCCGTCGACGCGGAACTGCCCGGCGCCGACACCGTTGCCCCCGAATCCGTTACCCCCGAACCGATTCCCACAGAATCCGTTGCCCCCGAAACGATTCCCGCAGAATCCGTTCCCGCAGAATCCGTTACCGCAGAACCTGCTGGCGCCGAGCCGGTCGCGCAACCCACTCAATCGGGGGACTTCCCCGTCGCGTGGATCGACGATGTGCTGACACCGATCACCGAGCCGATTGCAGTGGTGACCGCCACCCACGATCGCCACGGTCATCGGCCGGACGATGTCGCGGCGCGTGCCGGTCAGCCACCTTCGCCCCACGGCGAACCCGAGCGGAGCACAGCCGGCGACCCATATCTGCTCGATGCCCCCGCGACGCTCGACGACCCGGCACCGCGCACGGTCACCGACGTTCCGTCCCCGCCCCCGGGTGGTTACGACCCGCGCGACTGGTCTCTCGAACCCGCCGCTGCGGTGCCGTCGGTGCCCGCCGGAAAGTCGCGGCCGCGCATGCCGACAAGGCTGCTGGTGGGCGTCGGCGCTGCGGGAGTGGTAGCGGCGATCGCGGTGACTGTCGCATTCGGGGCCAGCGGTGACGGCGACCCGGCCGAGCGGCCGACCGCATCGTCGGCTGCCACCCACACCACTGACGCCCCCACGCCGACCTATGCGGACCCGGCCGATGTGGTGGACGCGGGGGTGGCGGCGGCACGTTACACGCCGCCCCCTCCACCACCGCCGTCCACCACCACCAGCGAGCCGACCCAACAGCAGCAGAATCAGCCGCGTCCACGCCCGCGTCCGCGTCAGCGCGTGATCCCCAACCCGATTCCCGGGTTGCCGCCGATCATCTTGCCCGGCTGACGGGCACCGGCCCGGCAAGGCTGTGCCGGCGATGCGGCTGTAACTGTGTCCTGCGATGATGCGTGTTACTGTCGGGAACGCGGCACGCTGGGACGATCCGTCGTGCCGAGGTCGGTTGATCGATGATCGCCATGTCATTTGGAGAACCGGCAACCAGCCGGCGTGCGGTCCGGAACTGCTCGAAACCGCAGGGCATCAGGTCCCATGACTCATTCTGTGACAACCGTCGGTCGCGGCGCCGCCGCCACGACCAGATCTCCGGTGCGCCGACTCAGTGCCGGCTTTCTGCGTGAGGTCGCGGAGAGTCAACGGGCGCGGGACATCGACCCGTCGCCGCTGTTTCTGCTGGTGAACATCACCGAGAACGGTGCGCACGTATCGACGATCGACCCGGAGACCGCGGCGGTGGTCGCTGATCGCCGCGACCGCATGCGCCGACCTGGCCAACGCGATGTCGCCGCAATGTGTCACACGGCGGAACTGACCGCGCCGGGACACATCGGCTCGGTAGTGCTCTCGACCGGTCACGACTCATCTCCCGATCTCGTCGCGACGATCGAAGCGCAGACCGAGCTACCGGTCCTGGTAGTGGAGCCGCGCTCGCCGCATGCCGGTGGCGGCGCGATGCCGACACCGGCCCCCACGGCGCAGACGCCGCCCGATCCGGCCACGGATCCGACGTCGGATCGGCCTGCCGAGAAGCGGCAGTGGCTCGCCAAACCTCGGGTCGCCCTCGGTATCGTCGCGGTCTGCGCCATCATCGGCGTCGGCACCGCACTGGTCTTCGCTGCGGTGATCGCAGTGTTCGCCGGCGACGACGTCGACAACCCCGACGGATTGTCCGCATTCGTCGGCGACGAACAGACGTCGGCCCCGGCCGACCCTGCTGGCGGTGGCGACGACGATTCGGGGCCGAAGCAGCCCGATCCGGTGAATCCCGGTCAGGTGGAGCCGACGCAACTCGACGCGGCGCGGCGACCGGCCGCGCAGTACGTCCCACCCCCACCGCCAGAGCCCACGTGGTCGGCCACCGATCCGGCGCCGGGTGGTCCGCCGCAGCGGCGTACTCCGGGCGAACCGGCGCCACCGCCTCCGCCGGCCCCCGCTCCGGCGCCGATCCCGGCACCGCCTCCACCCCAGCAGCGGACCATTCCCAATCCGATTCCTGGGCTTCCGCCGATCGTCGTGCCGTTCTGACGAGGCGGAGGTCGCGGGCCCCGGTCTACTGTGCGGGCGGAATGTCCGCAGGGCCCGTGGCCGACGCGCGCGCCCGGTTGAGGTAGTCGTTGAGCTGGCGAGCCAGGTCGCGATCGAGAGCACGGTCGAGCGCGTTGTGCGCCGACACCGAACCGGCTCGTCTCAGCTCCCCCAAAAGTTGTGCTGCCCAGTCAGATTCGGCTGCGGTGCGAGGTATCCACCCATCCTCGTGACCCTCGGTCACGGCGCGTCGGCCGGCCGAGATGACGATCTCCGCGACGGCCGACATCTCGTGGTCGAGCCGACCGTGTACATCGAGGATGCCGCTCAACGGCAGACCGAGCTTCACCAGACGTCCGTAGGCGGACACGGTCTCCTGGTCGAGGATCGTGTACCGCTCCGGTGGGTCGCCGGGTCCGTCGGCCTCGATCAGCCCGTAGGCGGCCAGCCGCTCGTAGTGTGCGGGATTCCCCGAGTTGAGCAGGTCGCGCAGCTCGTCGGCGGAGATCGTCGTCGAGGTCGCCGTCGACCACGGCTCGGAGACGAGCTCTTCGACGCCGAGTACCTCGGCCAGATTCTCGCCACGCTGCAAACCCGACAGGAACTCGCCGATGTGGCGGATCGTGAAGCCTCGTTTGAGAAGGTCGTTGATCACTTTGAGGCGCGCCAGATGTGCGTCAGTGTAGATCGCGATCCGGCCGCGGCGCAACGGCCGGGGCAGGAGACCGCGGTCCTGGTAGCCGCGGACGTTGCGGGTCGTGGTGCCGGCGGCGCGTGCGAGATCGTCGATCCGGTATTCGGTCACCGCGACATTCTCCCAGATCGACTGCCGCTCTCGGGTCACGGTGCCAGACCCCGGGCGATCAGCAATAGGACATTCTCGTAGTTTGCGGCGGCGTCGACGAACGGTGGATGCGCCGACGTCAGTTCCAGGCTCACCGCCCCGTGAACGCAGGCCCATGTCTGCGCGGCCAGCGCCACGGGGTCGCCGTCGCGGATGACGCCTGCTGCCTGGCCGTATCGCACGATGTCGACGAGGACCCCGAAGGCGGCCGCCGCCACCTCGTCGTCGGCGTGGCACTCGGTGGAGAACATCAGCTCGTAGAGACGGGGGTGGGCCAGCGCGAACTCCCGATACCTGTGCCCGCTGGCCAGGAGTCGCGCCGAAGCATCGGCGTCGACCGCCGCGATATGCGTGCTGAAGTCCCGGAAACCGTCGGTGACGACCGCGTCGAGGAGTCCGTCCTTGCCGTCGAAATGGTTGTAGACGCCCATCGGCGCCACGCCGGCTTCGGTCGCCACCGCCCGCACGGTCAAGGCCGACGGACCCTCCCGCTCGAGCAATGTGCGCGCCGCGGACAGCAGGTTGGCGCGAACCTCCGTCGCGCGGGTGCGCGGATTCTTGGTCGGCGACATGTTGACAACCCTACTAGCACGGCGTTCTACTTGAATAGAACAACGTGCTACAACACTATGACAACGTTCTAAATGTCCGCTTCTTCGGAGGAAAGACCATGCGTACTCGTTGGTGGGCCCTGGCGGCCCTCTGCTTTGCCGAGCTGTTGGTGATGGTCGACAACACGATCGTCAACGTCGCGCTGCCCACCATGGCGCGCGATCTCGATGCCGGGATTTCCGGGCTGCAGTGGATCGTCGACGCCTACACGCTGGTGTTCGCCGGGTTGCTGCTCACCGGCGGCTACCTCGGTGACCGCTTCGGACATCGGCGGATGCTGCTGAGCGGCATCGCCGGTTTCGCCGCGGTCTCCGCCCTCGCCGCGTCCTCGCAGACCCTCGGGCAGCTCATCGCGGCACGCGCCGGACTCGGCCTGTTCGCCGCGCTGGTGTTTCCCGCCACCCTCGCCATCATCGTCTCGATCTTCGTCGGGTCACGCGAACGTGCTGCGGCGGTGGGTATCTGGGCCGCGACCTCGGGTATCGCGGTGGCGATCGGTCCGGTGCTGGGTGGCTGGCTGCTCGAGCACTACACCTGGGCTTCGGTGTTCTGGGTGAATCTGCCGCTCGCCGCACTTGCCGTGATCGCCATCGTCGCGGTGGTCCCGGGCACCCGGCCCGCGCGCGTCTCCCGGTTCGATCTGCCCGGACTCGCCTTGTCGGTGGTGGGCCTGGGCCTGCTGACCTATTCGGTGATCGAGGGGCCGCACTTCGGGTGGACCGACCCGCGGACGATCGGCGGTCTGGTGGTCGCAGTGGTGGCGCTGGGCCTGTTCGCGTGGCGTGAGCTCACCGTGGACCATCCGATTCTCAACGTGCGGCTGTTCGCCAACCGCCACTTCGCCACCGCCGCAGCGATGATCAGCGTCGCCTTCTTTGCGCTGTTCGGCTTCATCTTCCTGATCACCCAGTTCTTCCAGGCGGTCAAGGGTTACGGTCCGCTCGAGGCCGGCCTGCGCACGTTGCCGTTCGCAGTGGTGATGGCCGTGTTCTCACCGGTGGCGATGGCGCTGTCGCATCGGTTCGGGCCGCGACTGGTGGCGGTGGCCGGGGCGCTGCTGATGTCCGGCGGCTTCGCCCTGGTCGAGGTGTCGTCGCGAACCTCGGGGTATTGGGAATTGATCATCTGGTCGATGTCGCTGATGGCGATGGGCCTCGCGTTCATCTCCGGGCCGTGCACACAGGTGATCATGGACGCGCTCGACCCCGAGCAGGCCGGCGCGGGGTCGGCGGTCAACGACACCACCCGCGAGATCGGCGGCACCCTGGGCGTTGCGGTGTTGGGATCGGTGCTCACCTCGGTCTACACCACGGGGGTGGCGGATCGACTGTCTGCGTTGGGTTTGCCGCAGACCGTGTCGGGCCTCGCCGAGGACTCGGTGATGGCCGGCGTGGAGGTGGCGCGACAGGCGCCCGCGACGGTGGCCGACCCGATCCGGATCGCGGTGCAGGAGGTGTTCGTCGACGGACTCCACGGCGCGGTGTGGGTGGCCGTCGCCATCACGTCGGCCGCTGCGCTCGCTGCGTTGATTCTGCTGCGGGGCGCACCGCGCGGCCACCGCGCCCAGCCCGACACCGAAGCGTCACAGCTCGAGCGTGAGGTCCCCGCGACCGCGTGACACGCAGGTGAGGAATGCGCCGCCGGCTCGTTCGGGTTCGGTGAGGATGTTGTCGCGGTGATCGGGCTCGCCGGACAACATTCTCACCTTGCACGTGCCACAGAAGCCCTGCTGACACGAGTACGGCACCGATCCGACCTCACGCCGCAAGGCCGCCAGCGCAGTCTCGTCGGCGCTCACCTCGACCTGCCGGCCGGTCGAGGCGATGGTGACCGTGAACGGCTCGCCGTCCTCGACCGGGGGTGGGCTGAACCGTTCGTAATGCAGTTCGATGTCCGGTCGGTCGGCGAGATGGGCGCGTAGGGACTCCAACATGGGCACCGGTCCGCAGCAGTACACCGCGAGTCCGGACGGGGCGCGGCCGGTGTGCGGGTCGAGCGGTCCCAACAGGTCGTCCATCGAGGGTAGTCCGTGTTCGTCGTCGGTGCGGATCACCACCCGATCGTCGTAGCGGGCCACCTCGTCGACGAACGGGATCGACGCGCGACTGCGCCCGGTGTAGACCATCGACCAGTCGAGTTCAAAGCGCTCGGCCGCGGCGAGCATCGGCAGGATCGGGGTGATGCCGATGCCGGCGGCGATGAAGCGAACCGTGCGTGCCGGCGATCCGTGCCCGGGGATCGACAACGGGAAAGCGTTGCGTGGTCCCTTGACCGACACATCGGTGCCCACGGTCACGGTATCGTGGACCTCGATCGATCCGCCACCGCCGTCGGGG
The DNA here is from genome assembly GCF_044543825.1 of Gordonia sp. NPDC062954. Lineage (NCBI taxonomy): Bacteria > Bacillati > Actinomycetota > Actinomycetes > Mycobacteriales > Gordoniaceae > Gordonia > Gordonia sp. NPDC062954. Next base: position 62,388 of record NZ_JBITWL010000018.1, on the reverse strand, counting down.
ATGCGCCGCACCGCGATCCGGTAGTGGAGGCGGTCGGCGGGGTCGCCGCACAGTGAGTATTCGCGCATACGGCCCGAAGCCAGCAGCAGGTCGAGGTGCGCGCCGGGATGCCACTGCGGGAGCGGACCGCCATCCGGGGCGCCGAAGGTCAGGGCCACCACATTCTCGTCCTCGGCCACCACGGTGCGGTCGATGACCCGCAGGGTCCGTACGCCGTCGTCGGTGGGCGGCTCGTGCAGCGGTGCCAGTGGACGCCAGAACGGCCACCATATCTTCGCAATCATGGTGCCGGCCAACAGCAACGGATCGTGCCGCCAACGGCCATAGAGATGCGGTGGGGGAGAAGTCATCTCGGTGCTGTGCGGGTGCGCGCGCTGATTCACCGGATCACCTTGCGTTGCGCGCTGCCGGTGATGCCGCGAGGTAGGCCACCGCCTGCGCGGTGCTGCCGATCTCGTTGGGATGGAAACCGGGGCGGAAGTAGCTGAAGGTGGCCCACACGATCTTGCGCATCTTCGGCAGCACACCGGCACGCACCCCGCGGTAGTAATGGTACTGGCGCTGAAAGAAGTTGTAGTGCACCGTGCAATCCTGCTTCATGATGAATCCGAACCCTCGATGGATCAGCACGAGCAGGATGGGTAGCACCACCAGCATCGCGCGGCCGCGGCGGAGATAACTGTCACCGAAATGGACCGCCACATCGTGGGCCACCGCACGGTGCTCCACTTCTTCGGCGCCATGCCAGGTGAACAGGTCGGTCATTGCGGGGTCGGCACCTGTCTCCACCCAGGTGTTGTTGAGGGCGAAATCCCCGAGGATGGCGGTGTAGTGCTCGAGCGCCGCGATCAGCCAGAGGCGTTCGATCAGGTGCTTGCGCCGGGCAACTGGTGTTCCGGAGTCCATGGGACCCAACACTTTGCGGAAGATCCATTCCATCTGCCGCTGATATGGCCGGGGGTCGATGCCGTGGATGTCCAGGAATTCCCACAGCACATGGTCGTGGGCTTCGGCGTGCATGGCCTCCTGGCCGATGAATCCGCGCATCGACGCCGCGAGCTCGTCGTCGGCGACCAGGGGCAGCGCCTCGTTGTAGGTCTGCACGAACCATCGTTCGCCCTCCGGCAGCATCAGATTGAGCACGCTGATGAAGTTCGATGCGACCGGGTGGCCGGGTATCCAGTGCAGCGGGGTCTCGGTCCAGTCGAAGGTCACGTTGCGGGCATGCAACTCGACCGGCCCGGGATCGGAGCTGTCGACATCGAGCGGTTGGCCGATCATGGGGCTACCCCGTCACTTTCCGGCGCGCGGCGATCCGCGACAGCCACGGCGCGAATCGATAGATGCAATAACCGATCGCGGCTTCCGGGGTGACCGGCACGACGGCCTTGTTGTGCACGATCGCGTCGACGATGGCGCGGGCGACGCGGTCGGGTGTGAATCCCCGGCGACGGTACAGGCCGTCGAGGCGTCGCCGTTCGGCGTCCTCATCATCGGCCTGCAGGCCCGCGATCGGGGTGGCGCCGACGATGTTGGTGTCCACGATGCCGGGGCAGATCGCCGACACCCCGATCCGATGCTCGCCGAGCTCGGCGCGCAACGATTCCGAGAACAGCAGCACACCCGCCTTGGAAGCGGCATACAACCCCAGGGAGCGCTGCGGGGTGAAGGCCGCCGCCGACGCCACGTTGACGATGTGCCCGCCGATCCCGCGTTCCACCATCTGCCGGCCGAACGCCCTGCTGCCGGAGATGACCCCGCGCAGATTCACGTCGAGTAGTCGGTCGACCTGATCGTCGGTGGCGGCCAACGCGCCTCCGGCCAGTCCGATCCCGGCATTGTTGACGACGAGGTCGGGGGTTCCGTGTCGATCGCGCACTCGCGTGGCGAACTCGGTCACCGCCTCGACATCGGCGACGTCGACCTCGTAGGCCGTGGCCTGCGCGCCCAGTGCCTTGCTCTGACGGGCCGTCTCGTCGGCCCTGGTGAGGTCGATGTCGGCGACGACCAACTCACATCCCTGCTCGGCCAAAGCGAACGCGGTCTCGCGCCCGATGCCGCTGCCGGCTCCGGTGATCACGGCCAGCTTCCCCGACAACGCATGCGGTGCACCGAACACGCGGGTGCGGTCCATCCGGGCGGCGATGTCGGGCGTCGACCGCGCGGCCTGCGTTGCGATGAAGTCGGATGCGCTGCGCACCAGATGGTCTGGGTTGGTGTAGGGCAGCCAGTGACCGGTTGGGGTAGAGCGGCGCCACAAGCGCTGCGCGTACTGGTAGGTGTCATCGAAGATTGCCGGTCGCAAGGCGATGTCGCGTTCGTTGACCAATTCGAGGGTCGGGACCAGGGTCGATCGGGTCCGCGGATCGATCAGCTTGGCGCGAATGTTGGCGCGGTACAGCCGAAGCCCTGAGACCATGTCCTGTCGCAGGGTGTCACCCACGATCACCCGGTCGCGTGGGGTGCCCTCCACCCGGTGCAGGAACTCGCGCCACACCGCCGCAGAACCGGCGACACCGAAGAACATCCGCGGTAGCACCGGCAGCTGGAAGAACACGGTGTACGCCGACGAACCCACCTGCGCCGCGGCGTGACCCAGGTTGCGCGGAGTGGGTCGCCGTAGTTTCTGCCGGGCCCACGTGCCGAGCTGATCGAGGTTGGGTCCCGATACCGAGACGAAGGACGCGATCCGGTCTTCCGCGCCGGGCCGGGTGACCGCCTCCCACGCCTGCACCGACCCCCAGTCGTGGCCGATCACATGGACGGGCCGATCGGGGCTCACAGCGTCGGCGACTGCGAACAGGTCGTCGGCGAGCGCCTCGAGCCGGTAGGCGGCGTCTCCGTCGGGTCGGTCGCTCTGGCCGAACCCGCGGCAGTCATAGGCGACGACGTGGTTGTCGGCGGCCAACGCCGGTGCGACATGTGTCCACAGATGGTGGGTGTCGGGCCAGCCATGTACGAGCAGCACCGTCGGCCGGTGCCCGTCGTCGTCGGTGGTGGCCGACCCTGCCACCTCGAAGACGGCCAATGACACGCCGTCGTTGTTGACTCGCTGTATACGCCAATCGACCATGCGACTCCCCTTCGAGACGATCGAATGGTGCTAGACGTTACCAAGCGTCACAGCAATACGTCCAGAGTTGTCTGTGACAAGGAGTCACAGTGAAGGGGCGTCGGGTGAGGACTGGTCTCGATACACCACCTCGCCTAGCGGCTCGGCGGTTACTCGACCAGCGGTTTGGTAGTTACTGCGTGGATCGAGTAGCCGCGAACGAAGTGAGTGGCGTATCGAGATCGACCAGCGGTTTGGCGGTCACTGTCGGTACGACGACAGGAAATTGCCGATCCGATCGATCGCCTCGTCGAGGTCACGCGCCCACGGCAGAGTGACGATCCGGAAGTGGTTGTGGTCGGTGAGGTTGAAACCGGTGCCCTGCACCACCAGGATCTTCTCCTGCAACAGCAGGTCCTGGACGAACAGCTCGTCGTTGTGGATCTCGTGCACGTTGGGGTCGAGTTTCGGGAAGGCATAGAGCGCGCCCATCGGTTTCACGCAGCTGACACCGGGGATATTGTTGAGCTTCTCCCAGGTCACGTTGCGTTGCTCGAACAGGCGTCCGCCCGGTGCGACGAGTGCGTCGATGCTCTGGTAGCCGCCGAGGGCCACCTGGATGGCGTGCTGGCCGGGGACATTGGAGCACAGGCGGGTCGACGCGAGGATGCCGAGCCCTTCGATGAAGCCGCGCGCATGGTCCTTGGGGCCGGTCAGTACCAGCCAGCCGGCGCGGTATCCGCACACCCGGTAGGCCTTGGACAATCCGTTGAAGGTCAGGCACAACAGATCCGGCGCCAGCGAGGCGACGTTGATGTGCTCGGCGTCGTCGTAGAGGATCTTGTCGTAGATCTCGTCGGCCATGATCAGCAGCGAGTGCTGCCGGGCGAGTTCGACGAGTTGCTCCAGTACCTCGCGGGAGTAGACCGCGCCGGTCGGGTTGTTCGGGTTGATGATCACGATCGCCTTGGTGCGATCGGTGATCTTGGAAGCGATGTCGGCGACGTCGGGGTTCCAGCCGTTGTCCTCGTCGCAGCGGTAGTGCACCGGCCGACCACCCGACAGTGACGTCATCGCCGTCCACAGCGGATAGTCTGGCGCCGGGATCAACACCTCGTCGCCGTCGTTGAGCAAAGCCTGCATCGTCATGGTGATGAGCTCGGACACCCCGTTGCCGAGGATGACGTCGTCGACGTCGAAGTAGGGGAACTCGGGGAGGAGTTCGTAGCGGGTGACCACGGCGCGGCGCGCCGACAGCACCCCCGCGGACTCCGAATAGCCCTGGGAGTAGGGCAGCGCATGGATCATGTCGCGCATGATCACGTCGGGGGCCTCGAACCCGAACAGCGCCGGATTGCCGATGTTGAGCTTGAGAATCCGGTGTCCCTCGGACTCGAGCCGCGCCGCGTTCGCGTGAACCGGACCTCTGATCTCGTAGCACACGTTCTGCAGCTTCTGGGACTGCTCGAGCGGCTTGAGGTTCTGGTTCAGGTGGGATACATGCGGTCTACTCACGAGTTCAATTGTGACAGTCCAGCGCAAACGGGTTTTCCGCGACACCGTGACCACGACGACGCGGCGAGCTCACGGTGTCACAACAGATACCCCGAAACGCCAACACCACCTTGGTTCGGTTCCAAGGTGGTGTTGGCGAATAAGGGTGGCGACCCGATGACTAGGAGTGGCCGGGCCGCTTCTTGCCCGCGGCGATGCCGAATCCCTTGGCCTTGGATGCGCCGGTCTCGGCGATCGTCTTGTCCGACGACCCGTTCGGCGACGGGGCCGATTCCTCGGCAGGCGAATCGGCTTCGGTGTCGGCTGGGGTTTCGGCCGTCTCCGGTTCCGCCGGGGGTGCGGGTTGGGTCGGCTCCGGTTCGCTCGCGGGCTCCGGTGTCGCGGGCTCTGCTGTCTCGGGAGACGGTGCGGCTGCGGCCGGTGCCGCCTTGCCGATGCCGCCGGGACGCTTCTTGCCCGCCGCCATGCCGAAGCCCTTGGCCTTGCCGGGCTTCGCTTCCGTGGCAGCAGCTGCGGAGGTCGTCGCGGATGCATCCTCGGCTGCTGCGGCCCCGCCATCGGCAGGAGCCCCGGCGGTCTCCGCCGGAGCGGACGCCTCAGCCGGTGCCGCGGTCCCCGCCGGTGCCGCCGACGCGTCCGGCGCGGCGGCCTTGCCGGCGCCACCGGGACGCTTCTTGCCGGCGGCCATGCCGAAGCCCTTGGCCTTCCCCGCCTTTGCCTCAGTGGCTGCGCCGCCGGAGGTCGCGGCGGTCTCGGTGTCGGCCGTGGCTGCTGCCTCGGGCGCCGATTCCGCTTCGGCCACCTTGTTCTCCGCCGGCGCGGTCACCCCCGCGGCCGGGGCCGCGGCGTTCGACGCCGCACCCGGGCGCTTGGCCTTACCCATGCCGAAGCCCTTGGCGGCCGGCTTCTTCTCCACCGGCGGGTTGTCGGCGGAGGTGGCCGCCGCGGTGGATTCGACTGCCGCCGACGACTCGGCCTCGGCGGGCGCGGGTGCTGCGGACCCGGCGTCGGCCTTGGCCGTACCGGGCTTCTTGGCTTTGGCGCCCATGCCGAAGCCCTTGGCAGCGGGCTTCTTCTCGGCAGGCTTGCTCTCGGCGGGCTTGCTTTCGGCTGGTGCGGAATCGGCAGGCTTGGCCTCGGCCGGCGCCGTGGCCTTCGCCGACGCCCCCGGCTTCTTGCCGCCCTTCATGCCCAGGCCGACCTTCGGTTTCGGCTTGGCCTCGGTGGCCGTCGCGGTTGCCCCCGCCGCCGTCGCAGCCGCAGCCGGCTCCGGTTCGGATTCCTGCGCTGCTGCGGGCTCGGGTTCGGTGGTCGGCACCGATGCGGGACCGAGGTACCGTCCGCCACGCTTGACCTCGGGGGCGCCGCGCTTGACCGACTCCAGCAGCAGCTGGGCCACGTCGACGACCTCGATCTTGCCTTCTTGCTCGGTATTCGCCGTGCGGGCGGTCACGCCGTCGGTGAGCATCACGCGGCAGAACGGGCAGCCGGTGGCAACCTTCTGCGGCGCATCCCCGTTCGGCGTGCCGAGAGTATCGAGCGCCTCGTCGACCCGGTCGATGTTGATGCGCTTGCCGATCTGCTCTTCCATCCACATGCGGGCGCCACCGGCACCGCAGCACATGGACCGTTCGCCGTGCCGCGGCATCTCGGTGAGGTTCGAGCCGGATGCGGCCATCAGCTCACGCGGGGCGTCGTAGACCTTGTTGTGGCGGCCCAGGTAGCAGGGGTCGTGGTAGGTGACGCCCTCGCCGAGCGGGGCGACCGGCACCAGGCGCTTCTCCCGGACCAGTTTGTTGAGCAGCTGCGTGTGGTGTACGACCTCGTACTTCGCGCCGAGCTGCGGGTACTCGTTGCCCAGCGCGTTGAAGCAGTGCGCACAGGTGACGACGATCTTCTTGCGCTGCTGCGGCGCGGTGGCGAACACCTCGCCGAGCATCTCGATGTTCTGCTGGGCGAGCATCTGGAACAGGAACTCGTTGCCCGCGCGGCGTGCGGAGTCGCCGGTACAGGTCTCGCCCTCGCCGAGCACCAGGAAGTTGACGGCCGCGACGTCGAGCAGCTCGGCGACGGCCTTGGTGGTCTTCTTCGCGCGATCCTCGTATGCGCCGGCGCAACCGACCCAGAACAGGTACTCGAAGCCTTCGAAGGTTTCCACGTCCTGGCCGAAGACCGGGATCTCGATGTCCATCTCGGAGATCCAGTTGGTGCGCGCCGAGGCGTTCTGGCCCCACGGGTTGCCCTTGTTCTCCAGGTTCTTGAACATGCCGGCGAGCTCGGTCGGGAAGTCCGACTCGATCAGCACCTGATAGCGACGCATGTCCAGGATGTGGTCGACGTGTTCGATGTCGACCGGGCACTGCTCCACGCAGGCACCGCAGGTGGTGCAGCTCCACAGGGTCTCGGTGTCGATGACGGCACCGAGGGCGGCCGGATCGAACTCGCCGTCGGCGGCCTCGATGCCGTTGCCGCCGCCCAGCGCGCCGTGCGATTCGCCGACCAGCTTGCGCGCTGCCTCGGCGCGGGCTTCCTCGGGAATCGCGTTGAGCTTGGCTTCATCGACGTTGCCGTCGGCGTCGACCAGTCCCACCTCGTCGCCGGCCATGTCCTGCTTGCCGCCCGCGAGCAGGTAGGGCGCCTTGGCGTAGCCGTGGTCGCGCAGCGACATGATCAGCAGCTTCGGCGACAGCGGCTTACCGGTGTTCCATGCCGGGCACTGACTCTGGCATCGGCCACACTCGGTGCAGGTGGTGAAGTCCAGCCAGCCCTTCCAGGAGAAGTCCTCGATCTTGCCGGCACCGAACGCGTCGACGTCGGGGTCGGCGGTCTCCATGTCGAGGACCTTGCCCTGGCTCATCATCGGCTTGAGCGCGCCCAGAGCGACGCCCCCGTCGGCCTCACGCTTGAAGTAGATGTTGACGAACGCCGCGAACCGGTGCCAGGCCACACCCCAGTTGATGTTGCGCCCGACCACGGCCAGCCAGATCATCGCCGAGAGCAGTTTGATCACGGCCATCGCCGAGACGGTCCACTCGGGCGCGCCCTCGAAAGGCATCGCCAGGTAGTGCAGCGTCGGTGACGCCCAGATCGGGGCGTGCTCGATGCCCGAGGCGATCTTGAAGAACTTCACCCCGAGCATGCCCAGGCCCTCGATGATGACGACTGCTTCGACGAAATAGGCGGCACCGAAATTCGAGCCCGAGAACCGCGACAGGCGCTCCGGGACACGGGGGTGGTTGAGCTGGCGCACGATCACCAGTGCGACACCGCCGATGACAGTGGCCCAGCCCAGGACCTCCTCGGCCAGCACGTAGGGGCCCCAGGTGCCCAGCCACGGCCAGTGGAAGTGCGGATCGAAGGCCTGCCCGTAGGCCTCGAAGACGAAGATGAAGCCGAGTAGGAAGCCCACCATCACCAGCCAGTGCGCCCAACCGACGGTTCGGAACTTCGCCATCCTGGTGTGCGCAGCGAACTCGACGACGACCGTCTTGATACGCGGCAGGATCGGGAAGATTCGCGCTGAGTCGATCTTCTGGCCGTGGCTGATGGTGCGGACCATCTTCCCGACGCCCTGGAAGAAGATCGCCCAGCAGACGAGACTGACGAGGGTCGTGATGGTACCGATGGCGATCGTCGTGGAAGTCACGGGCGCGTCCCGGCCTTTCTTTGGGTCGGCATCGGCCCATCTGCGCAGGGCTTTGGCGCACGCGGGCCGACGTGTACTACAGGTAACCGTAGTTCCTGGCGGTGGATCGGCGCTGCCAAGGCTGACCTAACTAACGCTCGGCGTCCACCGCCGTGGTCCACTGGATAATACTCGCGAGTAACTTACTGTCGAGTCAGGTCGCGGTAGGTGGCGCTTCTTGTGGCAAGCGTCACCGGAAGGGGAGCGGCGATGCGGGTCTCATGGGGTGGATCTCATGGGACCGACCTCAGCGGGCGAACCCCGGCGACCTTCTCCAGATCGTCGAGCGCGGTGTCGAGGTGGGTGAGGATGCGCTGCAGGCTCGGCAGTTCCTTGCGAGCGCCGATCAATCCGAAATTCACTTGATCGGCGGTGGTGGTGAGGGTGATGTTGAGCGCTTGCCCGTGCATCGCGATCGACACCGGATAGCAGCCGTCGAGGGCCGCACCATTCCAGTACATCGGCCGCGACGGACCGGGCACATTGCTGATCAGCACATTGAACTGCGGCGGTGTGGATCGAACGAATCCCGGGATGGGCGCCAGCGCCAGCGGAGCGAATGTCGCCGCACCGAACGCCAGTGCCTGCAGCGGTGAGAGCCCGCGAATCACCTGTTTGGCCTTGCGGGTGGAGGCGATCACGGCGGCGAGGCGGCGCTCGGGGTCGGGCTGATCGGTCGCGAGATTCGCCATGATGGCGGTGACCGCGTTGCCCTCGGAGCTCTTGTCGGTGCGCGTCGAGACCGGTATCGCCGCGATCAGCGGGTCATCCGGAAGCGCGTCCTGGTCGATCAGGTAGGCGCGCAACGCGCCGGCGCACATTGTGACGACGACGTCATTGAGGGTGATGTCGAGCGCCTGACCGACCGCATCGAGGCGCTGCCGCGGCCACTGTTGGGCGGCGAATCGGCGAGCACTGCCGATCGGGACGTCGAGGATCGTCTTGGGTGCGGGCACGAACGGCGGCGCGAAGGCGTCGTCGGTGATCCCCGCCCATGCGATCTTCGCTGCGGCCGGACCGGCGCCCACGATCTGCCCCGTCAGGTTCAGCGCCTGACCGAGCGGGGCGGTGAGCCGCGAGCGCAGGGAAGCGCCGGTGGTCTCGCGGGGCGGTCGGCGGCGCAGCAGTGCGGTGTCCCACCACGCGGTCCCGGTGCGGTCGTTGGGATCCGGCGACAGCGAGTTCTCCAACAGTCGCAGTGCGGAGATCCCGTCGACCAGTGAGTGATGGATCTTGGTGTAGATCGCCACCCGGCCATCGTCGAGGCCTTCGATGATGTGCAGTTCCCACATCGGCCGGGTGCGGTCGAGCAGCGCGCTGTGGTTGAGCGACACATAGCGCAGTAGTTCGCGGATCCGGCCCGGACGGGGTAGGACCGCGCGTCGGACGTGATAGTCGACGTCGATCTCGTCGTCGTACGACCAGGCCAGCGTCCCGAGCAGCGCGGCCGGTGACGCCGGGCGTTTGCGAAACAGTGGCCGAATGTCCGCGCATGAGTGAAACGTCTCGACGATTTCCTCGGCGAGCTCGGTCGCCGACTGCCCCTCGCGCGGGATGAACAATTGCAGTCCACCCGCATGCATCGGCTGTTCCCGGGTCTCGGCGATGAGGAACATCGATTCGGTGACCGGCATGTAGGGCATCGTTAGGACCTCCCGGGATCATCGAGCAGGGTGCTCCGCGACAATGCGTTGTTCCAGTATCGGCCCGGGTCCACGCCGCGCGGGCGTTTTCGGCCACTTGAGTTGGTGGGGTTCGTGTCACGGGGATCGGTGGCTGCGCTCGGGTATCGTGATCCCCGATGCAGTCGGCGGCGCGGTGGGTGGTGCTCATCGGGTTGGTGGCGGTGGAACTGATCGTCACCAGTGCGGGGACCTGGATCTATTTCGCTTCCGCCGGAAGGGTTCTCGAGATCGACGACGTGCCGGCCGGGTCCACTGCCCTCGTTCTGGGGTCGCTCGTCGAGGACGGTACACCCGGTTCCTACGTCCAGGGCCGCCTCGACACCGCTGTCGAACTCTACGAATCGGGCCGGGTCAGCCGCATCATCAACTCGGGTAACGGCACTGCCGCGGCCGGCGACGAGCCAGCGGTGATGCGCCGCGACCTCAAGTCACGCGGTGTCCCGGCCGACGTCATCGTCGACGACCCGCTGGGTATGGACACCGATGCCAGCTGCCGCCGCGTCCACGACGACTTCGGCCTGCGCGCCGTGGTGATCGTCACCCAGGACTTCCACCTCACCCGCGCCATCGCACTGTGCCGGGCGCATGGGGTCGACGCGACCGGAGTCACGGCTCGGTGTGAGTGCGCCACCTGGACTGTCGTCCGCAACCATTTGCGCGAACTGCTGCTGGCGAGACCCCATGCGTTGCTGGGATTGCCGGTTCAGGACGTCGCGTTCTCGGCAGGTCCGCCAGACCTCAGCGGTTCGACACTGACAACCTGAGTGGCCAAGTCCGCGAGCGGGGTGTTGGACTCCTGCGACAGCTGCCGCAGGATGTCGAAGGCGCGGTCTGCATCGACCCGATAACGCTCCATGAGCATGCCCTTGGCCTGGCCGATGATGTCGCGAGTGGCCACTGCGCTGCGGAACTGCTGGCCGCGTCGCGCCCCGCTCAGCGCGATCGCGGCGTGCGCGGCCAGTGTGGTGGCGATGTCCTCGGTGTTCCCGTCGAATCCGTCCACGGTTTCGGAGAACAGGTTGAGTGCGCCGAGTTCGAGGTCGGTGACGAAGAGCTGGATCGACAGAATCGATCGGACCGGCGTCTGTTCGGCAACCGTTCGCATCAGGTCTGGCCAGCGCGGTTCGTCGGCGGTGTCGCAGATGAGGACGGTCTGCTGGGTCCAGACGGCCTCGAAACACGGGCCGTCACCGTGTTCGTCCTGCAGCGCGTCGAACAGACGGGGCACGTCGCCGGTTGCCGCGACCGACGACAGGTCGGCTCGCTTGTGCTGTCGCTGCTTGCGGACGACCGTGGCGCCGGCGTGATCAACCGGCGGCAGCAGTTGCACCGCAGAATTGGTGACCGTCTCGAGGACATCGTCTGGCCGAACAGATCCCGGGGATGAGCCGTGCACGGAACGCGCCAATCGCGCGATACGCGCGTGGACGGATGTCGGATCCGCCGCGTATCCGGATCTCGGACTGGTCATTGCTGTTTCCTCCGGCGCAACAAGGTTGTGACAACCGCAACCCGTCTAGTATCTCAAAGCGACGGTTTGTCGTCGACTCTGCAGCGTTGCACTGAGTTTCGAGCATTGGGACACCAAGTGCAGAATCCGGGTCGGCGTCACGCCGCGGTGCGTCGCAGGCGCAGTCGGGGGCGACCGGTGAGATACACCGAACCGGGCAGGCGACGCAGTAGCTCCATCAACAGCAGCGAACCGGCGATGGTGAGCACGTAGGTGCCGATCGTGCCCCACGGCTGACCGAGGGTGGCCAGAATCCACGGCTGATCACCGGACTGCGGTTTCAGTACGAAATACAACACCAGCACATGTGCCAGGAACACCCCGAACGACCGGTTGGAGGCGAACGCGACGACGCGGGCGAACCGAGGCGTGAACTCGCGCCACGTCTTTCCCCAGTGTGCGGCCGCCGCGTAGAGGCAGGTGATGGCCACGATCAGAAAAGGCAACAGCCACGGGAAGAACGCGGAGTCGTGGTCGTGCACGGGCTGCCCGCCGAACCAGACGCCGCCGAGATAGATGCCCACGGCGAGCGTGCCGGTCGCGACCAGCGCACCGAACAGCCACCACCCCTTGCCCTGCAGCCACCGGCCGATGGCGTCGCGGTGCACCGCGGCCACCGCGCCGTAGAGGATGAAGAACTGATACGGCACGAAGGTCGCGTAGTGATGCCACCAGTACTCGGCGACCGTCGGCGGGGGCGTCCACCAGGTGATCGTTATGGTGATGGCGACCTGCACGGCCAGGCTGGCGCCCAGCAACAGCGCGTGGCGGCCGGCGGTACGCCGCACCAGCCACAGGATGAGCGGAAAGAGTAGGTACACCTGCAGCATCACGAACAGGAAGTACATCTGGAAGCCCGACAGCCCCCAGGCCGCGAGCTCGGCGAACTCGCGGAGACCGCCGATCGGGTCGGCGGCCAGCTCGCCGATTCGGCCGCGCGCCCACACCTGCTGCACCAACCAGTAGATGGCCGACCAGATGAGGTACGGGAAGATCACCAACTTGATGCGGCGCCGCCAGAACGTCGTGGTTTGGAAGTCGGCCTTGTCGTAGTTCTGATACATCAACACGAAACCGGTGAGGGCGAAGAACGTGTTGCGGGTGAAGTGCAGCAGCAACGAGGTGGTGTTGACCGGCAGGTTGTTGAATTCGTCGGTGGTCTGGGTCAGGCAATGCACGAAGATGACCAGCGAGAATGTGGTCGCGCGGATGAGATCGAGATGGTGGAGGTAGGCACGTTTGCCGACCCGGTGGATTGTCGCGGCGGCCCCTGCCGCGCTGGTGTCAGTGGGAGCGGACTCACCGCCGGTGGACGTGGAGTCCCCGTCGTCGTGCCGTGGTGTGTAGGTCGTCATGCGTGTGCCAGGGCCCCAAAACCGTTCGATGGCCGATCCGCCGTGGCGCGGATCGCGTCGCTCAAGTTAGCAACCCGACCTGGGTGCAGGCTGAGGCGTCGTCGCCGGCCATCCCGCGGGCTGCATCGCATTGTCGGTGGTGTCGCGTGTCACCACCACTTCAGCGCCGGGCCGAGGTCGGCGTCGAGCGCGGGGACGAGACTGCGCACGAATGTCGCCGACAGGTGGTGATAGTCATGCCAGAGCAGGATGTTGCCGACCACCGCCGGACAGTAGGTGGGGTCGCACATGGCGTCGGTGTAGTCGAGGAAACTCATGTTCGGGTAGTCGGCCGCGATCGCCTGGGCCGGGTCGGTGGGGGCGAGCGCCACTTCGCGCGCAACCCCGCACACCTCGGGTTTCTTGCCTTCGGCCAGACATTCCGGTGGTGTCAGCTTGCCGTGCGCCCATGGGTTGTCGCGCACGGCGACTACCCGCTGACCGCGGTCGCGGAACTCGGCGAAGATGTCCTTGTAGTCCTGTGGGACGAAGTCGCCGCGAGCCCCCTTGCCCTCCACCGGGCGGGTCGAGTTGGTGAACACCACGTCCGGTTTGTCGACGGCAAGGCGGTCCATCACGCGTCGCGACCAGTCGTTGCACTGGTAGTACTTCTGGCCGAACCAGATGAAGACGTGGCTGGTGGTGAGCGCGCAACCCACCTTGAGGTAGGTGGTCACCTTGAAGCCGCGTTGCTTGCCGACGGCGTCGAGCGCGGTGATCCAGTACTCGGCGTGTGAACCGCCGACGAGGGCGATGGTTCGGGTCGCGTTGGGGTCGCCGTAGACGCCGACCTTGATCGACGGGTCCTTCCATCCGGAAATCACCGAGTCGTAGGAGGTGATCGGCCAGTCCTTGTCGACGACCTCGGGGCTGGGCTGCGGATCGACCTTCGGCACCGCCGCGCCGTCGAGGAAGGCCCGGGCACCGGGGTAGAGCCGCGGGTCGAGATTCTCGGTGTTGACCGTCGCGTTCGCCGCGTCGCGCTGCCAGACGACGGCGGTGGTGCCGGCGATAACGGTGGCGATGACGATCAGCGCGACCAGGCCGCGTTGGACGCCTCGGGAAATGCCGCTGGTGCGTCCGGCCCGCAGCGGCGCTTCGATGAAACGGGTGGTGGCCCACGCCAGCACCACCGATACCGCGAGGATGCCGGTTCCCTCGAGCCAGTTCACGTCGTCCTGGTAGCGCCAGCTCAAGTAGAAGATCAGCAGCGGCCAATGCCACAGGTAGAGGGCGTAGGCGATGGAGCCGAGCCACACCAGACGGGGGTGGGCCAGGCCGCGGCTGACCGCCCCCGGCGCCGAGGTCGCATCCGGCAACGTGGCCGCCGAACCGGTCCAGATCAGCAGCAGGGTGGCGCCCACCGGCACCAGTGCCATCGCGCCGGGATAGGCCTGCACGCCGGAGATCCACCAGCCGCAGGTGACGATCAGCCCCAGCGCGATGATGCCGAGCGCGTTGCGCAGCCACACCGGTATCCGTACCCGCGGAATCCACACGGCGAGCAGGCCGCCGGCAAGGGGCTCCCACAGTCGGGCGACGGTGTCGTAGTAGTTGAACGGTTGGTTGATGCCATGCCGATAGTTGGCCCAGGCGAAGGACACCAGCGCCACGGCCAGCAGCGACCCGCCCACGACAGCTCGGATGGCCGACGGTTTCGCGAACACGTCGAACCGGCGCGACAACGCTCGTAACACCCCACCCAAGGCGAGCGCGCTCAGCAGCGTCAGTAGGAAGAACTGTCCCTGCATCGACATCGACCACAGGTGCTGCAATGGGCTGATCGCCGAATCGGCGGCCTGATAGTCCTGCGAATCGAACGCAAGATGCCAGTTCTGGTAGTACAGCGCGCTGGCCTGGATCTCTGAACCCAGCGGACCCCACCGGGTCTTCGGCATGATCAGCGCGATCATCGCGGTCACGAAGATCAACACCACCAGCAGCGCCGGCAGCAGTCGGCGCACCAGCCGCCACAACCGCGGCCACGGGTCGATCGCGCGGCGCCACGACACCGTCGCCGGCTGGGTGGCCACCACGTGTTTGAGCAGTGATGCGACAAAGAAGTAGCCCGACAGGGTCAGGAACACGTCGACGCCGCCGGACACGCGGCCGAACCACACGTGGAAGATGGCCACCAACGCGATCGCCACACCGCGCAGGCCGTCGAGGTCATGCCGATATCCCGAGGTGTTGCCGGTGGCGGCATCCTCGTTGGGGGTCCGGGTAGGGGTGACGGCCGTGCTCACAGCCAGGGATGTTACGGGGCGCGGCCGCCAGAACCCGCATTTGGCGGCGACACTCCCGGGCTGTTGTGGGTGGTCAGCGGCGTCATTCGCGACCAACCTCACAAACCGGTCACACCCCGGAGGGCTTCGCCTATGCGCAACGTTTCGTCGGTGCCGTCGATGGGGACTCTGGGCTCATCTGATTCCGACAGCAAGGGGCCTGACATGACCGACCCGGAATCGACCAACGGCGGGGGCGTCCCGGAGGGTCACGAAGAGCAGCCGGACCCGCGTTCGGCCCGCGAGACCGTGGACCGACTCGAGGAGGAAGTGGTGAATCCGGCCACCGAGGAGACGACCGTCGACCCCGAGGCCGCCACCGATTCCGAGACCGGTGACCCGGACAGTCCCGAGGCCGGCGATGCCGAGCCGCCGGACTGATCATCGGTCTGGAGTGAGGTGAACGTGTCGGATTCCGACACGTTCACCTCACTGTCCGATGTGGACGCCCGGCACCGCCGGTAGAGCATGTATCGAAAGCGCGTCTGGTGGGTACGCTCGCTCGCGATATGGACAAAGCACCCACACCACGACGCCCCGACGGACTGCGCATCGTGACCGAACCCGGCTTGCCTGCGGCCCTTGTCGACCACGCCGATCTGCGTATTCATCAAATCCTCGAGGACAGCGCCGTCACCTACCGCGAGTTCGCGGTCACCGAGCAGACATCTCTGCACATGTCGCCGCAGGGTGACCTCGATTCGGGCTGGGCCGGAGAAGCAGCAGGTGAATCCGATGCGGTGATCTTCGTGACCGAACTGCCGCGCGCGCAAGGGCGCGATGTGGTGGTCGTCGAGCTCGACCACACGCGGTCGGCGGCGGTGATCTGTACGCCGGCACTGGGCCTGTTGCCGTCGCGCGCCTTTGTCGCGTGCATTGAGGCGGTCCTCGCAAGGCTGGCCGGTGGACCGCGTGACGCTACCGGGCCGGTGGGTGGTCGCTGGCGCAGCGAGGACAACGGGGACACGGAGCTGTTGATCGCCCGCGGTATCTCGAGCCGGGTGCGGTTGATCTGCGGAATGATCCGCGGAAATCGACCCTGGCGGATGATTCCCACCCTGACCGGGATGACCGCAGCAGCAGCGGCGACGGCGTCATTCGGCGTCTTCTTCTCGTCGATCTGGTCGATGGCCAACGCGCTGAGCCCGGTACGTCTGAGCCTGATCAGCGTGCTATCGATCGCCATGGCGTCGGTCTGGCTGATCGTCAACAATCGGCTCTGGGAAACCGCCGGGGTGATGCCCAGGTGGCGGCGTGTGCTGTACAACACCGCGACCATCGGGACGGTCGGATTCAGCGCCATGGTGCTCTACGTCGGATTGTTCGGCGCGACGCTCGTCGCCGCATTGGTGGTGATCGAGTCGGATTTCATGGGCCAGACGCTCGGGCAAGACGTCGGAATCCGCGAATACGCTTATCTGGCGTGGTTGGCGACATCGATGGGTATGGTCGCCGGCGGGCTGGGGTCCAGTACGGATAGCTATGACGACGTCCTGCGGGCCACCTACGGGCATCGTGAGCGCATCCGTCGTCAGCGCGCCGACGAACGGGAGCGACGCCGAGAGGAGTCGTGACGCCCTCGGGTGGTGACCCGCGGTACGCGCGCGGTTGAGGTTTTGGTTCCGCCGCCGAGGGGTAACAGTCGAGGGGTAACAATGGTTCGATTGCACCGAGACCGTCGTTTGAGGAGATTTCCAGTGGCCGACTTCGGAGGGATCACCGACGAGCACTCTGTGATCGACGTGATCACGGAGGCTGCTGCAGCCCCGGTGAAACTGTCGGTCGCCGCCGATGCCGATCGCTTGACTATCGTGCGGTCGGTGGTGGAACGGACCCTCTTCGTCGACGACTGGAACGTCGACGACGTGGCCGATGTGAAACTCGGCGTCGACGAGATCTGTTCGCAGCTGATCGCGGCCGCAGAACCCGGCAGCTGCATCGAGGTAGCGGTCGCGGCCGGCCCAGTCGGAGCGATTGTTCAGATCGACGGCTGGCCGGAGGGTGATTTCGAGGTCGACACCAACGGATTCGGTTGGCGCGTGGTGGAAACGGTCACCGACGCCCAATCCGTCGCTTATGTGGGGGACGGGCGTCGGCGTCAGGTCGTGGTGCGGGTGGCCAAGAGTCGTACGCCCTGACCACTGATCCGACCAACTTGGCCGACGCCGGGTTGGTCGGATCAATGATCGGGTGTCTACGCGCTCAGCGCGTTGCCCGCATCCTCCATTGTTTCGTACACGGCGATGAAATCGGTCAGTCCGCACGCCTCGAGCGGACGCGCAACCACGCGTGGGCACACCATGGCCACCGGGATGTGCAGATCAGCTGCATCAGAGGCGAAACGCGCCAAGACCGGAAGGCCCGAGGCGCCGAAGAAACCGATTCCGGTCATGTCGAGCACCACGCATTCGGGGTCTCGGCTGATCACCCGGTCCAACGCTGCCGCGAAGTCGGCGGCGCTGTCCATGTCGATCTCACCGGAAAAGCGTTGCACACAAAAGGAATTGTCTGCCCGCAGGCCGGCGGTTGAAGTGCGGTGACGCGACTCTGCGGCGGTGTGCGACGGCTGGAAGGTGGTTTGAGTGTCGAGGTTCATCGAGCACGCCCGTTCATATCGGGATGAGCGCGAGCGACCCGGCATCGACAAGGTCGTTCGCCTGCAGCTTTTCACTGAACCGCTTCGTCTACCGTACGGCGACGACGTCTGCGCAGCAACCCGTGTTTCCAAACGGTTCGCGCGGGGTAGTCGATAGTGTCTCAATCGTCGATACGCCAAAGTCGACACCCAACGCCACGCAGATCGGAGGGCTCGCTTGCAGTCGTCGCCATCGGCCGAACAGGGGTCGGCCGTGCACTCGGAATCGGAAGGTGATTCCGTGTCCGAGACCGTCGGCAACGCACTCGACGACAGTTCATCTGCGCCCCGTCGGAGCTCGACAAACGACGATTACGCCGATGTGCCGGGATCTTTGCAGCGCATGCACGAGCAGTCCGATGATGAGCAGCGGGCAGCGCTGCGCGCGCAGATCGTCGAGCGATGTCTGCCCCTGGCCGAGCACGTCGCCCGTCGCTTCAGTGACCGCGGCGAAGCGTTCGAGGACCTGTTGCAGGTGGCGCGTGTGGGTGTGGTCAACGCCGTGGATCGGTTCGATGCGGATCGGGGCAACAGCTTCCTGTCTTTCGCCGTGCCCACGGTGATGGGTGAGGTTCGGCGGCACTTCCGCGACACCATGTGGTCGATGCGGGTGCCGCGACGGGCCAAGGAGACGTCGCTGCGCATAGGGCGGGCCAGCGACGAACTCGTACAGCAACTGGGTCGGTCGCCGCGGCCGACAGAACTGGCTGCGCATCTGGACATGCCGGTCGATGAGGTCATCGACGGGCTGATGGCGCGCTCGGCCTACAACGCCATGTCCATCGACGCCGAGCCGGAGGGCGACGACGACAGTCGTTCCATCCGGGACACACTGGGTGAGGAGGACGAGCGCTTCGACCAGGTGGAAGAGTTCGTGATGCTGCGCCCGGCGCTGGAGAAGCTACCGGAGCGGGAGCGAGAGATACTGTCGCTGCGGTTCTTTCACTCCATGTCCCAAAGTGAGATCGCTGCCAAGGTGGGGATCTCCCAGATGCATGTGTCGCGGTTGCTTTCGCGCACGTTGACCCAACTGCGCGCGGAGATGGCGCCGAAGGGCGCCGCGGCGGACCCCGATGGCGAGGCAGCCGCCGCGGCAGCGACCGAGGCGTGAGCCGACGATCCCTCCGGGGACGATCAGGGCTTGAGGATCACCTTGACCGCTCCATCGGCCTTGCGCTGGAAGATGTCGTAGGCATGCGGCGCATCCTCCAACGGCAACTCGTGTGACGCAAAGGAATCCACCCCCAGTGGATCGTCGTCGCCGAGCAATGGCATGATGGACGGCACCCACTTCTTCACGTTCGCCTGGCCCATCCGGATCTGTATCTGCTTGTCGAACAACGTCATCAATGGTAGCGGGTCGGCCGTGCCGCCGTACACGCCGATCAGCGACAATGTCCCACCGCGACGGACGATGTCGATCGCGGAGTAGAGCGCGGACAGCCGGTCGAGGCCGGCATGCTGCATCAGCGGTTCGGCAACGGCGTCGGGCATGGCGCCGACGATCCGCTGCATCATCTTGTTGACCGGCGAACCGTGGGCTTCCATGCCGACCGCGTCGATGACGGCATCGGTGCCGCGCCCCTGGGTGCGCTCGCGGATCTCGCTGCCGAGGTCGTCGACCCGATCGAGGTCGATCGTAGTGATGCCACGAGATTCGGCCCGTGCCAACCGTTCCGGTACTCGATCGACACCGAACACCTGTGCTCCGCGGTGCTGGGCGATACGCGCGGCCATGTCCCCGATCGGCCCGAGGCCGAGGACGGTGACCGACCCACCCGGCGGGATGTCGGCGTACTCGACTGCCTGCCAGGCGGTGGGCAGCACATCCGACAGGTAGACGTAGCGCGAATCGGGGGCATCGCCGGGCACCTTGATATGAGTGAACTGCGCCTGAGGTACCCGAAGATACTCCGCCTGACCACCAGGCACGGATCCGTAGAGCTCCGAGTAGCCGAACAGGGCCGCGCCGCTGCCCTGTTCACGCACCTGCGTCGTCTCGCACTGGGTGTACAGGTCCTGAGAGCACATATAGCAACTGCCACAGGAAATCTGGAATGGGATCACCACCCGGTCGCCGACGCTCAGATCGCCGACATCGCTGCCGACTTCCTCCACGATGCCCATGGGTTCGTGGCCGAGAATGTCGCCGGGATTCATGAACGCGCCCAGGACCTCGTAAAGATGGAGATCGGAGCCGCAGATATTGGTCGAGCTGACCTTGATGATGGCATCGGAGGGTTCCTCGATCTTCGGATCGGGAACGGTGTCCACACTGACATTTCGCTTGCCCTGCCATGTGACTGCGCGCATCGCGTCACTCCTGTCTCCGGTCCGCACTGCGGAGCCCGGTCGATGTCGGTTCGTGGTGAGAGTGCCCACCAGATGGTGGGGGTAAACGCTTCCCGGTCACGTGTCGCAGCGGTTTGTGCCCGCCGCGGCGCGGGTAAGCGTTGAAGCGTGAGTAGCGAGAAACCACACGCAGAGAAAACAATCGAGTATCCCGGTCGAACGCAGGAGATGCCCGATCAGCCGCACGACGAGATGCGTGCGTATCGTGGTCGCGACCTGCTGGCGGGAAAGGTTGCCCTGGTGACCGGTGGGGATTCGGGGATCGGCCGAGCAGTGGCGGTGGCCTTCGCGAAGGAAGGGGCCGACGTGGCGATCGCCTACTTGACCGAGACCGACGACGCGCGCCATACCGTGGAGCTGATCGAGGCAGAAGGGCGTAGTGCGCGTTCGTTTGTCGGTGACCTGGCGGATCCGGAGCACTGCGCCGATGTGGTCGCCCGGACCGCCGACGAACTGGGGGGTCTCGATGTGCTCGTCAACAACGTGGCGTTCCAGAGTCCGGTTGACGATTTCATGGAACTGACGCCAAGTCAGTGGCGTCGGACGTTCGACGTGAACATCGACAGCTTCTTCCACACCATCCGCGCCGCGGTTCCGCACCTCACAGGCGGCGGGGCCATCATCAACACCGGATCGATCAACGGTCTGCGTGGCAACAAGCAACTCATCGACTACTCGGCCACCAAGGGCGCTGTCACCGCGTTGACCTATTCGCTGGCGCAATCGCTGCTCGAGCGCGGAATCCGGGTCAACTGCGTCGCACCCGGCCCGGTGTGGACGCCGTTGATTCCGGCGACTCTGCCCGCCGATCAGGTTGGCGAGTTCGGCCGTCAGGTGCCCTACGGACGAGCGGCGCAGCCGGACGAGATCGCGCCGTCGTACGTGTTCTTTGCTGCAGAGCAACTGTCGTCGTACTACAGCGGCGAGGTCTTGGCCCCGATCGGCGGTGAGACGCTTCCGGGGTGAGCGCCGGGATGCGTTTGTCGTGGCCGAGCAGCGGGTACGGCTGTGTAACTGTCCATCACAGAAGCCAACATGTGGAACTGATCGACCATGGAAATCACTGGTGATGTCTCGGTCCAGGTCACGGTGCCGGCAGTGGCCGAGCAGGTCGGTTTGGTCCGGCATGCGATCTCCGGTGTACTCACCGATTCGGCCGTACCCGACAGTACCGCCCTGGACGTGCTGCTGGCCCTGGACGCGATGTGCAGCGTGGTCATCGCGTCCTCGGGCGAATCCCGTCGGCTGAGATGCGTCTGCACGGTGGGTGATGACTGTGCGGAACTGCAGGTGACCGGTCACCTCCTCGGTGATGTCGCTTTGGTGCACCGCGGATACGCGTGGTGTCTGCTCGACCGCACCGTCGAGGGTCTCATGGTGGCGACGCACGATGACGGCGTGGTGCAGCTGTCCGGACGCAAGGCCTATCGCTCGAACCGGTGACGGCTCGGTATCGTGAACCATCCGTCGATATCAGGGGTGGAGCATGGCCAGGAGTGGATGGGGACCGGCTCACGCGCCGCGGCTGGACGGTCGCGTGGCGGTGGTAACCGGTGCCAACTCCGGGATCGGCCTGGAGACCGCCAGACATCTGGCCCGCCTGGGTGCCCGCGTTGTGATGGCCTGCCGCAACGTCGACAGCGCAGACGCCGCACGGTCCGACGTGCTGGCCACGGTTCCGGATGCGAATGTGCACGTCGTGCAGACCGACCTCAGCGAACTCGGATCGATACGCAAGGCGGCACATCAGATCGAGCTCGACCATCCCGTGGTGGACGTGTTGATCAACAACGCCGGCGTGATGGCCGGCCGGCGGGAACTGACCGCCGACGGTTTCGAGATGGACTTCGGCACCAACTTTCTGGGGCACTTCGCGCTGACGGGCCTGTTGTTCGAACGTCTGCTGGCCGCCGATGCCGGTCGGGTGGTGACGGTGGGCAGCAACGCCCACCGGGGCGGCACGGTGGATTTCGACGATCTGACCCTGGCCCGGAACTTCAGCACCTCGCGTGCGTATCAGCGAGCGAAGTTCGCCCAGCTGGTCTTCGCCGTCCAGTTGCAGCGTCGACTGACCGCGACCGGTCACACCGCTCCGATCTCGGTGGCCGCCCACCCGGGCGCCACGCACAGCGGCGTCATGCGTGACTCCGGCCGGGTGCTGAGCTGGCTGTTCACCACACCGTCGCTGCATCGGGTACGCAGCACCTTCATCATGGAGGCACCTGACGGCGCTCTGCCGTCACTACGGGCGGCCACCGATCCGGAGGTCACCGGCGGACAGTACTTCGGCCCATCGGGTGTGATGGAATTCAGCGGGCCACCGGTGCTGGTGCGACCGAGCCCACGTGTGCAGGACCCAGCCCTGGGACGACGGCTGTGGGAGGTCGCCGAAGCGCTGACCGGAGTGCGTTACCCCTTCTGATCAGACGCTCACGGCGCTGAGCATCGCCAGCTTCTCGTGGTCGTCGCTTCCCGGGGTCGCCGTGTACACGAGCAGCACCTGCGCCGTATCCGGGTCGAGCAACGTCTGGCAGAACACCTCGATCACACCCAGCTCCGGGTGCAGCAGCCGTTTGCGCTCATCGGTGAGTCGGGTACCGACATCGTGGCGATGCCACAATTCGGCGAAGGACGGACTGATCGGCAGCAGTGCCTCGGCGATCTCGGCGGCGCGCGAGTCCGGTCCCTCGCGGGTTGCCGCCACGCGCAGACGCCCGGTGTGTGCGCGAGCGTGATGATCGTGGTCGTCGGCCGGGAAACGTTCTCGGGTCGCCGGGTCGGTGAACCACCGATATGTGATGCTGCGATCGAGTCCCTGGAACGCCATGTCGTCGCCGACGAGGGCGGCCGCCGGGCCGGTCTGGAACAGCGTCTCCCCGGCGCTGTTGACCACCATCGCCGGGGTGTCGGCGAGGCGGTCGACGATCCGCATCATGCCCGGCCCGATGTGGTCGATCCGTGCGCGCCGGACGGGGCTGTGCTGGCCCGCGAGCTCGAACAGATGATCCCGTTCGTCCAGCGAGAGATGCAGGGCGCGAGCCAGCGCGGCCAGCATCTGTTCGGACGGATGCGGTCCACGCTGCTGTTCGAGGCGGGTGTAGTAGTCGGTCGACATTCCGACCAGCATCGCCACTTCTTCGCGGCGTAGTCCGCGGGTGCGGCGCCGCGCGCCTACGGGCAGGCCGACGTCGGCCGGTTGCAGGGCCTCGCGCCTGCGGCGGAGAAACCCGGCGAGTCCCGCCCGATCCATCGCCATCGGTGGCTCCCTCTCCTGCGGTCATTCGTCGATCGCATCGTCGACATCCACTGTGGCTTATCGGCAGCCCGTCATCCAGGGATCGGCGATCCCCCGATCGGTGCGTCCTTGTTGTCACCGGCGACTCGGATTGGACTGGATCCCATCGATCGATGCACTGGCATCGATCGGGAACCGACAACGCAGGAGACGAGATATGCGCATCCACGACAACACCATCTTCATCCCGGGCGCCACCTCCGGTATCGGCCTGGCACTGGCGGCCCGGCTGCACAGCGAGGGCAACCATGTGATCGTCGGTGGCCGACGCACCGAACTGCTCGCGCAGGTCGCACAGGAGTATCCCGGCATCGACACCGTTCGGATCGACGTGGCGGATGCCGCCGACGTGGATCGCGCCGCAACCGAGGTGCTCGAACGGTTCGGCGGTGTGAACGTGCTGATCACCATGGCGGGTCTGATGCGTGCCGAGAACCTTCGCGACCGCGACTTCCTGCCGACAGCGGTCACCGAAGTGCAGACCAACATTCTCGGCCCGCTGCGCCTGATTGCCGCCTTTATGGAACACCTTGTGGCGCAACCGCAGGCAACCATCATCACGGTGTCGTCGGGGCTGGCGTTCACACCGATGGCCACCACGCCCACCTACAGCGCCACCAAGGCTGCGATCCACTCCTTCACCGACAGCCTGCGCCTGCAACTCGCCGACACCGGTGTGGAGGTGCTCGAACTCGCACCGCCGGCGGTGCAGACCGATCTGATGCCCGGTCAGGCCGACGCCGAGTGGGCGATGCCCCTCGACGACTTCGTCGACGAGGTCATGTCGCTGCTGCCTTCCGCGACGCGCGAGATCCTGGTCGAGAATGTGAAGCCGCTCCGCTTCGCCGAGTCGGCAGGTAACCGCGACGACCTGATGGCGGCCCTGGCACATCAGGCCCACTGAAACACGCTGCAGATCACCGGGAGACATGACTCAACGACCGGCCAGGAAGGTCGGTTGTGGAGCGTCACGCACGGGTGCGGGGCGGGCCTTGCCGAGGCCCCTGCAGGCTAGGGGTGTCGGCAGCGGTAGTCGCGGTAGCGGACGATGCGGTGGGCGCGTGGGGTGCCCGCGCAGCGGGATTCGAGCACTGCAGGTGTCGGTGGGAGGACGGCAGGTGTGGACTCGTTCGAGCGCACCCGCCGCACGTCGAGTGGGCGCCGTTCTCCGTCGACTGGGTGCTGTTTCCCGTTGAGTGGGTGCTGTTTTGCGTTGAGTGGGCTTTGGTGGCCCGAGTCTTCGTCGTCGAGGGTGCGTTCGGCGGCGTGGTGGTGTGCGAGTGGGTCGACCTCGGTGGGGTTGTGTACAGGCCCCACGTTGTCGGGGCAGGCGTTTGACGACCCGTGCACGTCGGGGGTCGGTGTATCGCAGCGCGCGGTCCACGTTGTTGATTGGCTGCCGTCGCCGGGGTCGTCGTCGGATGTCGGATCAGGGGCGGTGCCGGTGGTATCCGACTGTGTAGCAGAAGGTTCGACAGTGGTGGTGTCGGGTTCGGCGGAGTCCGTGCTGTCGTCGGTGTGTGTGGCCGTGGTCTCGGGTGTGACCTTGTCGTCGACCGCGGCCGACGGGGTCGCGTCGGCGGCCTGCTTGCGGGTGCGGGCGGTGCAGGTGTCGTAGCCGCATTCACATTCCAGGCGCACGTCGGGGACGCTGTGGATTTCGGCGAGGGCGATGGCGCGTCGGTGTCCGACGCGGCGCGGGTCGCGGCGGCAGACCCGTTCGGCGATGAGGTCGGCGATGCGGTGTTGGAGGTGGATGGCGTGTTCGGCGCTCAGGCACGCGGACATTTGCATGTGGCCGAAGGCTTCTTTGGCGAAGGTGACGTTCTGGAAGGCTTGAGCCACGTCTTCGCGGGCCTGGGCATGCGCGTCGGGGTCCAGACTGATCAGTGCGCTGTCGAGTTCGTCGCGCAGCACGGTGTCGGGGGTGGGCCGGTAGGCCAGTTCCAGGGCGATGTCTTCGAAATCGACGGGCGCTTCGGCCGGGTCCTGGGGTGTCTCGTCGCGGCCGTCCGGGTCGCTGTCGCCGTCAACGCTCGCGTCACCGTCACCGTCGGCGCACGCGTCTGCGTCTGGGGTGGGTTCCTCGATTGGGGTGTCGGGTCGGGGGCCGAGTGCTTCGTCGAGGATGTCGTTGAGGCGTGGTCGCAGGTTGCCTTTCGGGGCGGTCTGCGAGCTGGTGGCCAGTTCGGTGACGCGGTGGGTGCTGAAGTCTCCGGCGAGGTAGGCCAACCGGATTTTGGGCAAGTCGGCCAGCATGTGTGCCAGTGAGGCCCATTCGCCGGCTTTGCCGCGGGTGATGCCCAGTTGCAGGGAGATCTCGCCGATGGCGTATTTGTGGGCTGTGGTGTGGGAGCCGGAGTTGGCGTGTGGGCCGTGGCTGTTCAGGCGGTCGTTGTAGGCGCGGTCGCCGATCATGCCGGCACCGAGCACGGTGCGGGCCTCGGATTGGCGGCTCAAGCGCAGCGTGTCGCGCACACCCTCGGCGTAGGCCATCTGTTCGGCGACACCATCGAGCGGCGCCGACAACACGGTGTCATCGGCGTCGTGATCGGTGAAGGAGAACACCAGACGACCCTTCTTTTGAGACGGCGGCGGACAACGAATCAGGAACTACAGTCAGGCTAACGATGGGGTCCGACAACAACGGTCCACCAGCATCGGAAGATGCGGCACCGGCGCGGCGTCATCGAACAAACCCAGAGTATCGACGGGGTACGACAACAACCGACCGACGATCGGCACACTGAGGCAACGCATGACAGCAGGGTAGGGATCACCTCCGACAAGGTCCCGCTGCGTGGCGTGCGCCGGTCGACGACCGCGGCTACTTCCGGTTGAATGCCACTGCGGCACGGATCAAGTCGGCAAAAGCGTCGTCGTTCACGGTGTCGGATTCTCTGATGTCGACGGCGCGGCGCGTACCGGCGGTCAGGCTGGCGTTGAAGACATTGGCCGGATCGGGTAGCGAGGCGCCCTGGGCGAAGGTGACCTTGACCTTGTCCTTGTAGGTCTCCAGCGTGCACACCAGCCCGTCCAGCGAGAAGGTCGGCACCCCGCCCGGGTTCGACGGCTTGCGCCACTTGATCTCTTCGGTGATGTCGGGTTCGGCCCGCAGAATGATGGATCGGATCTCATCGACGCGGGCGTCCCGCCAGTCGGTGGTCATGGGAACACGGTACTCCGCGGCACCGGCCTCGACCGTCAGCTGCGCTGCTGACCTTCCTTCTGCGGGATCACCACATACTTCGGATCGTGCGCCGACTGCGCTCCCGCGGCGAATATGCCGAACCGCATACATGCCGATCCGGCCAGCCCCGCCGCTCCGGCCAGCATCGACGCTGCCCGCGACCGGCGTCCGGCCGTGGCAGCCAGCCCGGCGGCGAGCACACCGAGTCCTTGGGCGGCGCGGGTCAATCGGCCGGCTCTGCCGGCATGGAGAGTCTCTCCGGGCAGCCCCATCTGCCGACGCATGATCTCCTCCATGCCGAGTTCCACCACGGCACCGGCGAGTACAGCACGCCGGGCGGGTCCGGCCTGCTGCACCGGCGCGGCGAGCATGCCGAGTCCGCCCGCGGCCATGGATGCGGAACCGACGAACAGGTACGGCATCTGCCGGTGGCCGGCATGCCATGCGGGCACCGCGGTGTCGCTGATGAGCACCGCGGTGTAGGCCGCAACGGCCGGTCCGGTCGCAGCGGCGGCCGTGGTGGCGGCCGTGCCGATGCGTGGGAACCACCCGGTGAGGTCGGTGACGGCGGCCACCCCGGCCGCCGGGCCGTAGACGCTCAGCAGCCACGATCCCATGCTCATCGGTGAACTCGGTTTGACCACCCGCAACATGTTGACGAATCGCTCGGGTCGACCGAGATCGTGGATCAGCGCGACGAGAGATCCCGAGATCGCTCCCAGCGCACCGATCTTGAGTGACCGTGCGAGTTCGGGACGTCCGGTGAGGTGGGCGCCGGCCGCGAGTACCGACGATCCGCCCGCCAGTCCACCCAGGAACAGATATCCCGCGATGTCGGTGGCCGACCATGTCGGGCCGTTGAGAATCGGCTTACCGTAATAGCTCTGGAAGTCGGCGTCGGGGACCATCAACTCTTCGCCGCGCTTGCGACGTCGCTTGCGCTGCGCCGACCGTTCTCCTCCGTCGGGCCGTTCGCTGGTCACGGCTTCGCGTTCGGGAGGTGCGATCGTGTCGTCGGGTACGCCCGTGCGTCGTTCGGTCATCGACTCCTCCCGAGGAACACCGCGGCAAGGCCGGTGAGCATTCCGGCGGCCGCAATCCCGGCGTGCTTCCACATCGTCGGCAGATCCCTGGTGGTCACCACCGGATCCGGGGGCAGGCCATACACTTCCGGTTCATCGAGTAGGAGGAAGAACGCACCGTCGCCGCCGACTCCGTCGTCGGGATCGTGACCGTACAGTCGGGCGTCGTCGATGCCTGCATCGTGTAGTTGCGCGAGGCGAGCGTCGGCGCGTTCACGCAAGACGTCGAGCTCGCCGAACTGAATGGAATCGGTGGGACATGCCTTCGCGCAGGCCGGTTCCATGCCGTCGCCCATTCGGTCGTAACACATCGTGCATTTCCAGGCGCGTCCGTCGTCCTGACGCTGGTCGATGACACCGTAGGGGCAGGCGGACACACAGTAGCCGCAGCCGTTGCAGATGTCCTCTTGCACCACCACGGTGCCGAATTCGGTGCGGAACAATGAACCAGTGGGACACACGTCGAGGCAGGCGGCGTGCGTACAGTGCTTGCACACGTCCGAAGACATCAGCCAGCGAAACGCGGTCCGGTCGCCGGCGTCAGTGGCATCGCCCGGACGTTCGAAGCCCGGCAACCCGAGATCCACTGCCCCGGCTTCGCTCTTCTGATCACCCAGCGGCTTGCGTTGCTCGATGAACGCGACGTGCCGCCATGTGTCGGCGCCGAGGCCGCCGGTGTTGTCGTAGGAATTGCCCGAGAACTCGAGGCCGTCCTCAGGGATGGCGTTCCATTCCTTGCAGGCGACCTCGCAGGCCTTGCAGCCGATACACACACTGGTGTCGGTGAAGAAACCGAATCGCGGCGTGGCGTCGTCCCCGTATCCGCCGTCCGACGGCGGGTCGTCGGCGGACAGTGACTGCGGCAGTGAGGGATTCACGGTGTCAGGCCTCCGTTCCGGTGTCTGCGGTGATGTCGGCGCGTTCGCGGTGTTCGCGCACCAAGTCGGGTGCGGCCGCGCCACGGGGGCGGCGGCCCGGCATGATGTCGGCGGTGAATGCCTTCACTTCCTGGATGTGTGAATTCGGGTCGAGCACGATCGCCGAGAGTTCGTTGATCGCATCTCCGGTGCTCTGACCGTTCGGTCCCCAGTGATAGGGCACGCCGATGTGGTGGGTGACCGTGCCGTCGATCCGTAGCGGAGTCATCCGGTCGGTGACCAACACCCGGAACTCCGCGACCCCGCGCGGACTCACCATGGTGGCCCAGCCTCCGTTGACCAGTCCGCGTTCGGCGGCCAACTCGGGGGAGACCTCGCAGAACGCCTCTGGCTGTAGCTCATTCAGGTAGGGCGACCAGCGGGTCATGCCGCCCGCGGTGAAGTGCTCGGTGAGGCGGTAGGTCGTCACGACGTACGGGTAGACCTCCGCGCCACGCTTCCCCGGGTCGGGCGAGTAGCGGTTGTGTTTGTCGCGGTAGACCATCCGGCCGGGATTGCGTTGGTGGCTGTAGACCGGGTTGGCGATCGGCGAGTCCTGCGGCTCGTAGTGGGTCGGCATCGGGCCGTCGACGACGCCCGCGGGCGCGTACAGCCAGCCCTTGCCGTCGGCTTGCATGATGAACGGGTCGATGCCGGACAACGCGTCGACGCCATGGGCATCGGGGTCAGGGCGGTAGTCGGGGGATTTGTGGGGTTCGAAGTCGGGTACGTCGAGCCCCGACCACGAGTCCCGCTCAGCGTCCCACCAGACCAGCTTCTTTCGTTCGCTCCACGGCGTCCCGTCAGGTGCCGCCGACGCACGGTTGTACAGGATGCGTCGATTGGCCGGCCAAGCCCACGCCCATTCCGCGCCTACCCAGTCCTGCTCCTCGGTCGGTTTGCGCCGGGCCGCCTGGTTCACGCCGTCGGCGTAGACGCCGCAGTAGATCCAGCATCCGCCCGCGGTACTGCCGTCGTTGCGCAGCTCGGTGTAGGAGCTCAGCATCTCGCCGTCGGCATTCCACCCGTTGATCTCGGCCAGGACGGCTTCGGCGACCGGCTCATCGAGCGGGCCCTCGGTGGGGTAGTCCCAGGTGAGGTCCAGGATGGGGCGGTCACGAGGGTCATCGGACTCGGCCAGCTTCTCCCGGATGATCCGGCCCAGGTGATACATGAACCACAGGTCGCTGCGGGCATCGTCCTCGGGCTCGACGGCCTGATGATGCCACTGCAGCATCCGGTTGGTGTTGGTGAAGCTGCCGGCTTTCTCGATGTGAGCGGCGGCAGGCACGAAGAACACCTCGGTGTCGATATCGCCGGTGCGCAACTCGCCGGACTCGATCTCCGGGCCGTCCTTCCACCAGGTTGCGCTCTCGATCAGTGAGAAGTCGCGAACGACGAGCCAGTCGAGCTCGGCCATGCCGAGGCGCTGCATCTTCGCATTGGCCGAGCCGACCGCTGGATTCTCACCCATCAGGAAGTAGCCCTTGCACCGACCGGCCAGTTGCTCCATCACGGTGTCGTAGGTGCTGTGCGAGCCAGTGAGCCGAGGCAGATGGTCGAAGCAGAAGTTGTTGTCGGACGTCGCCGTGGCCCCCCACCAGGCTTTGAGGAGGCTGACAAAGTAGTCCTCCATGTTGGCCCAGAAGCCTTTTCGAGCGGCATCGGACTCGATGAACGATTCGAAGGTGAGATGCTCCTTGGCGTGCGGCATCGGCAGATAGCCGGGCAGCAGGTTGAACAGGGTCGGGATGTCACTGGACCCCTGGATGCTCGCATGTCCGCGCAGGGCCTGAATGCCACCGCCCGGACGACCCATGTTGCCCATCAGCAACTGCAGCACCGAAGCCGCCCGGATGTACTGCGAGCCGTTGCTGTGCTGGGTCCAGCCGACCGCGTAGACGAATTCGGTGGTGCGCTCGCGGCCGGAGTTGGTGACCACCGCCTCGCACACCTCGGCGAATACGTCACGAGAGATACCGCAGACCCTCTCGACCATCTCCGGTGTGTATCGCGAATAGTGCTTCTTCAGAAGCTGGAAGACGCACCGTGGGTCCTGCAGTGTGTCGTCGGTCCGAAGATCACCCTCGATCGCCGCTCCGCCCGACCCATGTTGCTCGCCCCGACCCGCGGCCTGTACATCGCTCTCGTGTTCGCCCGTCGTCTGATTGTCGTCCTTCGAAGCATCCGATGGGGGCCGTTCACGCTGACCCGATGCGGCCGCCACCGAGGTGCCCTCGTACTGCCAGGTGGACAGGTCGTAGCGCCGGTTCTCCGCATCGAACCCGCTGAACAGCCCGTCGAGGTCTTCGGTGTCGCGGAAGTCCTCGTTGACGATGGTTGCGGCGTTCGTGTAGTTCAGTACGAAGTCGTGGAAGTACTTCTCCTCGGACAGAACGTGATTGATGATGGCACCGAGGAAGGCGATGTCGCTGCCCGCCCGGATGGGGACGTGCAGATCGGCGAGTGCACTGGTGCGAGTGAAGCGCGGATCAACGTGAATAACTTTCGCGCCGCGGGCTTTTGCCTCCATCACCCATTGGAACCCGACGGGATGTGCTTCGGCGAAGTTGGAGCCCTCGATGATGATGCAGTCGGCGTGTTGGAGATCCTGCAGGAACGTGGTCGCGCCGCCGCGTCCCATCGACGTACCCAGGCCGACGACGGTCGAACTGTGGCAGACACGCGCCTGGTTTTCGATCTGCACCACACCGAGCGCGGTCAGCAGTTTCTTGATCAGATAATTCTCTTCGTTGTCCAGGGTGGCGCCGCCCAGACTTGCCACACCCATCGTGCGGTTGACGGGCAGACCGTCCACCTCGTCCTGCCAGAACCGGCGACGGGTGTCGACGACGCGGTCGGCGATCATATCCATCGCCGTGGCCAGATCGAGGCGCTCCCAATCGGAACCGCCGGGACGCCGGTAGAGCACGTGGTGCTCCCGCGCCGAACCCGTGGTGAGCTGCAAGGTCGCTGACCCTTTTGGGCACAGGCGGCCGCGACTGACCGGCGAATCGGGGTCACCCTCGATCTGCACGACCTTCTCGTCCTTGACGTAGACGTTCTGTGCACATCCGACCGCGCAGTAGGGACACACGGATTTCACCACCCGGTCGGCCGTCGCAGTACGTGCGCGGAGTCGGTCGGTGGCCGGCGACTTCACCGACGCTGCGCGCCCCAGCGGATCGTCGCCGGTGAGTTGCCGATACACGGGCCAGGATTGGATGAACTGCCGGATGCTCATCGGCCGGCCTCCCCGGTGGCGCGC
Organism: Gordonia sp. NPDC062954; assembly: GCF_044543825.1. Taxonomy (NCBI): domain Bacteria; kingdom Bacillati; phylum Actinomycetota; class Actinomycetes; order Mycobacteriales; family Gordoniaceae; genus Gordonia; species Gordonia sp. NPDC062954. Next base: position 30,523 of record NZ_JBITWL010000018.1, on the reverse strand, counting down.
AACTCGGCTGCCGCGCGGCGCCGCACCCAGTCCTCGACGTCGGGATGGTGTGTCGGGTTGTGGTGCGGCGGGTTCGAGAGTCTCTGTGTGCGGGCGGACTCGACATGAGGTCGGCGTCGGGTGGTCGCGTCCAGGGTGTCACCGCCGTCAGCGGGAATCCCGGTCGCGATGAGATGAGCCAGACCGGGCGAGATGCCGAGCGATTCGGCGACCTCCTCGTACGTATGGCCTTGATCCAGAAGTCCGGTGATCTGCTGTGCGCTCGGCATACGCTCTCCTCTCGCGGCGCGGGTACCCCACCCCACCATGGGCCAAACCGAGCGACACTGCACGACTTCGGGACATCCGGCTAAGTGGCACTGTCCACTAAGTGGCTCGCCGCCACGACTCGGTTGCCGGATCGTAGGTGATGAGCCCCGCACCGACGAAGGCGTTGAGCCAGCCCTCCATCGGCCACCGATGCCACCGACGATGAAAGATCAGCGCGTTCCGGAGAATGTCGTCGAGGTGCTCGACGGGCGGGTCCGATGCCGGGTGCCATTGATGATAGGCGTGTGCCCCACCCACCCAGGCGATGCGAAATCCCTTGTCGAGCGCGCTCATGGCGAAGTCGGTGTCCTCTCCGCCGTAACCGCGGTATCCCGGGTGAAATCCTCCGACGGCCTCCCATCCGGTTGCGGTGATGGCGAACGACAACGACCAGAACAGAGCCCACCGGTCGTCGACGGTGACGTCACCTGCAGGTGGGTTCGGCCGCGCAGGATGAGGTCTGGTCCGCCGCTCCAGGTCCCCGATGGGCTCGTCCGGTCGCAGGTAAGTGACCGGGCCACACAACAAGAGTTGATCACCGCATCGCGACTGCGCTGCCTGACGGTAGCGGCCGATAAGCTCTGGGCCGGGAATACAGTCGACATCGAGAAAGACCAACAACTTCGCACCGCGGTCGATTGCCGCCTGCGCCCCGACGTTTCGGGCCGCCGACAGTTCCAGGCCGTCAGAATCGGAACTGACCTCGAGGAGCGTGGTCGACGCCTGATCTGTGGTGATCGCCCGTATATCGGGGTCATTCATGGCGACGACGACGTGCTGACCGGGCAGGATGTTTCCCGCCTCAAGTCCCGCGAGCTGGCGACGGAGGTGCTCGTGCCGTCCGGACGCGATCGTGATGACCGCGACTGCGGGGTCGGGGGTCTGCCGGCTCGTCACGACGCCACCGCCCCTATCGCGGCTGCTGCGCGTTGCGCGGCCCCGAGGGTGTGCCACCGGGACCATGGTGGTTCGTCTTCGGCCGCGGTCAGCAGCTCCCGCCACTCGTACGGCGTCGGCCAACGCTGTGACACACGGGCCAGACCTGACCGGTCGAGGGTGGCCGCGGTCGCCTGCTGCTCGGCGAACGGACGGTCCTGGGGCAGTATCACCGCAGGGCGACCGGCCGCCGCGGTGTCGGCGACGCTTCCTTGGCCTGCGTCGATGACGACGATCCCGGCGCTGCACAGATATGGCCAGGGGTCGCTGACCCAGTTGTCGAACGCGGCGCCCAGGGCTCGAACGGTGAGCTCGGGATGCTCGTCGGCGAGTTCGGCGACTTCGCCCGGAGCGGTACGGGTTCCTCCGGAGCCGCTCATCACCAGGACATCGGAGGCCAGTGAAACCGAGGACCGGCGGCGACGGCCGTCGTGTCGACTGATTCCGCCGGTGAATGACGTTTTGGTCAGATGCTCGTGGAGCCACACGGGCTGGGAGAGGTCACCCGGCCACGGCGCGATGATCGCGTCCGCGACCCGGTAGGCGAGCTGGTGTGCCGGGTCGCCTCGATCGCCGGGCATCGCCATGACGATCACCGGCACGCCCATCAGCCGGACGAACACCGCCACTTCGACCGAGACGTCGACGACGATCGCTGCGGGTCTCCGGTCGGCCACGAACTCGGCGATCTGGGACATTCGCGCGCGCAGCCCGTCGTCGGCGCGCGGCGCCCAATGTAGCGCACCACTGGCCGTGACGTCGTCGGGACTCCCGTTGTCGTCGCGTTGAAGTCGCACCACAGCAGAGAACTCGCGCGCCTGCAGGTCCAGGCTCGTGAGCGCGACCACGGGGTCCGACAGGTGTCGGGTGATCGCCCGCGCCCGGTTCAGGTGGCCGTTGCCGTGGTGGTGGATGTAGTAGCCGATCACGCGCTCACCTCCTCGGACCCGATGAGGCCGCGGTACAGATTCCGGTAGCGTTCGACCATCGTCTCCAGCGAGCAGTGGGCGCGGGCGTGTGCCCGCACAGAGCCACGGTCCACCCGTTGCGCCTTGACGGCTCCGGCCGCGAGGGCGGTCACGTCATCGCGGGGCACGAGAACACCGTGATTCCCGACGATCTCGGGTATGCCACCACGCTCGAAGGACACGACCGGCGTTCCGCAGCACATCGATTCGGCCACGACCAGTCCGTAGGGCTCGTCCCACAGCGGGGTGACCATCGTCGCCGCCGACGACCCCACCAGCCGAGCCAAGTCGGATTGCTCCAGATGACCGACATAGCGGACATCGTCGTCGAGTTCTGGTGCGATCATCGCTGCGAAGTAGTTCGGGTCGCTGACCGGTCCGGCGATCCGTAGCCGCCGACCAGCGCGACGAGCTGCCTCGATCGCGACATGTGCGCCCTTCTCCGGGACCAACCGGCCGAACCACACGAGATCGCCACCGCCCGGCCCGACTGGCCATCGGTCGAGCCGCACACCGTTGGGAACCACCGGGACGTTGCCCAACACATGAGCCCAGGATCGGGCAGTGTGCTCGCTGACCGCGATGCAACGGGTGAGCGGCGCGATGGTCATGGCCGACTCGAGCCAGGGCGTCGGGGGTGTGTGCAAGGTGGTCACCATCGGTATGCGTACCGCGGGTGCCATCGCGATCGGGAGGTGGTGCAGGCTGTGGTTGTGGATCACGTCGAATCGGTCGGGGCGACGTGCGAGTTCGAGCATCAGGGACAGGTAGGCATGGTGGTCGGCGAGAACGTTCATCGGTGGCATCGACCCATCGGCACGGGCGGCGGCGGACGGCTCGAACAACTCGGTCGAAAAGACCTCGGCGTCGGTGCCGACGTCTGACCCCGCGCCCGCGAAAAGGGTCACGTGGTCACCGGCGGCGGCGAGTGCGCGTGTGAGATGCCAGACGTGGGCTTCGAGGCCACCGGCGAATGGTTGGGCAATCGGAAATCGGCCCGACGCGATGATCGCGATCCGCAACGGCCTATCCATCGAGGCACCGGTTGTACAGGTCGGTGTGGGCACGGTCGAGCTCCCCGCGCTGCTCGGCCCGGGCGACCCACGACGCCCTCGGCGCTGAGGGGCTGGAGCGGAGGTCCTTCACCGCGGTGGCCAGAGACGCTGGATCGAAACTCTGCTCGTCGAGGTCGTAGACCCGACATGCGGGCTTCCCCGTAGAGAAATGCTGCTGATCGTAGAATCCGCAGGTGGGCGCGATCACCGGGACACCGAGGTCATGGCATGCCTCCAGCCAACCCGAATGCGTACCGAATCGGTAGGGCAACACCGATGCCGAGAGTGAATCGAGGTAATCCCACAGTTCGGCGTCGGAAAAGTAGGGATGAACGTGGACCCGCGCGCGGGCGTGATCGCGAAGACCGATCACGGACGCGCCGAAATCCGGGTTGTACCAGTGGTTGCCCGGATCGAAGATCTCGTCGTGCACGTTGACCTGCACCACCATGTCCTCGGTGAACTCGGCAGTGTGCAGCAGTGCACGGATCACCGGGAGCGGATCCATGTTGGCTCGGACACTCTTCGCATGGACTCCGACAACGAACTCGTCGTGTGCACGTGGTGCGATGCGATCGAATCGTTCGCGAGGGACGACATGCGGGTGGGGGAGGACCGTGGCTGTGCGCCCCCAACGTTTTTCGATCTCCGCCGCAGCGCCAGGTGTCAACGTGACCACCGCATCGGCTGCGGGCACGAGGACGTCGAGGACTTCATCGTGCGCCCTGGCCGTCGGATGATGTGGGTTGCGCAGATCGTGGAGCGTGTAGACGAGCGGCTTGTGGTGGACGGCCAATTCGTGGACGACGTCCGCCATCGTCGCCGGGCTGATCGCATCAAAACCGAAATGAATGTGAAAGATGTCGAACTCGTCATGGTTTCGCGCGATCCATTGGGGATCGAGCATCAGTGGCGGCCACCAACCGCCGGGCACTTTCCGTCCGTCGGCGGGGATCGGATCGGGTAGTCGTCGGACAGGTGAATCTTTCGAGACCGGCGAGAGATGGCGTACGTACACGTGTGAACTCGGCACGGACGCCACCCGGATGACGCTGTTGGGCACCCACCACCTCTTCTGTCGAAGGACTTGTGAGGCTGTGGGTTCAACCATGCGACGCGAACGTCGGCCTGTGCATACCCGGAAGGCGACATGTCAAACGTCGCTTCCCGTGTATCCACGCACGGGTCAGGTTCGGTCCGCCGTGTCGTCGAAGCGCGCGAACACATGTGCTTCGTCACGCATCCGTTGTCGCATGTGCGGGTAGTGCAACTCGAAGGCGGGACGCTCGGAACGGATGCGGGGCAACTCGGTGAAGTTGTGCCGCGGCGGCGGGCAGCCGGTCGCCCATTCGAGCGAATTGCCGAAGCCCCACGGATCGTCGACAGTCACGACCTCGCCGTAGCGGTAACTGCGGAAGACATTCCACAAGAACGGCAGCATCGACAGCCCGAGAATGAACGCTCCGATTGTCGACACCGCGTTGAGTGCTGTGAAGCCATCGGACGGAAGGTAATCGGCGTACCGCCGGGGCATCCCCTCGTTCCCCAGCCAATGCTGCACCAGGAACGTGGTGTGGAAGCCGATGAATGTCAACCAGAAATGTGCTTTGCCGAGGCGCTCGTCCATCATGCGGCCGGTCATCTTGGGAAACCAGAAGTAGATGCCGGCAAAGGTCGCGAAGACGATGGTGCCGAACAGGACATAGTGGAAATGGGCCACCACGAAATACGAGTCGGAGACGTGGAAATCGAGGGGTGGCGAGGACAGGATGATGCCGGACAACCCGCCGAACAGGAAGGTCACCAAGAAGCCCACCGAGAAGAGCATCGGTGTCTCGAACGTCAGGTGCCCTTTCCACATCGTGCCGACCCAATTGAAGAACTTCACCCCGGTCGGTACGGCGATGAGCATGGTCATCATCGAGAAGAAGGGCAGCAAAACGGCTCCGGTCACGAACATGTGGTGAGCCCACACGGCCATCGACAGCAGCCCGATGGCGAAAGTGGCGTAGATGAGGCCGTTGTAGCCGAACACCGGCTTGCGCGAGAACACCGGGAAGATCTCGGTCACGATGCCGAAGAATGGCAGCGCGACGATGTAGACCTCGGGGTGGCCGAAGAACCAGAACAGATGCTGCCACAGGATGGCACCCCCGTTGGCTGGGTCAAAGACGTGGGCGCCGAAGACCCGATCGGCCATCAAACCCATCAACGCGGCGGTGAGCAGTGGAAACGCCAGCAGGATGAGGATGCTGGTGACCAGAATGTTCCAGGTGAAGATTGGCATTCGGAACATCGTCATGCCGGGTGCGCGCAGGCACACAACCGTGGTGATCATGTTGACCGCACCGAGTATGGTCCCCAGACCGGAGACCGCCAGTCCCATCGCCCACAGATTCCCCCCGACACCGGGACTGTGTATGGCGTCGCTGAGCGGCGTATAAGCAGTCCAGCCGAAATCGGCTGCACCACCGGCGGTGAAGAAGCCGGCCAACACCACTGTCCCGCCGAAGACGAACAACCAGAAACTCAGCGCATTCAGGCGTGGGAACGCGACGTCCGGCGCGCCGATCTGCAGTGGCAGAACCACATTGGCGAAACCGATGACGATCGGCGTCGCATACAGCAGCAACATCACCGTCCCGTGCATGGTGAACATCTGGTTGTACTGCTCGGTGGACAGGAACTGCATGCCCGGCTGGGCGAGCTCGCCCCGCATCAGCAACGCCATCAGTCCGCCCAGGAAGAAGAAGGCCAGGCAGGCGACCAGATACATCTGACCGATCAGCTTGTGATCGGTGGTGGTGAGCAGTGTGTAGAGCACGCCGCCCAATTGTCGCCGTCGGGGCGGATAAGGGCGCTGCGCTTCGACAGCCGCGGTTTGTTCGACGGTCGACACGGTCAGGACCTCCTCGGTGGCGGAACGGGCGGGATCATCGGAGCATGGTCGGTGTCACGCCGCGCACGCGATCAGGCCATGGAGCGCTCGAGGTCACCACCGAAGATGCCCGAACTACTCTGCGTCTCTTTTGGTTCCCGGAAGATACTGCTGCACCTTCTGTTTGGCGCCTTCGCGGATGATGCCCCAGGCGTCTTCGTCGCCCTTGACCAGTGCGGTGCTCAGCGACATCGCCTGCTCGACGGTGGCGTGCGGCGGGATGGGCGGTATATCCGGATCGCACCGCACGTCAAGCAAGGTGGGCCGATCGGCCGACAGTGCGCGGTCCCAGGCGTCACCGAGTTGCCCGGTCTCGTCGACATTGATGCCGTGTAGCCCGATGCTGCGTGCGAACGCGGCGTAGTCCATCTCGGGCAGGTCCTGAGAGGCGGCGAATTTGGGCGAACTGGACATCGCACGCTGCTCCCAGGTGACCTGGTTGAGGTCGTTGTTGTGCAACACGACCACGATGAGACGCGGATCGGTCCACTGCTGCCAGTAGCGGGCGACGGTGAGCATCTCGGCCAGGCCGTTCATCTGCATCGCGCCGTCACCCTCGAAGGCGATCGTCGGCCGGTCGGGGTGCGCCCACTTGGCGCCGATCACGTACGGCACAGCTGGGCCCATGGTGGCGAGCGTGCCGGACAACGAGCCGCGCATCTCGTCACGGAAAGTGATATGTCGGGCGTACCAGTTGGCGGCACTCCCGGAATCGGCGGCGATGATGGCGTTCGACGGTGCGCGTTCGGAGAACTCGTGGAAGATCCGCATCGGATTGATCGGGTGCGCATCGGTCATCGCCTGGCGTTGTGCGGTTTTCTGCCAGCGGGTGACCTGCTTCTCGATCGACTCGCGCCAGGAGCGGTCCTGCTTGTACTGGAGTTTGGGAATAAGTTGCTGCAGTGTGCGTTTGGCGTCGCCGACCAAGTTGACCTCGTTCGGGTAGCGCATGCCGATCCACTTGCCGGACCGGTCGATCTGCACGCCGCGCGCCTGGTCGAGTTCCGGGAGGAACTGCGTGTAGGGAAAGTTGGATCCGACGGTCAGCAGGGTGTCGCAGTCACGCATCAGGTGGTAGCTCGCGGTGGTGCCGAGCAGCCCGATGGAGCCGGTCACCCACGGCAGGGTGTCCGGCAGGACATCACGACCCAGCAGCGCCTTGGCACACCCCGCTCCCAACGTATCGGCGACCTGGGTGAGTTCGTCGACGCATCCGCGCGCGCCTTGCCCAACCAGAATCGCGACCTTCTCGCCGTGGTTGAGAACCGTCGCCGCCCGGGCCACCGCGGCCGGGTCCGGATCCGGTGTCGCCTCGTCGATGCCGAGACTGGACGGCACCTGCTTGAATTCGTGTTGCGGTGGTGAATAGTCGAGTTCGAAAACATCCGACGGGAAAATGAGGGCGGTCGGTACCCGTTCGGTCATCGCGATCCGGAAGGCGCGATCGAGGAGATTGGGGATCTGCTCGGGCACCGTGCACATCTGCACGTAGTCGCTGCACACGTCCTTGTACAGCGAGAGCATGTCGATTTCCTGCTGATACGAGCCACCCATCGCCGACCGTTCGGTCTGCCCGACGAGTGCGACGACCGGCACATGATCGAGTTTGGCGTCGTAGAGGCCGTTGAGCAGGTGAATGCCGCCGGGTCCGCTGGTGGCAGCACACACGCCGACGCGACCGGAGAACTTCGCGAAACCGACAGCTTCGAAGGCGCTCATCTCTTCGTGTCGGGATTGCACGAATTGTGGATCATCGTCCGCATCCGCCCACGCGGCGAGTAATCCGTTGATCCCATCACCGGGATACCCGAAGACCTGCTTGACATCCCACTCACGCAACCTCGACAGCACGACATCGGCAACTGATTGACTCATCACATCTCCTGGACTTGGGTGCAGTGCGCGTCGACCTATCGGCTACCCCTGCGTCCCGCGTTCCACACTTCGACCCTTGACTCAGCATCGTTCGGGGTTGGGCAGGGTCGTCGGGACGCCGGTGGGTGGACATTGCGTGACGAGTACTCCGTCACAGCATTGTGATGAGCCCGACGGCGACTGCGATCATGGCGACGATCAGCACTGCCGCGCCGATGAGCATCACGATGCCGCTCACGGGAAACACGCGGGCGAAACGATCCTCGTGATGCGAGAGGCCCGACGTCTGCGCCGTATCCGGTGGTGTGTCGCCCGGTGCCACGCCCCCGCCCTTCTCGAGGTCGGGTGTCGCAGTGGGGTCCGGATCCTGGGCGGCCGGATCATGTGTGGGGCCGCTGTTGCTTCCGGGCATGGTCACTCCGTCTGTCGGCGCGTATCGGCGCGCGGTCGTCCGGCGCTGCGGCCGATTGGGCAGTCTCAGAGGCCTACCCGTTCGGGTTGTCGGCTACACGTGCGACCGGGGTATGCCGCGTCGCGGTGTGTTCCGGCTACCGTTCCCCGAGCGCGTCTGCCGCCCGCACGAACGCGAGATGCGACAACGCCTGCGGGGTGTTGCCCGCTTGGCGCTGTTCGTCGACGTTGTACTCCTCGGAGAACAGGCCGACGTCGTTGGCGGTGGCCAGCGCGGACTTCATCAGTGCGGTGGCGTCGTCGTGGCGCCCGCTGCGGGCATATTGGGTGACCAGCCAGAAAGTGCAGGCCAGGAAGGGATGCTCGTCGCCGGCCAGGCCGTCCACGCCTGTGCTTGTGCGGTAGCGCAGCACCAGGCCACCACGGAGCAGCGTGCGTTCGATGTGCTCCACGGTCGCCACCATCCGCGGATCATCCGGCGCACAGAAACCGACTTGCGGCAGCAGGAGCAACGAGGCGTCGACCTCGTCGGTACCCGCGTACTGCACGAACCGACCGGAGGCGGGATCGACGCATTCGGTGTCGATCTCGTGACGGAGCCGGTCTCGCAGCTCGCGCCAGTGATCGACCGAACCGTCGAGCCCGTAACGCTCCACCGCGCGGACACCCCGGTCGAACGCGGCCCACTTCATCACCCGGGACTGGGTGAACATCCTTGGCTCACCACGCATCTCCCAGATTCCGTTGTCGAGCCACTCGAGTTTGGCCTCCACCTGTTCGAGCAATGCCTTCTGCAGCGACCACGACAGCGGCGTCTCCGCCAGGCCGGCGGCGCGTGCGTCGTCGAGGCCCACCATCACCTCGCCGATCACATCGCCCTGATACTGATCGACCGCACCGTTGCCGATGCGCACGGGCGCCGAGTTCTCATAGCCGGGCAGCTGCGGCAGCTCGCGTTCGAGTAGATCCCGTTCGCCCGCAATGCCGTACATGATCTGGATGTCCTCGGTGTCGCCGGCGATGGCACGCATCAGCCACATCCGCCAGTGCTCGGCCACATGCAGGAAGCCGTGATTCACCAGCGCCTCCAGCGTCAGCGACGCATCACGCAGCCATACGTAGCGGTAGTCCCAGTTGCGGGCGCCGCCGAACTGCTCGGGAAGTGATGTGGTGGCCGCCGCGACGATCCCGCCAGTATCCAGATTGCTCAAGGCGCGCAAGGTGATCAGCGATCGGATCACCTGGTCGTGATACGGCCCGCTGTGGTCGATCCGACTCGCCCAGGTGGTCCACCAGTCGCGGGTGCGGGCCAGCGCGTCGTCGACAGGCAACGGTCCCGGTTCCTCGCGGTGCGAGTGATACCAGGTCAGCGTGAGATCCACGGTGACGTCGGGCTCGACCGTGAAGAACCCGCGATGAACGTCGCCGTCGGCATGCAGCGCGACACCGCGGACGACGCACGCGTCGGGACCGGCGATCCCGCGCAGGGCCGGCCCCATGGTGTCGCCGACCTGCAGTACCCACGGAATCGACTTCGCGTAGTCGAACCGCATCCGCAACTCGGTTTCGAAATCGACGTATCCCGACAGTCCGACGACCCGGCGGACCAGGTCGACCCGGCCGCCGTCGACCGGCATGAACTCGTGGACCTCGGCGGTGCCGGTGGACGTCACCCACCGCGTGACCAGGATCAGCGTGTCGTCGTCGTAGCGCCGGGTCATCCGGGCGTCGGGATCACGGGGAGCCAATCGCCACTGGCCGTGCTCCACCGAGCCGAGCAGGGCGGCGAAGATCGACGCCGAGTCGAATCGGGGGACGCACAGCCAGTCGATGCTGCCGTCCGCGGAGATCAGCGCGGCAGTCCGGCAATCGCCCACCATTGCGTAATCCTCGATGCGTGCACCCATGATCTCGATTGTCCTCATCGGTGACGATTCGTGCGGCAAGGCGACGAGATCCGCGCGCCCGAATCCGCTGGAGGGTTACCGTCGGGTATGGCGACCACGACGTTGTTCATCTTCGGTGCGATGGGGGACCTGACCTCACGCCTGCTGCTACCGGCCCTCGCCCAACTCCTCGCCCTCGAACCCGACCGCTCGGTGCGGTTGGTGGGAGTGGGCCGGCGCGACGTGTCCGACGACGAGTGGCGAGAACGGGTGTCCGGTGCGTTCGGCGATGACGTGGCACCGGCGGCCCGGCAGGTCGCCGACCGAACCACATTCCTCCAGGCCGATGTCGGCACGTCCGACGGTATGCGGAAAGTTCTCGATCAGGCGGGCGACGGACGTTCGGTGCTGTACTTCGCGGTGCCGCCGTCGGTGGCACAGCAGTCGTGTGACGCCATGGCCGAACTCGACGATCTCCCCGACGGCCTGATGCTCGCCCTGGAGAAACCGTTCGGCACCGATGACGACAGTGCAAGGGATTTCAATGCCAAACTCGCCCGGCTCGTGCCGGAGAACCAGGTGTTCCGCGTCGATCACTTCCTCGGCCAATCCATCCTGCTCGACCTGTTCGGCATCCGATTCGCCAACCGTGTGTTCGAACCGGTGTGGTCGGCCGAGCACATCGAGTCGGTGGTCATCCGCTACGACGAGACCCTCGGACTCGAAGGCCGCGCAGGCTATTACGACAAAGCCGGCGCTCTGACCGACATGATGCAGAGTCACCTGCTGGAACTGCTGGCAGTGGTCGCGATGGACCCGCCGGCGTCGTTGAACGAACGCGATCTGCGAGACGCGACGGGAGCTGCGCTGCGCGCCACCCGTGTCATGGGCGGCGACCCCGTCCGATCATCGCGCCGCGCGCGCTACACCTCGGGTCAGGTCGACGGCAAACACCTTCCGTCCTATGTGGACGAGGATGGCGTCGACCCGACCCGGGCCACCGAGACGTTGGCGGAGGCGACCTTCGAGGTGAACACCGCCCGCTGGGCAGGGGTCCCGTTCACCTTACGGTCGGGAAAGGCGCTCGAACCGGCGGTGAAGGAGATCGCGCTCCATTTCCGACCGGTCCGGCACCTACCGGAGCAGTTCAGCGGGGACGTGGCACCCAATGTGCTCCGCCTGACTTTCGGTCCCGACGCGATGTCGTTGCGGCTCAACGTACATGACGGCACCGACCCGTTCGATCTGGCGGCCACCGAGCTCGGTGCGGATCTGGGCGAGGGCTCCATCCGCGCCTATGCCGAGGTGCTCTCGGGCATCCTCGACGGCGATGCCACTCTCGCCGTCCGGGGCGACGCGGCCGAACAGTGCTGGCGCATCGTCGGTCCCATCATCGACGCCTGGCAGGCCGATCGCGTACCGCTCGAGGAATACCCCGCCGGTTCGGCGGGGCCGGAGGGATGGCCTTCGGTGTGACCTGAAAGCACCGAACCCCGTCCGGCGCACCGACTGTGCGCACGAGCGGGGTCCGGGTGAACACGATATGGCGCTACAGCAGGTAGACCGCCACGATGGTGGAGATCACCAGACCCGAGACCACCGGGACGAAGCACTTGCGCGCCAACGTGAGTACCGGCACCCGGGCGAATCCCGCGACCGCCACCAGCGAGGACCACGCCACCAGCGTGCCGCCACCGGACCAGATGTTGCCCATCTGGCCGATCGCGGCCAGCGTGGCCGGGTCCATGTCGACGCCGGGTGCCAGCGCGCCTGCCAACGCACCGGTCAGTGGCAGACCCGAGAAACCCGAGCCGTCGAGACCGGCGACGATGCCGACCAGCAGGACGCCGAGTCCGGTGAGGATCGGGATGTTCGGCAGGTGCGACTGGGCGGAGCTGACCAGGTCGAAGAGGAAGGCCGGGCCGGTCACGTCCTCGGGCAGCCCCAGGATCTGGCTGGAGAAGTCGGAGTTGCCGATAAGGAAGAAGCCTGCGATCGGCAACACGATGCCCATCGCCTTGAACGCGAACACCAGGCCGTCGACCAGGTGATCGGCGGTCGTCTCCAGGAAGTTGCGCGGTTCGTGCGCCGCACAGACGGCGAACAGCATCAGGGCAGCGATCCCGCCGACCATCGCGGCTGCCTCACCGCCTTCGAGCGCGGGGACGACGCCGGCCTTACCGAGGATCAGGAAGACGATGAAGGCCAGGTAGGCCAACGGAACGAGCACCGCGAACAATTTGGCGGTACGCGTTGCCCGAGGTTCGGCTCCCGGATCGTTCGGCTCCGGGCGGTCGATCACGGCGGTACCCGCCGAACCCGAACCGCTGCCGGCATCTGATCCACCGCCGCTGTTGCCGGTTCCGGCCGCGACCGAGCCGCCGGCCCCCGTACCGGAACGCCCCGCCGACCCGTCGGTCTCGGCGACCTCGAGTTCGGCCTCCACATCGGCGGCCCCGCGGTCGGCCTCGGCTTCCCATTCGCGCAGCAACTCCGCCGACGGTGCGCGCCACGTGCGACGCTGCATCACCCAGGTGATCACCACGGCGACGAACCCCACCACCAGCGACAGGACGAGTGCCTTGTCGGCGACGGCGTCGGTGTCCACACCGGCGGCGGTCGCGGAGATGCCCGGGGCAACCTTCATCACATAGTCCGACGACAGTGCCATCCCCTGTCCGGCGATTGCCACCACCATGCCGACCGAGATCGGTGACAGACCCGCCCGAATCGCGACCGGAATCAACACCGCGCCCACCAGGGGCACCGCGGGCGTCGGCCAGAAGAACAGCGAGATGAGATAGGTGACCACCAGAAGAACGATGAAACTTGCTGTGGCACCGCGCATCACGTGCCGGAACGGGGCGATCATCAGTCGATCGGCGCCCATCTGGCGCAGTGCGCCGAGCATCGCGGTCACCATCGCGATGATGAGGAAGATGTTGAACAGTTCCTTGGCCGCGACGAGGCTCGCGTTGAAGATCGACGCGATCGCGGTGACGATGCTGTTGGAGAAGGCGAACGCCGTGAGGAATGTGGCGATCACGGCAGGGACGACGATGTTCTTGCGCATCACCATCGTCGCGATGATGACGAGTATGCCGGCCAGGTAAATCCAGTGGGCGGCGGTCAGATTGATGGGCTGCACGTTGAATCCTTAGCGGGAGATGAACGAAAGGGGCTGTGCTGGTGAAGACCCTCCTCCCGCCGTCATCGGCGGTCAATCGATACGATGCACACCTCCGGTCGGTGTTCGCTGTGCACGATGCCGTCGAACGACAGTCTCACGATCGGTTGTGTCACGCCGGTAAATCGTCGGATACCTCAGTGTTTCGTCAGGTCGCAGATCCTGGTGATGCTGACCAGTCGGCTGTGCAGGTTGTCCTCATCGGACGTGGCATCGTGTGCACTCTGACATGCGCGCGAGGTGCCGACCGCTCCATTCGGATGGAAAAATTCTCGGTACCCACGGCGGTTGGTCGCGGGCGGATCGCGATGAACGGTAGGAGTGCAGATGGTGGAGCGCCGTGACGACGAGCGGGCGCGCGGAGACGATGCAGGTACCCCACTGGCCCTTGCCGCGTTGCTCACCGGCACGCTCGTCGGCACGGTCAGCAACAACGTCGTCAACGTCCCGCTCACCGACATCCTCGACGACTTCGACGCACCGTTGGGACGTGGAGTGCTCGTCGTCGTCGGGTTCCTGCTGACCTTCGCCGCCACCATGCCGCTGGCCGGCTACATCGCCGACCGGTATGGCCGACGACGCGTGTACTGCGCGGCCCTGGTGGGCACGGCGGTGTGTTCGGCCGGTGCGGCCACCGCGCCGACGCTGGAGGTGCTGATTGCCTGGCGCGCACTCGGGGGGCTCGCGGCGGCGGTGTTCGCGCCGGCGGTGATGGGACTGATCGCCTGGCTCTTCGGTCCGCGACGTCGGGCGCGCGCGGTGGGGGCATGGGCCAGTGTGAACGGCATCGGCCAGGCCGTGGGGCCATCGCTGGGTGGGCTGATGGCCGACGCCTGGGGGTGGCGTTGGGTGTTCGTCCCGCTGATCCCGTGCGCGTTGATCGGACTGATACTGACGCTACGCAGCGTGCCCCGATATCCGGCGCGGGTGATGCGGTTGGACAAGTTCGGCGCCGCCACCTTGACCCTCGGTTCGGCGCTGCTGATCCTGGCGGTCACATTGGTGGGGTCCGGCGGTGTGCCACTGTGGATTTCCGGCGTGCTGGCGCTGGGGGCGGCGGTGCTGCTGACGGCGTGCGTGGTGCATTGTCGCCGCGTGCCCGTGCCCTTCCTCGATGTCGGCGACATCGTCGAACCGCGGTTCGTGCGGAGCGCGCTGACCGCCTTCGCGCAGATGTTCGCGTTGGGTGCGACGCTGCTGGTCATCCCGCTCTATGTGGTGGGTGACGGCGGTAGCACCAGCGTCGCCGGGGCACTGCTGTTCGCGCTGCCGGCGACGATGGCGATCCTTGCACCGATCGTCGGCACCATCTCCGACCGTCTCGGCGCGCGCCGGGTGCTGCGCACCGGACTGGTGGTGTTGTGTGCCTCGCAGATCGCGCTGGGGGTGGTCATCGTCGCCGACGCCGGATTCATCTGGCTGGTATCAGTTCTCATAGTCGGTGGAGCGGGGATCGCGTTGGTGCAGACGCCTGCGGCCGCAGGTTCGACACGCTCGGCCGCCGGGGCACGCGGCACCGGGCTGGGCCTGTTCAATCTGATGCGATTCGGCGGGTCCGCGCTCGGTGCGGCGTGGGTGGCCGTCGCCTTGGCCCACGGTGGTCACGCCGTCCTGTTCGCGGTCACCGCCGCGATCGCCGCCGGTGGCTTCGCCGCCTCGTTCCTCGGTCGCACCCCCACCCCGCATGCGCCCGCCCCGGACGATCACCTGGAGCCGGCGGCCCGCTGACCGCAGGAACGGTCGCGGTCAGCTAGACGAAGTTGACCTCTCGGGCCACCGAGACGCCGAGATTGTCGAGCAGTTCGAGCCGAACGGCCAGCCACACGGTGAACTGATTCTCCGGCTCCCGGATGTCGAGTCCGATGGTCCGGGATATCCGGTCGAGCTTGGACAGCATGGTGTTGCGGTGCATGTTCAGCACGCGCGCAGCGGCATTCACGTTGCCACCCTGCTCCAGGTAGGCGAGCAGCGTGGCATGCAGTTCCGTGCCGAGCCGGATGGGGCCGAGCACGTCGGCCACGAGTTGGCGGCTCCGGTCGGTGTCGGCGATCTGCTCGAGCACGCCGTAGGACCGCAGATCGCGATACGCGACCGCACCCTGCAGGTGCATCCGCGAGGCGATTCCCAGGGCCACACGGGCCTCGCGATAACTGTCGCGGATCTGCGATGCGCCGACGGCGACGGCGCCGTAGGCGACCGGGGATCGCACGTCGTGACCGCGGGCGGTCAGTTCCTCGGCCATGGCTTGGGCGTAATCGGCCACCTCGATGTCCACCTCTGAAGGTGCCGTGGACCGGACGGTCCGCACCACCACGAGCACGTCGCCGAGCACGGTCACATATGACCGCACGTCGCGGTGGGGCAGCAGGCTGGCCGCAAACCGCGCCAGACGCAGCAACCGGCTGCTGCCGCGGGGATTCTCGTCGGAGTCCGGTGCGCGACTGTCGTCGCGGGTGATGAACACCGCAAACGTCGCGTCCAGGTCGATGTCGTGATAGCCGGCGCGCGTGCGCATCTCGAGGTCGGAGGCGAACCCGCCGTGCACCAGCGCCTGCACGAAATCGCCCCGCGCACGTTCCTCGGCTTCCTCGACGCTGCGTTGACGCAACATCTCCGAGCCGATGATCGCGGTGGCCTGCTCGGCCACCACGGCGTGCTGAGCGAGGTCATGTTCCCCGGGGCGTTCGCCACGGCGCAGGATCGCCACCCACCCCTCGAAGTACTTGCCGAGCAGGATCGGACTGGCCGTACATGTCCACCGCACACCGTCGGCCGTGAGGTCGGCAACGACAGCGGTGTGGTGGTTGTCGGGAGCGTCTCCACGCTCGAGGAGTGTCGTGCGTACCGCGGCGAGCACCGCCTCGGCGCAGTCTGCCGGGATGGCGTGGTCGGCGACGGGTACGCAGTGCGAGTCGAGGGCAACCGCGGGAGAGTGCGACAACGCCGACACCTCGCGCAACAGCAGCGGCATCCCGGCGCCCCGATGGAGCATGCCGGCAAGCGACTGATGAACATGGGTCGCATAGCGCATCACGTGCACCTCCTGGGTGAGGGCACGTTCGGCGAGCAGTCGGTTCAGCGGCCCGAAGCCGATGGGAAATCCCATCTCCAACACGACGAGGCCGGTGGGAAACGAGTCGGCGGTCATCGTGGACGGCAGCGGCCCGTCGACGATGACCGCCGGGGCGCCGCGCGCCAACAGGGAGCCGAGACTCGACGGCTTGGCGGCCAGCGACTCCGGCCGGGTATAGACGACGGTTGCGGTGAGATCGTCGTAGCGGCTCATGACCTCGGTGAACGGTAGCGCCCAGGTCACCGGGGTGTCGGTGGCGGCAGTGCCCGCCACCACACGGGCGCCCTCCATCAACGGTTCGTCGAGGAGGCCGGCGAGAGTCAATCGGGGATGCGGTTCCATCGGCCTGCTTCCTGTCGTCCTGCGTTCGGCACTGGTCCTCGTTCGGTGTCAGTCCTATTGTGGATTACCAGGGCACTTCGCACCGCTCTATGTGCAGATTGGCCTATAAGACCACGACCCTCAGGTCACTGTGACCCTCACGCTTCGTGGCTCTGTCCGGTTACATGTCGAGTACGCCATTCCGGCGGCAATCCTCCCGAGAAGCCTCACAGGAAAGACGACAGCCATGCATCGAATCTTGCGGATCACCCTCGACGACGCGCTCCCGGTCCTCGCGGCCGGCCGCGCCAAAGCCGAGGAGATCGGCGTCCGGCAAACCCTCTGCGTGTGCGACGACGGCGGCAATGTGATCGCGCTGCACCGACTTCCGGGGGCGCGGCTCACCGGTGTGGAGATCTCGATCGCCAAGGCGTTCACCGCGGCCGGCCACGAACGCGCCACCCACCTGTTCAACGAGCCGCCCAACGGTCCGGCCCTGCCGGGCAACGAGGCCTTCGGCATCAGCCACATGCTGCCCGGCAAGTTCGCCACCTTCGTCGGTGGGTTCCCGCTGGTGGTCGACGGGCAGATCGTCGGCGGCGTCGGGATCAGCGGCGGCAACGGTGAACAGGACAAGGCTGTCGGTGCTGCGATGCTCGCCGAATTCGACGCCGTCGTGGCTGCGGCAGCGCACTGACCGTGCACTCTGGCCACCTTCGGGCTCATCGTCGGGTCATTGTGACCGTGGAGCGCTCGCGCCGACGTACCTAGCCTGAAGTTGGTCGAAACAGCCTGGTTCATTTCGGTTTTCGACAGTCCTACTCGCAGCGTTGCGAGATCTCGGCCGATCCCCGGCCACCAGTCCATGAAGGGAATACCCATGACGACTCTGCTCGGGCGCGATGAGTTCCGCGCCGCTCTCGAAGACGCCATCAAGGGCCGCGAGGCGAAGAACGCCTCGTTCAGCAAGGCCTGGGCCGAGGGCAAACTCGAGAAGAAGCACTTCGCGCGGTGGGCGGAGAACCACTTCCACTACGTGGGCCCGTTCGCCGATTACCTCGCCAACATCTACGCCAACACCCCCGACGAGTTCACCGATGCCAAGGATTTCACCTTGCAGAACATGTACGAGGAAGAGCTCGCCGACATCCGGCACACCGATCTGCTCATCAAGTTCGGTGAGGCCTGTGGCACCACCAAGGAGCGAATCGAGAACCCCGACAACATGAATGCGATCACCCGCGGCCTGCAGTCGTGGTGCTACGCGGTGTCCCAGCGTGAACACTTCGTGGTCGCCACCGCCGCGCTGGTGGTGGGACTCGAATCGCAGGTGCCCAGCATCTACAAAAAGCAGATCATCCCGCTGCGTGAGGTATACGGCTTCACCGAGGACGAGATCGAGTTCTTCGATCTGCACATCACCTCCGATGTGGTGCACGGCGAGCGTGGCTACCAGATCGTGCTCGACTGCGCCGATACGCCTGCGCTGCAGCAGCGTTGCCTAAAGCTGGTGCAGTGGGGTGCGGAGATGCGGTTCTCCTACACCAAGGGTCTCTACGACACCTACGTCGCCGACGACCTGGAGCTGGCCGCAGTGTGACCCGATCATCCGTGGGAGACGTCGCCTGCGGTGTCTCCCACGGGTACGGCGATTTGACGAAAGTGAGTGACATGGCCAGCGAACCCATTGCGCCGTCCGGTGGCGACACGTGGCGGCCAGCGGCCACCATCAAGGAACTGGGTCGGCGACGCAAACTCCGCGTCGAGATCGACGACACCGCGATCGCCCTCTTCGCTGCCGGCGATCGCATCTACGCCTTCGCCGATCTGTGTGTGCACCAGGACCGTTCGCTGGTCAAGGGCACCATCCTGCACGGCCGGGTGATCTGTCCCGGCCACCAATGGCAATTCGACCTGGAGACCGGTTACGAAGCCGACCAGGATCTCTGCCAACCAACCTACGACGTACGTCTCGACGGCGACACCATCTATGTGAACCTGGCTGCGCGCGCTGCGGCCCCCGGCGACCAGAGGAAGATCTCATGACGATTCAGAGTGTGACCGTCGTCGGCGGCGGACAGGTGGCCGCGGTTCTCGCCCGCACCCTGCGCCGACGCGGGTTCGACGGTTCGATCACCATTCTCGGTGACGAGCGACATCTGCCGTATCAGCGACCGCCGCTGTCCAAGGAGTTCCTCACCGGCGACGGCGCACTCGAACCGCTGGCACTGCTGGCGCCGAAGTGGCTGGCGAACAACGACATCGACATCCGCACCAGCGCACGGGTCACGAGTCTCGACGCCGGCGGGCGGACGCTGACTCTCGCCGATGGTTCGTCGATGAGTGCCGATGCCATCGTGCTGGCCACCGGTGGCCGACCCCGGCGGCTCGCCGGGATCGCCGACTCGCCACACATCCATCATCTGCGCACCGTCGACGACGCGGAGCGCCTGCGTACAACACTGGGGGCCGGCAGTCGGATCGCGGTTGTCGGAGGTGGCTTCATCGGCCTCGAGATCGCGGCCACCGCCACCGGTCTCGGAGCACAGGTGACCGTTGTCGAACAGGAGCAGACCATCCTGGAGCGACGCCTCGGCCCGCAGATGGCGCGCTACTGTGCCGACCTCCACCGCAGCAACGGTGTGCGATTCCACTGTGGCGTGGGTGTCTCCGACGTCGCCGTCGGAGCGGACGGGGTGCGCCTGACGTTGACCGACGGCACCGTGCTCGACGTCGACGACGTGATCGTCGGCGTCGGGATCGAACCGAATGTCGAAATCGCCGTCGATGCCGGGCTGGCCGTGGGCAACGGCATCCTCGTCGACGCAGTCGGCCGCACCGATGCGCCGGGCGTCTATGCGGCCGGCGATGTGGCGGCCCGCTTCTCCGATGCCGCCGGCCGGCACGTGCGAGTCGAACATTTCGACAACGCCAACCGGCAGGCCGCCGCGGTGGCCCGCGCCATCCTGGGCGACCCGGTTGTCGAGGACGGACCGCACTGGTTGTGGTCGGATCAGTACGACCGCAACCTGCAGTTCGCCGGCAACACCGCCACCGCCGACGACGTGGTGGTGCGCGGCGACATGGCCGACCACGAGTTCACCGCGTTCTACCTCACCGGCGGGCAACTCAGTGGCGCGTTCGCCGTCGACCGCGGCGAGGACATTATGGCCGCGCGGGAACTCATCGGCCGCAGCGTCGATGCCGCCGCGCTGACCGACGACGACGTCGACCTCTGGGAACTCGGTGAGGAGATGGTGAGCTGACATGACGAACATCGAGATCACGACCGGATCGAATCTGGTTGACGGCCAATGGGTGCCCTCGGCATCGGGCGCCACGTTCCGCAGCGTCGACCCCGCCCACCCGACGGAAGTGCTGGGCGTCTTTCCGGACTCGACCGCACAGGATGTGGCGGCCGCGGTCGACGCCCTGGAGAAGGCCGCACCCGAGTGGGCCGCGACGCCGCCGGAACGACGCGCCCGCATCCTCGAACGCGCTGCGGATGCCCTCGAGGCCCGAGCAGACCAGTTGATCACCGAACTGATTCGTGAAGAAGGCAAATCGCGGGCCGAAGCGACCACCGAGGTCAGCCGCACCCCGATGAACCTGCGCTTCTACGCCGCCGAGGCGTTGCGATCGGGTGGCTCGACCTACCCGGCGGCGGGACAGACCATGGTGTACACCGTGCGCGAACCCGTGGGCATCGTCGGCGCCATCACCCCGTGGAACTTTCCCCTCAACATCCCGTCCCGCAAGCTGGGTCCGGCACTCGCGGCCGGAAATGTGGTGCTGTTCAAACCATCCGAGGTCACCCCGCTGATGGGACAGCGTCTGGTGGAGGCATTACTGGCCGGCGGATTACCGCCGACGGCGATCGCGCTGGTTCAGGGCGGCGGTGGCGCCGGAGCGGCCGTCGCCGCCGACGACCGGGTGACCGCTGTGACCTTCACCGGTTCCACGGACGTGGGCGCGGCGATTCACGCCGGCGTCGGACCGCAACGCCGGGTACAGCTGGAGATGGGTGGCAAGAACCCGACCGTGGTGCTCGGCGACGCCGACCTCGACTTCGCCGCGACCACCATCGTGAAGGGTGCCTTCGGCCTGTCCGGGCAGGCGTGCACCGGAACGAGCCGGGTGGTGGTGGTCGACGAGATCCACGACGCCCTGGTGAAAGCGGTGGTGGCGAAGGCCTCGGCGCTACGCCTCGGACCCGGCATCGACGACGGCGCCACGATGGGTCCACTTGCCAGCGCGGCGCAGCTGGCCAAATACCGCGAGTACGTGTCGATCGGTGTCGCCGAAGGCGCACTGCGACATGATGTCGACATCCCGGTCCCGGAGTCCGACGGCTACTTCGCCGCCCCAGTGGTGTTCACCGACACCACCCCGGACATGCGGATCGTGCGCGAGGAGATCTTCGGGCCCGTCCTCGCCTTTCAGCGGGCGCGGGACGTCGACGACGCCCTGCGCATCGCCAACGACACCCGCTTCGGCATGAGTGCCGCGGTCATCACTGCCGACCTCGGCCGGGCGATGGCGTTCGCCGCGGCGTCGAAGACCGGACTGGTCAAGGTGAACCAACCGACCACCGGGATGGCGATGAACGCCCCGTTCGGCGGCTACAAGGCGTCGAGCACGCAGACCTTCAAAGAGCAGGCCGGATCTTCGATGATGCAGTTCTATCAGGCCGAGAAGACCATCTACCTGACCCCGGCCGGCTGACGCCGACGGCACGACACGGAGTATCACCATGGATTTCAGAAGAGTCGCCCGATCGGGTCAGGTGCCCGAGGGAATCGTCCGCCGGTTCTACGCCGACGACTACGAGTTCGCCATCTCACGCCTCGACGGCACGGCGTATGCCACCTCGAACTACTGCTCGCATCTGGATTGCCTGCTCTCGTCGGGCAAACTGGTGCAGGACGGCATCGGATGCTCTTGCCACGGCAGTGCTTTCGATCTGGCGACGGGTGAGCCGATC
Organism: Gordonia sp. NPDC062954; assembly: GCF_044543825.1. Lineage (NCBI taxonomy): Bacteria > Bacillati > Actinomycetota > Actinomycetes > Mycobacteriales > Gordoniaceae > Gordonia > Gordonia sp. NPDC062954. Next base: position 8,580 of record NZ_JBITWL010000018.1, on the reverse strand, counting down.
TGCCCGCCGGCGACCGAGCCCATCAAGACCTACCCGTGCGAAGAACGCGACGGCGAGATCTTCGTCGGTATCGACCCCGCCGAACCCCCGGAGGGACCGCGACGTCGCAAGGCCCGGCAGGCATGATCGACGGGCAGGGCAGACCACCGACCATCGCGACGCGCGGCATGGTGGCCACCAGCCATCCGCTCGCCAGCGCGGCCGGGTTGGAGGTGCTGGCCTCGGGCGGCAATGCCATCGACGCGGCCCTCGCCGCGGCGGTGACCACCTGGCTGACCCTGCCGGGGCAGTGCGGCATCGGTGGTGACGCGTTCGCCGTGGTGCGCGAACCCGACGGCCGGGTGTGGACGGTCAACGGCAGCGGCTACGGACCCGACGGCGGCACTCCGGAGTTCTATCGCGCGCAGGGTCTCGAGGCCATCCCGCTCGACGGTGCGTTGGCCGTGGCCGTGCCGGGTGCGCCGGCCGCCCTGGCCGCCCTGCATGCGGGTGGGGCGTCGCGGCCGCTGCCGGAGTTGTGGGCGGGGCCGGCTCGAATCGCCGAGCGGGGCATCCCGTGTTCGGCGAAGACCCGCGATGATGTCGCCGACGCGATCGACGCCATCGGTGCCGATCCGCTGACCCGTGCGGTGTTCACCGACGACGGGCGGGTACCGATCGTCGGGCAGCGGCGTCCGCAACCCGAGTTGGCCCAGACGATCCGCTCGCTGGCCGACGATCCGCAGTCGATGTACACCGGCGACCTGGCGCAGCGCTGCGTCGACGCCCTGGTCGCTGCGGGCGCCCCATTTTCCGGCGACGAGTGGTGCGCCGGTGGGGATGTCGAGCCCGAGGATGCGATCACCCTGCGCTACGCGGGAACCGTCATTCATCAGACGCCGTCGCCGTCGGCGGGGTGGATGGTGTTGCACCAGGCCGCGTTGCTCGGCGACGACCTCGGTATGGTGCCGTGGCTCAGTGTCGAGGCGGTCGACCGGATGGTGCATGCCGCGCGGGTCGCATTCGAAGACCGATTCGCTCTGTGCGGCAGTGACAACGGCGGTATCGCGCAGATCCTTGACCCGGCCCGCCTGGCCGAGCAACGGATGCAGCTCGCCGACGACCCGGTCACCGAGCGCGAGTTCGCAGTGACCGGCGGCGACACCACCTCTCTGGTCGTGGTGGACGACGAGGGACGGTCGGTGAGCTTCATCCACTCACTTGCGTTCACCTTCGGGGCGAAATTCAGTGTGCCGGGTACCGGCATCGTGCTGAACAACCGGCTCGGTCGAGGGGCCTATCTCATCGACGGGCACCCCAACGAAGTGGCCCCGCGGCGCAAACCGTTGCACACGCTCAACGCCTGGGTGGCCACGGACGACGACGGCGGCCTGGTGTCGGTGGGCAATACCCCCGGCGGCGACGGGCAGGTGCAGTGGAATATGCAGGTGCTCTCGCATCTGCTCGACCACGGTCTCGACCCGCAGGAAGCGGTGGCGGCGCCGCGGTTCACGGTCTTCCCCGGCTCGGATGCGGACGTTGTCGGGGCGCAGCCGCGGCTGCGTGTCGAGGACACGATGCCCGAGGGCACGCGCGCGGCGCTGGCCGAGCGCGGCCACGACGTACGGGTGCATCCGGCCGGCGCCATCGGCGGCAGTGCCCAGGTGATCACGGTCGACCCCGGCGGGTTCCTGCTCGGCGGCAGTGACCCTCGACAGGAAGGTGTGGCTCTTGGTCTCGAATGAGACTGTCGCGGTACCGGTTCCACGCGGAAACTACATCCCGGCGACCCGCTCGGGAAACACGATCCGCACCGCCGGGATGACCCCGCGCCGCTCTGGTGAACTCGTCGTGGTGGGCCGCGTCGGTGACCGGGTGGACCTGGACCGGGCACGGGACGCGGCCGCGCTCGCGGTCACCAATGCGCTCGCCGCGGCGAGCACCATGCTCGAGCCACACGAACACCTCCGTTGCGCGGAGATGACCGTCTACATCGCCTGTGCCGCAGACTTCACCCGCCTGTCGGCCGTCGCCGACGGGGCCTCCGATGTGCTGGCCGCGCATCCAGATCGGCCAGGCCTCCCGGCACGCAGCGCCGTCGGGGTGTACGCCTTGCCCGACGCTGCTCCGGTCGAGGTCGCGCTGATCGTCGAGGCGGTCACCCGATGACGACCACCGTGAGCGCGACCGAGCCGGTGAGGCGCCGCGACGACGCGTCGCTGCACCTGGGGCTGATGGTGGCGCTGACCTTTGTCACCGGCATCGTCGACGCCGGCGGTTACCTCGGGCTCGACAAGGTGTTCGTCGGCAACATGACCGGCAACGTCGTGATTCTCGGCATGGGCGCCGCCGGTGCGGACGGCCTGCCCGTATTGGGGCCCGTACTCGCGTTGGTCGCGTTCGTCGTCGGCGCCGGCCTGGGCGGACTCGTCTTGCGCGGGCATGGGAGCGGATGGAGCACCCGGGTCACCGTGATGCTGTTGGCGTCGTATGCAATGGTCGCGGCCAGTGCGGTGGTCGTCGGTGTCGTAACGCTGACGGAGACAACGCAGATCACCGCGGCGGTGTTGACCGCGGCCGCGATGGGTGTGCAGGCCGCTGTGGCGCGCAAGGTGGGGGTGGCCGAGATGACCACCGTCGTCGTCACATCGACGATCACCGTGTGGGCCATCGAATTCTGGTCGCGACCGGGCTGGCGCACGTTGGCGAACCGGCGTCTGCTGGCGATCGGCGCCATCTTTCTCGGTGCTCTGGTCGGGGCGTTCCTGCTGACGATCGGGCCACTGTGGCCGGTCTTCGTCGTCGCCGCCGGCGTGGGGGTGAGCGCCACCGTCGTCGGGCATGTCCGATCGCAGCACTGATCGGTCAGGAATTGAGAAGCCGAGGTGCCCTCGGGCGGCCTAGCGTCATCGCCTATGACATCCATCGACACACTCACCCTCGACGTTCCCGACACTGCCGCCGCGAAAGCGTTCTACGACAACGCCTTCGGCATCGTCGACCGCCTCCGATTCCGCACCTCCGACAGTCCTTCCAGCGGCTTCCGCGGCTATGTGCTGTCGCTGGTGGTGCCCGATCCTGCCGTGGTCGACTCCCTCATCGGCCCCGCGATCGACGCCGGAGCCACCGTGATCAAGCCAGCCAAGAAGTCGTTCTGGGGCTACGGCGGTGTGGTGGCCGCACCCGACGGGGCGTTGTGGAAGGTCGCCTCCTCGAGCAAGAAGGAGACCGGCGCGCCCGCGCGACAGATCGACGACATCGTGCTGCTCATCGGTGCCGCCGACGTCGCTGCGAGCAAGAAGTTCTATGTCGACCACGGGCTGACCGTTGCGAAGAGTTTCGGCCGCAAGTATGTCGAGTTCGCCGGCGGCGCCGACGCCATCACCCTCGCCCTCTACGGGCGCAAGGCAGCCGCCAAGGACGCCGGTGTCGATCCCGCCGGTAGTGGCGCCCACCGTCTCCAGATCACCAGTGATGCAGGCGCGTTCACCGATCCCGATGGTTTCGTCTGGCAGGTGCATGCCGACGTCGCGGGCTGACATTCGCCCATCCCCGATCGTCGACCTTCTGTTGGTGCGGGCCGTCGGCGTAACCTGGGAGCGAACAGCCCAGGAGCAGCACATGGCACTTCCCGATCTCTATCGCCGCTGGATCGACCAATTGTGGAACGGCCCGTCCGACGCCGACGACCTCGCCGAGATCGCCCACGGCCTGGTGTCGGCGGGCTTCGTCGGGCACTGGCCGGGCCACGATGTACACGGCCCGACCGAACTCGCCGCGGTCGTCGCCGAGTCCAAGGAGATGTTCACCGCGATCGAGTTCACCATCGAGGTGCCCCCGGTGACCGACGGCGTGTACGTCGCCGCCCGGTGGATCGGGGCGGGGATGCGCGACGGTCAGCGACACCGCTTCCTGGGCAACGACATCCTGCGTGCACGTGACGGCCGGTTCGTCGAGTACTGGGTGGCGACGGTGCAGGCATAGCCCGGGTATGGCCGCAACTGGGTCGGTCGTCCCGATTCTCGCGAAAACGCCTCGCGTCTGGAGTGGCACCACTACGGTGCGGCTACAGGGGGAAACATCTGACCCAGGAGTCTCGATGCGTCGCAATGTCCTCGTCCGTAACGTCCTCGTGCGCAGTGCACTCGCGGTGGTGGCCGTGTTCACCCTGGCCTTCTCAGGCACCGCCGTCGCCCACGCTCAACCACTCCGACCAGGCACGACGCCAGTGGTGGGCCTCGCCGACGGCGTCGGCTACTCCATTGATGTGAGCGGTCGAACCATCAGCTACACGGTCACCGACGTCCCGCGCATCAGCCGACTGGCTCCGGGCTTCTGCACCTCGGCGGTGATCGACGCGGTCAAGGCGGCGCCGATCATCGGTCCCGACATCATTGCCTTGGTGCAGGGGCAATCGGTGAACGTGGTCGCCCTCCTGGCGGCGCTGCGCGATGCCGACGCGATCACCGCCACCCACCTGGGGCGGTTCGCCAATGGTGACGGCGTCGTCACCGGCACCTTCGAGGACATCCCCGACGGACTGTATGCCGTGATGAGCGTCTGCAACCTGGACCCGGACCTCTACGGTCTGACCGGTGCATTCGTGCTGGGTGACGGCCTGGATTACGGGTCATCGGCCTAGTGCTCCGCGTCGGTGACACCCACTCCTACCGGGATGTCGCGACGTAGACTCGCCGACGTGGGCAGATCATGACCGCGTCCGAGCCCGTCCGGGCGACACTCTCCGGTGTCGCTGCGTCATCTCCAGAGGGCCGATGGCTGATCGGGGCAGCCGTGCTCGGTTCGGGTGTCGCATTCCTGGACAGCACCGTGGTCAATGTGGCGCTACCCGCCGTCGCCCGTGACCTCGACACCGGGCTCACCGGACAGCAGTGGGTGCTCGACGGCTACCTGCTGACACTGAGCGCGTTGCTGCTGGCGGGTGGTGTGGCCGGTGATCGATACGGTCGTCGCCGCGTCTTCGTGCTCGGGCTCGGTGTTTTCGCGATCGCATCGATGGCCTGTGGCCTGGCCCCCACCGAAGGGGTGCTGATCGCCGCCCGCATCCTGCAGGGCCTCGGCGCGGCTGCGGTGGTGCCGGGCAGCCTCGCCCTGATCGACGCCGAGATCTCCGAGTCCGATCGCGGTCGCGCCATCGGACTGTGGGCGGGGATGTCCGGTGCGACAAGCGCGCTGGGTCCGTTCGTAGGTGGATGGCTGGTGGATACCGCATCTTGGCGGTGGGTGTTCTTCCTCAGCGTTCCGCTCGCTCTCGGCGCGATGGCGATCGCGCTGCGACATGTCGCCGAGTCGCGCGACGCGCGGATGGTCGGTCGCCTCGACATCGGTGGGGCAGTGGCGGTGACGCTGGGTTTGTCCGGCGTGATCTATGCCCTGATCGAAGGCCCGACGCGTGGGTGGGGGCCGCTCATCATCGGCTCGGCAGTCCTCGGCGCAGCCGCGCTGATCGCCTTCGTTGCCATCGAACAGCGTGCGCAGTCGCCGTTGCTGCCACTGGGACTGTTTCGATCCTGGCAGTTCGCCGGTGCCAACCTCACCACCCTCATGGTCTACGCAGCGCTCGGGGGTGCGCTGTTCCTGCTGGCGTTGCAGCTGCAGCAGAGCCTGGGCTATTCGGCGCTCGAGGCCGGCGTGGCGACGGTTCCGGCCACGGTCATCATGCTGTTCGGTTCGCCGTGGTCGGGCAAGTTGGCCCAGGTCACCGGTCCGCGGCTGCCGATGACGGTGGGACCGTGCATCGCCGCGGTCGGGTTGGCGTTGATGGCGCGCATCGTCCCCGGAGCCGGCTATGTGAGTGCGGTGTTGCCCGCGGTGATCTTGTTCGGGCTCGGCATGACGGTGACCGTCGCGCCGCTGACCGCGGTGGCGCTCGGTGCGGTGGAGCCCGGCCGGGCCGGCACCGCGTCCGGTGTCAACAACGCCGTGGCGCGGGTCGCCGGTTTGCTGGCCGTGGCCGTGCTCCCGGTGGTCGCCGGGCTCGATGCCGGCCCGGGCGCGCCGCTCGGCCCGGGCTTTTCGACCGCGATGTTGATCGCTGCCGGGTGCTGCGCACTGGGCGGCCTGATCGCGGCCATCAGTATCCGCACCGCCGCCGGGTTCACCCCGCATGTGCAACCCGCGGTCAATCACGGGTGCCAGCAACCCGAATCGGACCGCAGCTCGGTCCGGTGATCACGCTCGGCAGTGGTGGTCAGCGGACGGCCAGCTCGGCGAGATGCCGTAGCGAGTTGGCCAGATGGTCCGGCCCGAACGGCGGGAACTGCAGGTACTCCCGGATCCGGTCGGGTACCGCCGACCAGTCGTAGGTGAGTGTCACTGCGGTGCGGTGCGGCCCGATGACGGCGAGATCGTAGCGCCAGATCCAGCCGCCGAACTCCAGCGTGCCGTCACCGTTCTCGGTGCCGGGAGTCCACGCGATGGTGCGCGGCGGGTCGAACTCCCGCAGCTGATTGGCCACCTGGTAGGCGCCGTCGGGGTGATTGTGGTGAAACATCGACATCCGGAACACCTGTCCCGCGTGGTCGAGGGGAGAACGATCGACGGATGCCTGCACCCAGCCGGTGCCGTCGATGGCGGCATGCGTCCCGGGGTCGCACAGCACCGCGAAAACACGGTCGACCGCCGCCGCAACAACGAGCGTGGCGCTGGTCGTGTCGTCGGTGGGCGTCGCGGTCACCTGGCGCCGGTTGGGGTGACGTCGTAGGTGAGATGGGTGGCCGTCGACGTCGCGATCACGCTCCGCTGTTCCAGGCCGCACGGCGCAGAGGTGAACAGTGGTGTCCCGGACCCCAGCACCACCGGCGCGAGATGCAACGACAGCACGTCGACCAGCCCTGCCGCCAGGACCGACCCGATGAGCGCGCCGCCACCCATGAGCACCACATCGAGATCGTCGCCGGTAGCGGAGGTCTGTGCTCGATCGCGTGCGACGGCGATGGCGTCGGATGGTCCGGTGGTGACGAACGTCCAGTCGAGGTGGGTGAGGCGGATGTCGGTCGGGTGTGCTGGTCACCACGACGAATGGTGGGGTGGCGGCTTCGGTCGCGCCGTAGCCGACGGTGTCGTCCCAGCCGCCCGGTCCGTCGACCACATCGAACAGATTCCGGCCCATCACCACCGCACCCGAGCGCGAGGTCGCCGTCTGCAGGATGCGCTGATCCTCGGGATCGTCGGAGAATGCCCATGTGTGCAGGGCGTCGCCGCCGGTGCCCAACCCGTTCTGCGGCCCCGGGTCGGGGCCGGTCACGAAGCCGTCGACCGACATCGAGATGTCCGCGATGATTCGGGTCATGTTGATGCAGACCGAGCGGCGCCGCGTAAATCATCGCCGCCCCGGCGACCTGGTCGGTCGGCGGGGCGGCGATGGCTCGTTCGGTTGGGTCAGAGGTGCGCCTTCACATAGTTGGCGGCGTCGAGGGTCATCCCGTTGACCGAGTACAGCACGTGCAGACCGTTGGGCTGGCCGACCGGCGACCCGTCGCAGATGTTGTCACCGGGTATGCAATAGGTCTTGGTCTTGGCCCGGTACTCGCTGTCGACCTGGATGGCCGGCGAGCCGATGTCACGCAGGAAGCGGTCCGACGGCGGCGCGAACAGGATCACCGAGGAGACGTTGTCGGCGACGTCGGCCGGCAGCGGCGGCGGCACCTGGTTGCGGTACTGGCGGTACTCGTTCGGGACGTCGATGCCGGTCGCCGTGGTGAACCCGGCGACGGCCGCGCCCTGCGAGTAACCGCCGAGCACGATCTTCGTGTCCGGGCACGTGGCGGCAAGATACTTTATGCGCGTCTGCGCCGACCGCACGCCCACGGCCACCGAGTTCGCGATGGCGAGGCGATTGTTGAACTGGTCGCTGGCGGGATAGTTCACGCCATAGCTGCTGACCGTCTTGCCGGGCAGCTGCGAGCGCACCGCCTCGGAGAACGACAGCCCGGTCAATCCCATCGGCGGCGCCGGTTCGATAGTGCCGCGCGCGAAGATCACCTCCACGTCGGCGCAGGACGCGGCGCCGGCCGGGGCATTCGAGAACACAAGTCCGCCGCTCAGTGTCGTGGCCAGGCAGGCCATCGACACCGCGGCGCGGCGGGCGAAGGTTGAGATGGTCATAGACGCACTCCTCGGGTGAGACAGCAGAACGGACCCATACGTGCTCCATTCGTCTGGGACTGAGCGGCGGATGGGTCGTTGTGATGTCGAATGTAATCGGCGCCACACGAACTGTCTGTAGGATCTCATCCTCTTTGTCAGTCGCGAACTGGGGTTTCTCATGATCTTGTCACCTGTGGGTTCTCACTAACTTGTCAGAATCCTCAGGCCAGCACTGCTCCCCGGCCGGCGCGTCATAGTTCGAGGTTGCAGTGCTGAAGCGGCGGGTTGCTAGGAGACCGCTACGCGACGTGAACTGCGGCTTGTGAATGGTCGAACCGTCCGACCGGCTGAACAAGGGCGATCGAACGCCGGCCGGTGTCGTGGCGATGTTCCCGGATGTGACGTGTAAGGGCTCGGGACATGCTTGACGTCGTGTCGTCGGGACATCGTTGACGTCTCACGCTTGTCGGTGGTCGCAGTCAGAGTGTGGGG